>DASUDA010000023.1:0-15338 GCA_036275835.1 bacterium | reverse complement strand
ACTTTGACCTCGCCCACCACCGGCATGAAGTTGGTGTCACCGATCCAGCGGGGCACGACGTGGATGTGAAGGTGATCGGCGATCCCGGCGCCGGCCGCGCGGCCGATGTTGAGACCGATGTTAAACCCTGCGGGATGGTAGGTCTCCTCGATGGCCTGCATCGCTGCGGTGGTGAGGTGGAACACCTCCAAGATCTCCGGGTCCTCCAGCTCGCCGGGCTGAGCGACGTGCCGGTGCGGCACGACCATGAGGTGCCCCGAATTGTACGGGAAGGTGTTGAGGATGGCGAACGCTTTCTCTCCCTGGACCAGGATCCGGTTCTCCCGGTCCCGTCCTTCCCGGGGGAGCGCGCAGAAGATGCACCCCTCCACAGGCGCGGCTTTGATATACTGCAGCCTCCACGGCGCCCAGAGATGTTTCACACGGCCCGGCCCCGCCTGAGTTGCGCAAGCGCCCGCTGCGCTGCCGCCTGCTCGGCCTCTTTCTTGCTCCGTCCCCGCCCCTCTCCGACGTTACGCCCGTTCACCTCGACGACCGCGACGAACACGCGGCTGTGCTCGGGCCCTTCCTGCCCGACGATCCGGTAGCGGGGCAGCCGCCGCTCGCGCTGCTGGACGATCTCCTGAAGCTGACTCTTGTAATCTCCCTCGCCGGGTTCCTCCAGCCGGGCGAGTTCGTCCCCGAACCACCGTGTCACGCAGTAGTGGGCCACCCCATAGCCCGAGTCCACATATACCGCCCCGACGACCGCCTCGAGGGCGTCGGCGAGCAGCGACGTCCGCGTGCGACCGCCGCCCTTTTCCTCGCCCCGACCGAGGAGCATGTACTGCCCCAAATCCATCGTGCGGGCTACGCGGGCGAGAGGACCTTCACTGACGATGGCCGCCCGCAGGCGGGCGAGGTCGCCCTCCAGGCGCGTAGGGAACAGCCGATACAGGTGGTCGCTGATCACGAGGTTGAGCACGGCGTCCCCGAGAAACTCGAGCCGCTCATAGTTATCGCCGTGCCGGCTCCTGCCCTCGGGACCGGCTGAGCCGTGCACAAGCGCGGTGTGCAGAAGCGACCGATCTCGGAACCTGGTGCCTAGCCTCACTTCCAGATCGGCGAGCAGCGCCTCCCGCTCGGGTGACAGGCCGTCCACCGTCAGGCCGGCCTCCGCACGATCAGCGTCGCGTTGTGCCCGCCGAATCCGAACGCGTTGGACATCGCGGCATCGACGCGGGCGGTCCGGGGGACGTTCGGCACATAGTCGAGATCGCAGTCGGGGTCGGGGACTTCGTAGTTGATGGTGGGTGGGACGGCCTGATGCTCGAGGGCGAGGGCGGAGGCGATCAACTCAACCCCGCCGGCTGCGCCGAGCAAGTGGGCGGTCATCGACTTCGTCGAGCTGATCGGCACCTTCCAGGCGTACTCGCCAAAGACGCGCTTGATGGCGAGGGTCTCGAACTTGTCATTGTACGGGGTGCTCGTCCCGTGCGCGTTGATGTATCCGATCTGTGCCGGCTCCAGCCTGGCGTCCTGGAGTGCCTGCTGCATCGCGCGCGCGGCGCCGTCCCCCTCCGGGTCGGGCTGCGTGATGTGGTACGCGTCCGCGCTCATGCCGTACCCAGCCATCTCCGCGTAAATGTGGGCCCCGCGGCGCTCGGCGTGCTCCCAGTCCTCGAGGAGCAGGATCCCGGCACCCTCGCCCATGACGAACCCGTCCCGGGTCGCGTCAAAGGGCCGCATCGCCCGTTCGGGCGCGTCGTTGCGGGTGCTCATGGCCTTCATCGTGCAGAATCCAGCCAGGCTGAGCGGGGTCACGCCTGCCTCCGTCCCCCCGCAGATCATCGCCGTGACGTCCCCGCGCTGGATCAGGCGGAACGCCTCTCCGATCGCGTGGCCTCCGGTGGCACAGGCGGACACGACCGAGAAGTTGGGCCCCCGGGCGCCGATGTGGATGCTCACGATCCCCGAGGCCATGTTGATGATCATCATCGGGACGAAGAAGGGGCTGACCTTTCCCGGGCCGCGCTCCAGGAGAGTCTGGTGCGCGTCTTCCCAGGTCCGGGCTCCCCCGATCCCGGTCCCGATGATGACCCCGACCCGGTCTGCAATGCGAGGGGTGATCGCGAACGCCGCGTCCTCGAGCGCCATGCGCGTGGCGGCGACGGCGAAATGGACGAATCGGTCGTTGCGGCGGACCTCCTTGCGATCCAGGAACGCTCCGGGATCGAAGTCTGTCACCTCGGCGGCGATCTGGCAGTCGAACGCGGCGGGATCGAACGAGGAAATGCGGTGCACCCCGGACCGGCCTTCCAGGAGCGCGTTCCAGAACGCCTCCTTGCCAGTGCCGATCGGACTCACAACGCCGATGCCGGTGATCGCCACTCGCCTGTCCATAGCGTCCTCTCTATCCCGCATCCTCTGGGGCGTGTCGTGCTGGGCCCGCGGGCTCGGCGCAGAACCGCCTGTGCCGTTCATTGCGCCATCGGGACTCGGATGCGTGCTGCCCCGGTGGAGGGGGGGCCCCTCCGGCGGGCGCGCGGGGGCGGCGGGCGTGCTCGGCCAGCCTACTCCGCGGGGGCTTCGGCGTGACGTTCGATGTATTTCGCCGCCTCTCCAACCGTGCCAATCTTCTCCGCATCTTCGTCGGGGATCTCCAGGTCAAACTCTTCCTCGAGGGCCATGACGAGTTCGACAACGTCGAGCGAGTCTGCTCCGAGATCCTCGACAAACTTCGACTGTGGCGTGACCTGATCGGCCTCCACGCCGAGCTGTTCCACAACAATCGCCTTCACTCGATCGAACACCGGTGCCATCCCACGACCACCCCCTGACTAGCGCATGACGAGCCCGCCGTCCACGTTCAACACCTGCCCGGTGACATACGAAGCCTCCTCGGACGCGAAGAACGCCACCGCCGCGGCCACATCGTCCGGTCGGCCCGTCCGGCCCATGGGAACCTGGTCCACAATCCGGGCCCGTTGGTCCGCGGTCAGCCCGGCCGTGAGCCCGGCATCAATCCAGCCGGGAGCCACCGCATTCACCGTAATCCCTCGGCCGGCGACCTCCCGCGCGACCGCCTTGGTGAATCCGATCACTCCCGCCTTGGCCGCGATGTAGTTCGCCTGTCCGGGGTTTCCGGCCTCCGCGACGATGGTCGTAATGTTGATGATGCGCCCCCAGCGCTGCCGCAGCATCTCCCGCAGCACGGCGCGGGTGCAGTAGAACGTCCCGTGCAGGTTGACGGCCATGATGTCGTGCCAGTCCTCATCGCGCATCCGAAGCAGCAGGCGATCACGCGTTACTCCCGCGTTGTTGACGAGGATGTCGAGACGGCCCTGCCAGGCGATCGCGTCCTCGCACAGTCGCTGGCAGGCGTCCGCCGATGCCACGTCGGCCTGGACAATTCGGCCCGTTCCCCCGGCCTCCTCGACCTGCCGGAGCGTGTGCTCCGCCCCTGTGGCGTTGTGGCCGTAGTGAATAAGGATGGCGGTGCCGTCCCGGGCCAGCCGCATGGCTGTGGCTCCGCCGATCCCCCCTGAGGCGCCGGTGATGAGCGCGACGCGCCGGACACTCATCCAGCCCGCCCCTGCGCGAGGACGAGCGCGGCGGCATCCCGTGACGAGACGTCTGCGACCTGGCAGGTCTCCGCCGGGACCGTGCGCCGGATCATCCCGCTCAGGGTCGCCCCGGGTCCCACCTCCACAAACAGGCGGACGCCGGCGTCGTGCATCGCCCGCACGGACTGTTCCCACAGGACGGGAGAGGCGACCTGGGCAAGCAGGGCCCGCCGGATCTCGTCCGGCTCGCGCACCGGCGATGCGGACACGTTGGCGAAGACGGGGATGCGGGCCCTCTGGATGGGCAGGCGCTCCAGGTCCGCGGCCAGCCGGTCGGCGGCCGGCCGCATCAGGCTGGTGTGGAACGGCGCACTCACAGCCAGTGGGACGGCGCGGCGCGCGCCGTGCGCGCACGCAGCCTCCAGCGTCGCGCGGACCGCCGCGGTCTCTCCCCCGATCACCACCTGGCCGGGGCTGTTGAAGTTGGACGGCTCGACGACGCCGAGGTGCCGGTACTCCCCGCAGAGGGCTCGGATCTGATCGGCGGTCAACCCGATGACCGCCGCCATCATCGTGTCACATCCCGCGCACGCCTCTTGCATGTACGTCCCTCGGAGACGGACCAGTCTCACGGCATCCTCGAAAGCGATCGCCCCCGCGCAGACGAGCGCAGTATACTCCCCCAGGCTCAGTCCGGCGGCGCACTCCGGAGTTAGGGGAAGAGTAGCCAGACATGCGAGGCTCGTCACGAGAATGGCGGGTTGCGTATTCGCGGTGTGGCGGAGGGCCTCCTCCGGTCCATCCGCGCACAGGCGGAGAAGATCGAATCCCAGGATGGCGCTCGCGCGGTCAAAGACGGCCCGCGCCTGGGGGAATCGGTGCGTGACGTCGCAGCCCATGCCGACATGCTGGGCGCCCTGGCCGGGGAAGACGGCGGCGATCCTCATGGGGGTCGATCTTTCAGACTGCTCCGCCCCAGCGTAGTGCGCAGGCCCCCCATGTGTACCCGCCGCCGAAGGCGACCAGAACGCCCAGGTCGCCGTCGCGCACACGCCCCGACTGCACGGCCTCGTAGAGTGCGACCGGCACAGACGCAGCCGAGGTGTTCCCGTACCGCTGCACGTTGATGAAGAACTTCGAAAGGGGGACGCCGAGCCGGCGCGCGGCGGACTCGATGATCCGCACGTTCGCCTGGTGTGGAATAATGAACTCCACGTCGGCAGCTCCCAGTCCCGCCAGGCGGAGCGCCTCCTCCGCCGCCTTGGGAATCGCGCGGACGGCGAACTTGTACACTTCCGGGCCCACCATCGAGATGAAGTGCTCTCCTCGTTCCACGGTCTCCCGGGAGGCGGGGCGACGGCTCCCGCCGGCGGAGACGTACAGGTTGTGCTCTCCCTCGCCGTCTCCGCCCAGGGAAAACGACAGGAAGCCCCAGCCCGGCTTGGCCGCGCGCAGGACGGCCGCTCCGGCGCTGTCGCCGAAGAGCACGCACGTCGCGCGGTCGCGCCAGTTGGTGATCCGGGACATGGTCTCCGCGCCGACAACAAGCACGGTGCGCGCCTGCCCCGATACGATCGCGCCGTGCGCCACGCTCAGCCCGTAGACGAAGCTCGAGCAGGCGGCCGAGACATCGAGGCACCCGACGGCCCGGGCGGCGAGGCGTTTCTGCAGCAGACAGGCGACCGACGGGAAGATCATGTCCGGCGTGGTCGTTCCGACGACGATGAAGTCGAGGTCACGGGCGGTGACCCCGGCGGTCTGCAGGGCTTCCCGCGCCGCTTCGTAGGCCAGGTCAGAGCTGGCCTCGTCCGGGGCGGCAATCCGCCGCTCCTGGACGCCTGTGTGCGACCGGATCCATTCGTCGGTCGTCTCGACGGTCCGGGCCAGTTCCGCGTTCGAGAGAATTCGCTCGGGCGCATACCGGCCCAATCCCACAATCGTCGACCCGGCGGCCGCCATATTAGTCAGCGGACGATCCCTGCGCGAGCGCGAGCTCCGTCAGACGGCCGATGTCGGCGCGGATCGCGTCCACCATGCCGGTGCGGACGGACTCCGCGGCCAGCGCCACGGCATTTCGCACGGCCTTCTCCCTGGAGCTCCCATGGCTGATGATGCAGATCCCGTTGACGCCGAGAAGCGGCGCCCCACCGTACTCCGTATGGTCCATCCTGCGGGCCAGCGCGCGAAGCCGCGGCCGGGCCAGCGCTACACCGAGCCGCACCAGAAGTCCGCGGCTGAGTTCCTCGCGGAGGAGCGTGAAAATGCCGAGCGCCAGCCCTTCGCCGAACTTCAGGACGACGTTGCCGACAAACCCATCGCACACGAGCACGTCCACGACGCCGTCGAAAAACTCTCGCCCTTCCACGTTGCCAAGAAAGTGGAGCCCGGAGGGTCGCAGGAGCTCGGCCGCCCGGATCACCAGCTCGTCTCCTTTCGTCTCCTCCGTCCCGTTGCTCAGCAGACCGATGCGCGGCTCGTGCACGCCGAGTACGCGGGAGGCGTAGACGCTGCCCATCACCGCGAACTGCAGCAGATGCTTCGGCCGGCAGTCCACGTTCGCGCCGACGTCGAGCATGATGGCCCGGCCTCGCAGGGTCGGGACGACCGCCGCAATCGCCGGACGGTCGATCCCTTCGATGCGGCCCAGTGTGAGAAGCGCGGCGGCCATGGCGGCGCCGGTATTCCCGGCGCTCACCATCGCATCCGCGTCGCCGCGCCGGAGAAGGTCCACCGCCACAAGGATGGACGCCCGACGTTTCCGCCGGAGGGCCATCGCCGGGGCCTCCCCCATCTCGATGACCTCAGGGGCCTCTTCGATGCGGACCGGCAGCCCGGACACGTCACCCGTCCGAAGCTGATCGTGCAGCAGGTGCGTCGGGCCCACGAGGATCACTTCAACATCGAGGTCGCGCGCGGCGCGGACGGCCCCGGCAACGATCTCCTGCGGAGCGTGATCGCCGCCCATCGCGTCGACCGCCACCCGCATTCTCGGTCCCCGTCTTCCGTGGGCTTCCATCGCCGCCGCTCAGGCGCCTTCCTTCTCCTCCGGGACCTTGAGCTCGATCACCTGCCGCCCCGCGTAATAGCCGCAGGTGGGGCAGACGCGGTGGGGGACCATGCGCGCGTGGCACTGAGGGCACTCCACGAGCGTCACCGGGCGCGCCCGAAAATGCGCGCGCCGGGACGCCGTCCGTGCTTTGCTGAAACGCCGCTTCGTGAGCCCCATGGGTCACTTCCCTTCCGTCTCTATGCCCGCCTCTCCTCGCCGCCGGACACGCGTCCGGCGGGGTTCGACCGTCGAGCCTACTCTCCCGAGGCGGGCCGTCTCCTCCGTCCGGTCCCGGTCGTCCTGGATGGACGTCGCGTCTTTCCGCTCGGCCGCAGGCGCGCGGCCCACTGGCGCAGCGGCTCCAGCCGAGGATCCATCTCGCGGTCCTCACAGTGGCAGGCGCCGCTGTTCCGATCCGCCCCGCAGTGCGGGCACAGGCCGCGACAGTCCTCACGGCACCGCGGAGCAATGGGAAGCGCCAGCACAAGATTCTGTCGCACGATTTCGGTCAGGTTGAGCGTCTCCCCCGGCTCCAGGGGGGTAAGGAAGTCCTCCGGCCCCAGGTCCTCACGCATTCGTGACTCGTCGCGGGCCGACGCGGCCGGGCCGGGGGGGCAAAACTCCTCGTTGACCGCGATCTCGAGCGGCTGGGGGTACCGCGCCAGGCACGCGCCACACACCATTTCGGCGACCGTCCGGACTCGTCCGACACACCGCACGGTCTGCCCCGTTCCGCTGAGTACAAACGTGCCTTCTACGGGCTGCGGCAGCGTCACGTCATCGGCGAGCGGCTCGAGCCGTTCGGAGAACGCCAGCTCGCGGGTGGTGTCTCGATCGACGAGAAGATCAGCTACGTTGACGCGCACGACGACACCTCACGACGACCGCGTGCCCGGGCGCATGGCCCCGGGCACACCGCCTCATTATATGGACGCCATTTTTCCGTTGTCAAGGCGAGCGGGTGAGGCGCGCGTCCCGGCGCGCCCGCCCGTGCGTTCGCTGAGAATCGCCTTGCCCCGCTGAACTGTCGCCAGGATCCGGGCCACGTCCTGTTCCAACCGCTCCAGCACTCCCAGCGCGTAGAGGTCGGCTCCGCGCCGGGTTTCGTCGGCCTCGCGGATCGCCTGTTCGCGGATCTGCTGCCCCTGCTGCTCCGCCGCGCGGGTCAGGGTTCCGTCCTCGAACGCCAGCCGGGCGTGCTCCTCCGCGGCCATCACGATCTGCCGGGCCTCATCCTGGGCCCGGTGGAGCACTGCCTCGGCCTCCGCCTGCAGCCCGGCCGCCTGCCGGGCGTCCTGAGAGAGAATCTCCCGGAGCTGGACCAGCAACCGTCGAATCTCATCATCCCGGGCGGCGCGCCGGCCCGGCGAGAACAGGGAGGGTGACGCCGCCAGCAGCGCGTCGAGGCGATCGAAACATTCGGCGATGGATGGTGGCATTGGGGCGCGAAGGGACATCTTCATCTGCTGTCACCTCATGAAGGGCGCCGCGCGGCCTTGGGGGGTCTCCGTGTGCGCCATCATCTGTTTTTCCCGGCGAGCCGACGTTCGACGGGTGGGGGAACGAGCCCGGCGACGGATCCGCCAAATCGGGAGACTTCGCGGATGAGGGTGGAACTGAGATAGGCGAACTCCGGGCTCGTCATCATGAACACGGTCTCGATCTCCGGCCGGAGCCGTTTATTCATCGCCGCCATCTTTAGTTCGAACTCGAAGTCCATCATCGCCCGCAGCCCTTTGACGATGACGCGGGCTCCGAGATGGTCGGCGAAGTCAACCGTCAATCCCTCGAAGGCCGCCACCTCCACCCCATCCTGCGCGGCGGTTGCGGCGCGCAGCAACGCCACCCGGTCGCCCACGGAGAACATCGCCTCCTTCTCACTGTTCGTCGCCACCCCGACGACGACACGGCCGAAGATCCTCCGGGCGCGCACGATGATGTCCAGGTGCCCGTTGTGGACGGGATCGAAACTTCCCGGATAGAGGGCGATCAAGTGACTCACGGGTAGAGAGGGCGCGTGCATCGCCCCAGACCCCTCGCGCGGCGTCATGCGCCCCCGTCCCTTTCGTAGAACCAGAGCGCGGTTTCCCCGTAGCGCGCCGCCCGGCTGCGGCGCAGGCCCTCCACCTCGCCCGGATCGTCCCGCCAGTGACCTTCCACGACGGCGACGCCGCCGGGAGCGAGGAGGTGTGAGGCGGCCACGAGCCGCAGCGCCCGGGCTTGCAGGCCATGCCCGTACGGGGGATCGAGCAGGATGACGTCGAACTGGTGGCCCGCTCCCGCGAGGGCGGGGATCTCGGTCAGCGCGTTGCCGCGCCGCACCGCGGCCTGTTCTCCGAGCCGCGCCGCGGCGAGGTTTTCCCGGATGGCCGCCGTCCTGCGCGCATCCTTCTCCACGAACACCGCTCCGGCCGCCCCTCGGCTCAGGGCTTCGATCCCCAATCCTCCCGTCCCGGCGAAGAGGTCCAGAACGCGAGCATCCGCAAGGCGCGGCGCCAGCGCGTTGAACAGCGCTTCCTTGACCATATCGGATGTCGGCCGGACATCGCGCCGTCCCGCGCTCCGCAGGCGCGTCCCCTTGGCCCTTCCCGCCGTCACCCGCACCGGTCAGCCCACCTGTACATTCTCGACCCGGGCCGCACCGAACCGCGCCCGCAGGGCCCGAGCGATCCCGCGATGCTCGGGGCGGCTCAGATCGGGATCGTCCAGGTACGGATCGTCGGCGAGAAGCGCGGCCGCCTCCAGGCGGGCCTGCTCCAGCCACGCATGATCGCGGATCAGGTTCGCCACGCGGAGGTCGCTCGCACCGTGCTGCCGCAGCCCCCCCTGCCGGTGCTCTCCCAGCAGCTCACCGATCCCGCGCAGTTCAAGGTCCTGCTCGGCGATCCGGAAGCCGTCGCTCGTCTCGGTCATCGCGCGGAGGCGGGCGTCGGCCTCGTCGGTCTTCGGGTCTGCGATGAGAACGCAGTACGATTGCTGGGCTCCCCGCCCGACCCGGCCTCGGAGCTGGTGGAGCTGCGACAGCCCGAACCGGTCCGCATCCTCGATGACCATCACGGTGGCATTGGGGACGTCGATCCCGACCTCGATGACGGTCGTCGCCACCAGCACGTCGATCGCGCCTTCTCGCAGCGCCCGCATCGCCGCGTCGCGCTCGTCCACCTTCATGCGGCCGTGCAGCACATCCACGCGGAGATCCCGCAGGGGCCCCTCGCGGAGGCGGCCGGCCAGTTTGGTCGCCGCCTCTGCCTGCAGCCTGTCCGACTCTTCGATCAGCGGGCAGACGATGTACGCCTGCTGCCCCTCCTGAATCCTCTTCCGCACAAACTCGTACACATCGGGCCGCCGGGAACTGGACCGGTGATATGTCTTGACCGGCGCCCGGCCGGGAGGAATTTCGTCGAGGACCGAGACGTCCAGATCGCCGTACAGAGTGAGCGCGAGCGTCCTCGGGATCGGGGTCGCCGTCATGACGAGCACGTCGGGCCGCTCCCCCTTCCGGCGGAGAGCCGCCCGCTGAGTGACGCCGAAGCGATGCTGTTCATCCACGACGGCCAGGCCAAGGCGGTGGAAGGCGACGCCCTCCTCGATCAGCGCGTGCGTTCCCACGATAATGTCGGCGCGGCCGTCCTGGATGCTGTCGAGCGCCCCCTGGCGGTCGGCCCGCGAGAGGCCGCCCACCAGGAACGTCACGGTGACCCGGAGGGGCGCGAGAAGCTCGCGCAGCGTCAGGTAGTGCTGGCCGGCCAGAATTTCCGTCGGTGCCATCAGCGTTCCCTGCGCGCCCCCTCCGACACACCGGAGCAGCGCCGTCGCCGCGACGACCGTCTTTCCCGACCCGACGTCCCCCTGCAGCAGGCGGTTCATCGGGTGGGGCGCGTCGAGGTCCCGCATGATCTCGCCGATCACCCGGCGTTGGGCTCCGGTCAAGGTGTACGGGAGTCCCGCGTGAAACCTGTGCACGAGGTCGCCGGCCTCTCCGTACCGGAACGCCCGGGGCTCCGTCTCCCGGGCCGCCTTATGGCGCAGCAGCAGGAGTTGAAGAAGAAACAATTCTCCGAAGACGAGCCGGCTGCGCGCCAGTTCGTACGTCTCACGACTGTCCGGGAAATGCACCTGCCGGAGAGCGACCGGGAGGACCGGGAGGCGGTGCCGCCGCCGGAGCGGATCGGGCAGCCAGTCGCGCACAGAGGGCACGTGGTCATCGAGGGCATGCGCCACGATCGTCCGGAGGGTCCGCTGCGTGAGCCCCTCCGTGCTCCGATAGATGGGCACGATCCGGCCCGCGTGCAGGGTCTCCTCGCCCTCTTCGAGGATCTCAAACTCGGGCGACGCCATCCGGATCTCGCCGGCTTCGCGCTGCACACGCCCGTGGAGAATGACGCGCGAGCCGGGCGTGAGGAGCCGGGTCAGGTAGGGCTGGTTAAACCAGGCCGCCTGGAGGATGCCCGAGCCGTCGGTGATCGCCGCCTTGACGATGACGAAGCCCCGGCGGTGCCGCGGGCGAACCAGCTGCACCCGGCCGATGCTTCCCTGGACGGTCTCGACGGCTCCATGCGCGAGATCATAGATGCGGCGGAGGCGGCTGCGGTCCTCGATGCGCCGCGGGAGGTGATCCAGCAGGTCCTCCACGGTGCGAATACCCAGCCGGGTCAGCAACTTCGTGCGTTCTGGTCCGACCCCGCGCGCGAACCTGATGGGGACATCGGGGGACGGGGAGCCGGACACGGACGGGGGAGACGCCGCAGGGGCGAGGGATGCGCTGGCCGCCTGGCGGGGATCTGCCAGGGGCCTTGCCCTGCGCGAGTTCGCCATGCCGCCCGCCTCCTGCGTTGATGTGCGACGTGGCCCCGGGGCGTGCCTGGCCGACACGTGTAGAGATCTCTCAGCAAATTCTACACCGCGGTCCCTGCCCCTTCTCGAGGCCTGCGCCGGACTTTGCAGGAGACGTCGAAGTGCGCCGGAGCCAGGTGCCTGCTGTCGCACGCCCGCCTGGGGGCCCCGACGCCCGAGCGGAAGGACCTTCCTCGGGGCCCGCCCCGAGACTCATCTGCGGCGTGTCTATCGCGGTGTTCTTGGGGGCTCAGACGCGCGCAGCATCCCTTAGCGGCGCGCCTGTCTCGTCACAAAGTGCCGATCCTGGGCAAACTCCCACAGCCTGCGTTGGAGGATATGCCGCCCCCGGTACAGCCGAGACATCACGGTCCCGGTGGGTACCCCCAGGATGTCCGCGATCTCCTTGTACGAGAATCCCTGCACGTCGGCGAGGAGAACGACCGACCGGAAGTGGAGGGGAAGGGCGTCGAGGCTGTCCTGGACCTCGGTCTCCATGATCCCATTGAGGACCTGGACCTCCGGGTTGCCTACTTCGGCCAGCGTCATGCTCTCCTGGGCCTTGTCGTACAGATAGAATTCGCCGACCTCGTCGTGATCCACGACATCCGGCTCGCGAGTTTGCTTCCGGTGGTTGTCCGTGTGGGCGTTGATCAGAATCCTGTGTAACCACGCGGGGATGCTCGTCCCTTCCTGGAAGGTGTGAAAAGATCGCCACGCCCTGAGCATGCCTTCCTGGACCAGATCCTCTGCCGTGGTGCGGTTCCGGGTAAGGCGAAGCGCGAACCGATGCAATCCGTCCAGGTGCCCGGTCGTCAACGCCTCAAATCGGGCGCGCTCCTGATCGCGGTCTCTCCACACGAATCCTATGCTGAGCCTGAGGTCATCGGAACGCGCCCGGCAAGTGGGGAGATGTCACACCGGACGACCGGGGAGTTTTGCCCCTGGTCGAAAGACCAGGAGGGGCGGCGAGGGTCTTACGTGGCGGCACCCCTGCTGGCCGTCCACGCCGCCTCCACCGTCGTGCCGCGTCCCAGGTCGCTCGTGACCGTGAGGGTGGCGCCGATCGCGTCGGCGCGCTCCCGCATGATCCGCAGTCCCAGATGGGTCTGGGAGGTGCGGAGCGCGTCGAACCCGCGGCCGTCATCCCGAACGACGAGGCTCACGGTATTCGAGTCACGGCGCATGGCCAATGTGCAGCGGCTCGCGCCCGCATGCTTTGCGGCGTTGTTCAACGCCTCTTGGGCGATGCGGTAGAGGGCGATCTGCACATCCGCCGGGAGCGTGCCCTGGCCTTCGGCGATGACGGTGACGGGCAGCTGGCTCCGCCCGGTGATGGCCTCGGCCAACTGTTCCAGCAGATCCGCGAGCGGCGTCTCGAGCAGGGCGGCAGGCCGGAGTTCCAGGAGCAACGTTCGCATCTCCGCCAGCGCCCCGCGGGCGAGCTGCCGCAACTCATCCAGGCGCCGCCGCGCCTCCCCGAGATTGCGTTCCCACAGGCGCGGAAGGACCCCCGCGATGAGGTTAACAGAGAACAGCGTCTGCGTCACCGAGTCATGGAGTTCCCGGGCCAAGCGGTCTCGTTCGGCCGCGGCCGCGGTCTCCTGGAGATGGGCGCGCAGCCGGGCGTTCTCGATCGCGAGCGCCGCCTGGTCGCCGAGCGCCATGGCCAGCGCGGTCTCCTCTTCCGTGAACTCTCGAGGTGTCGCGTAGTAGGCGACGAGCCCGCCGTAGGCCTCGCCCTTGACGATGAGGGGGACCGCGATCAACGCGCGGCACTGCGCGGCGAGGCGCTCGAGCAGGGCTCGCTTGAGCGGGGGGAGATCATCGCCAACGGCAAGTAACTGTTCAGGGGTGATTGATCTTGCCACCGGCCGGCGTGTCACGACGGCCTCGCCGACCGGCGCCACGCCGACCGGGATCTCCATGTGCGCGACATAGTCGGCATCGAGGCCCCGCGCCGCACGGATCCGGAGGATGTTGTCGGGTTTATCGAGGTGGTAGATGGAGGCTGCATCCGCACCGAGTAGACGGATCCCCTGGCCGACGATATGGTCCAGGATTTCGGAAATCGACCGGTCGGAGTTGAGCACGGTCAACGTCTCGCGCAAGCTTTCCGCCACCTGCCGCCGGCGCTCGATTTCCCGGGTCCGCTCCTCAACCACTCGCTCCAGGGTCTGCTGGTTGAAGACGCGCCGGGTGATGTCGCGAACGATCCCTTCGACGGCAACCACCTCGCCCGTGCCGTCGACGATGGGAGTCATGAGATGTTCCGCCCACACGATGCTTCCATCTTTGCGGATCAGGCGAATGGTGAGCGGGGTGGGGATAGAAGCCGGCGACTGCATCTGCGCCCTGAGTAGTTCACGGTCCTCCGGGTGCACGATCGCCAAACCGAGGTGGGGATCCGCGGAGTGCTCCTCGGGCGTGTATCCCGTAATGGCGAAGACCGCGGGATTGACGTACTCAAGGGCCGGAGTGGGCTTGCGGCGGTAGCGGAAGACAATGTCTGAGGCGTTGTCGGCGAGCCGGCGGAACCGTGCCTCGCTCTCGCGGAGTAACTCGTCACGCTTTTGTGACTCGTCACGCTTTCGTGACTCGTCACGCTTTTGTGACTCGTCATGCTTTTGTGACTCTTCACGCACTCGTGATTCGTCACGCTGTCGTGACTCGCCACGCTCGCGCGGTGCCGTGATGTCTACCGGCTCAGTCTCGCTCGAACTCATCGCAGGGGACACTCCCGATTCGATGAACGATGTCGGCTGCTCCCACCTTAGTGCCTCCCCGCAGCCGGGTCGAGGACGACTTTGATGTAGCCGTCTACGCGCTGATCGAACCGGCGGAAGGCTTCGGGCGCGTCCGCGAGCGGCAATCGGTGCGAGACGATGACGCTCGGTTTGATGCGTCCGGCGATGATCAGGTCGCGAAGATGCACATTATAACGCTCGTCGTGGTCGCGCCCCATGCCGATCGTCACGTCCTTGCGGAACAGCTCGCCCCAAGGGATCGCCACGTCACCCGCCGCCGCCAGCTCGCCGACGGGGCGGGCGTCGCGCGGCAAGAAGACCCCCGCGATCCCGAGGCGGCCGGTGGGATTGACCAGGCGTGCCAGGGCATGGATGACGGCCTGCGGGTCCTCCCGCTCGGGGTCCGCAAAGGCGCGCGCTTGGAAGCCGATGGCGTCAATGCCGCAGTCCACGCCGTTCATGACGTCCTCGGCCCGCCAGGTCGCGCCGCCGGCCCTGCGCACGCGGCCCCGCCGCTCCAGAATCTGCTCCACCGGATCGCCCAGGCCGAAGTCGATCGGCACGGCGCCGATCTCGCCTGCCTTCTCAAGCCGCGTGGGGATGTTGTCCACGACGTAGACCTCGCTCGCGCCGCGCAGCTGGATGGCGGAATACGCAGCCAGCAAGCCTATGGCTCCCGCGCCAAAGATGGCCACACTGTCGCCGGGCGAGACCTGAGCCAGCTCGGTGGCGTGGTAGCCGCTGGGGAAGGCGTCGGCCAGGAGCACGAAGTCGTGTTCCCAGCTATCCCCCGGCTCACCCGGGAGCCGCAGGCAGTTCGCGTCGGCGAAGGGCACGCGCACCAGCTCCGTCTGCGCGCCGCGATACGGGCCCATGCCAGGGTAGCCGTAGGCAGCCCCAGCGCTCCCGGGATGCACGGTCAGGCAGGCGTCGGTGTAGCCGCGCACGCAGTTGAAGCAGAACCCGCAACAAATGTGAGTCGGGACCGTCACGCGGTCGCCCCGCCTGACGGAGACGACGGCCGATCCGAGCTCCTCGACCACACCGAGCGGCTCGTGGCCGATGACCATGCCGGCCACGTTCCCCATGCGTCCCTCGTAGATATGCAGGTCGGTCCCACACATGGCGGAGGAGGTCACGCGTAGCAGCACATCGGTAGGCGCC
>DASUDA010000022.1:0-36920 GCA_036275835.1 bacterium | reverse complement strand
GTCGTCCTCAGCATCCGTGAAGAGCCCCTCCGCCAGGCGCCCCGCCTTGAGCTTCGTGCCTTCGTCCAATCCTTCTGGATCGACCAGCGGCGGTATCCGGACTTTGCCTGGGTGTTCGTGACGCGGGCGCTCGTCATGCTGGGTTTCTACACGCTCCTCTCCTTCCTCCAGTACTTTGTACGCGATACGTTGAACCTCTCGGTTCCAAAGGCGGCGGAGGCCACCGGACACCTGGGCATCATCACGATCACGGCCGCAGCGCTTGTCGCCCTGGTCGCCGGCTGGGTGTCGGACCGGATGGGGCGGAAGGCGATCGTCTCCATTGCCGGGGGCTTTCTCGCCCTCACCAGCGTCGGCCTCCTCGTGCAGCCGCCCTTTTCCACCCTGCTGTGGATCGCCGTCCTCTTCGGCATCGGCTATGGTGCGTACACGAGCGTTGACTGGGCGCTGGCCCTCGACGTGCTCCCCTCGAGCCACTCGGCGGCCAAGGACCTGGGGGTCTGGGGCATCGCCATTACGCTGCCGCAGGCGCTGGCGCCGTCCATCGGGGGACCGCTCCTCGATGTGTTCAATCGCCACTCCCACACGCTCGGCTACACCGTGATCTTCTCCATGTCGATCGTCTACGTGGCGCTCGGCTCCCTGTTTGTGTGGAAGATCAAAGGGGCACGGTAGGACCGGGCGCAGGGTGAACCGATGAGCCCGTGGAGGTATTCGCGCCATCCGCGGTCACTGACCGACTTCAGGCCGGCCAAACCCAACCGCCTGTTCATTCGATGCATGCGCCTCGTGAACCGATTCTATACTCTGCCGCGCGCGAGGCTCATCTGCGACGCCCGGGATCTTGAGGCGCTCAGGCGGTTGCCTCATGGGATGATCATCACCCCCAATCATTCCGACTACACGGATGCCCTCGTGGTCACGGAACTCGGGAGGCGCGCGGGGCGGTTCTTCGCCTTCATGGCGACCCGGGAGACCTTCGACACACACCGGGGAATCAGCGGCCTGGTGATGCAGTGGATGGGAGGATTCTCCGTCAATCGAGGTGGTGAGAACGGCCGCTGCCAGCAGTTCGCCAAAGACATCGTCAAGCAGGGGCGCTATGATCTCCTCATCTTCCCCGAGGGCGAGGTGTACCTCCTCAACGATCTCGTGATGCCGTTCAAGCCCGGCGTGGCCATGCTCGCCCTCGACGTGGCCAGCGAAAATGTCAAAGAGGGCCGCCCGCAGAACCCGGTCGGCATCGTGCCGGTCGCCATCAAGTACGTCTACCTGGTCGACATCCTTCCGGTGCTCGCCCAGATCGTCGCTCGGCTCGAGCATACGCTCTTTGGGGATGCCAGGACGGGGGCGCTCTACGATCGCATCTACGCGCTCGGCCTGGAACTCCTCGCCCGCAAGGAGCGGGAATTCGGCGTCCGGCCGGGTCCGGCGGGGAGCATCTACGAGCGCGTGGACGCCGTGCGGAGGCACCTCCTGGACACCCTGGAACGCCGGTACGTCGGGCGGGTGCGGGACGACTACGCGTTCGATCGGGCCCGCCGGCTCATCATCCACATCCTGGAAGAGCGGGAGGCCCTGCGGGACCGCCAGGATCTTCCCGTCCACGAGCGGGCGGCGCTTATGGCCGAACTCACGAAGGACCTCTCGTGGGCCCAGACCGCGGCCCGCTCGGTGTCGTTTGCGGAAGACTACCTCATCCGCCACCTCACGCAGGAGCGCATGGCGGAGACGCTGGCCAAGGTCGAGCGCGAGGTGTACGGTCGGGAGGCGTTTCCGCCGAAGGCGCGGCGCAAGGCGATCATCCGGATCGGGGCCGCCATCGATGTCCGCCGGTATCTCCCCGGGTACAGCGACAGAAAGACGCGAAAGGAGGCCATCCTGCGCCTGGTCGACGAGCTCCAGGCCAGCATCCAGTCCATGATTGACGCGATTAACAGGGATGTCGAGGCAGGCCGGTGAGGCTCACGCAGGCCCGGCCGATCAAGTGGCTGACGCGCTTTGCGGACCGCATGACGCAGCACCAGGTCGGGGAGCAGGCCGCCGTCATCGCCTTCGCGGCGATCTACGCGATGTTTCCGCTCGTGCTCACTCTCACAGCCATCGGCGGGGCCATCCTTCACGAAGCCACGGTGAGGGCGGCGCTCATCCGTGAGGTGGGGGCGGCGTTTCCCGAGCAGATCGCGAAGGAGTTGGCCGATGTGATCACCACGGCCGGCACATACTCGGGGCTCATCGGCCTCGTCGGTTTCCTGTCCCTCTTCTGGGCCGGCTCGAACCTCTTTGCCGCCATCGAGGTGAGCTTCAGCCGCATCTTCGGCGTTGCGCCCCGCGGCATCGTGCAGCAGCGGGCCGTGGCCTTTCTCATCATTCTGGTGTTTTCCGCGCTGCTGGTCCTGTCCGTGGCGGCCTCGAACGCCGTTCTGCTCCGCCCGTCCCGTCCGGGATGGGAACGCGGCCCGTACCTGGGCGTTCTCGGCGGGTGGGTGTTCGCCATGCTGATGCACCTGGTCATCTATGCCGTGGTCCCCAACGTCCGGCTGCCCTTCCGGGCCCTCTGGCCGGGAGCGGTCCTGGCGGGCACATTCCTCGAGATCGCCACACTGGTGTTTCCGCTGTACATCCGCCATCTCGCCGGGTTCAACCGCTTTGGAGACGCCTTCGGGCTGATTTTCCTGCTGATGACCTGGTTCTACTTCCTGGCGTACATCCTTCTGGCCGGGGCGGAAGTTATTGCGCTCCGCTCCGCCTCCTCCACCGGCCGCGAACGCCCGGGGGCCGTCCCAGCCCGGCTTGCGACGCCAGAAGCGCCGCTTCGACCCGGTGATTGACCTGCAACTTTGACAGGATGCTGCTCACGTGGTGCTTCACGGTCTTCTCCGTGATGGCAAGGCGCGCCGCGATGTCCTGGTTTCGCAGCCCTTCGGCGAGTAACTCCAGGACGTCCCGTTCTCGAGGTGAGAGCTCGGCAAACCGCGCCTCCTGCTGCGTGTGCTGCGCGCTGAGGCGGGTGAATTCGCGTATCACCCGCTGGACCAGCGCACGGTGCAGGAACGCCTCCCCGCGGTGGACGTCCCGGATCGCCTGCAGCCTCTCCTCCGGGCTGGCATCCTTCAACAGGTACCCCTTCGCGCCCGCCAGCAGAGCCCGGAACACCCTGTCATCGTCTGAGTAGATCGTCAGGATCACGACCTTGGCCGACGGACGTCGTGTCGCGAGCTCCCGCGTCGCCTCGATCCCATCCAGCCGGGGCATGCCGATATCCATCAGCACGACATCGGCCTGCATGCGCTCGGCCAGGTCCACCGCCGCCTGTCCGTCCGCGGCTTCTCCCACAATCTCGATATCGGGCTCCTCCGCGAGCAACTCCACAAGCGTGCGCCTGAAAACCCTTTCGTCCTCGGCCACCAGCAGGCGAATTTTCTGGCCCCCGGGCCTCGGGGTGTCGGTCATGAGGCCTTCGTCGTGGCGGCAGCCCGCGCCACGCGGGGGAGGGTAAACGTGACTGTTGTCCCGGCGCCCGGCGTGGAGGTCACGTCCACCGTGCCGCCGAGCTCGTCTGCCCGCTGGCGCATGTGTTGCAGGCCGAACCCGCGGCTCTGGCCATCGGCCCCGGAGGGAATGCCGATCCCGTCGTCTGTCACGCTGCAGGTCACGCTGCCCCCCGACTCGGCGAGGGTCACGGTCACGTGCCCGGCGCGGGCGTGGCGGGTAATGTTGGCCAGCGCTTCCTGCAGAATGCGCCGCAGCGTGAACTCGCACGCGGGCGACAGGGGAAGGTGGGGGCCCTCGCACCGGAGGTCGGTGCGGATGTCCGTGCGCTGCGCAAACGCGCTCAGGTGCTGCCGGACCGCCTCGACGGCATCTCCGACCGACGGGCCCGCGGGCTGCAGCCCGAGCACGAGAAGGCGGATCTCTTCCAGACCACGGCGGAGGAGCGCTCTCACCTCGGGGAGCAACGCGCCGACGCGCTGCGGATCCCGGGGCAAGAGACGCTCCGCCAGCTCGAGCGCCTGGCCTCCCGCAGCCAGCGCATGTCCCACCCCATCGTGGATTTCTTGCGCGATTCGCTGGCGCTCGCCCTCCACCCGCAGCTGGTCGCGGAGGGCCTCCAGCTCCCGCAGACGCGCACTCTCTGTGACGGCCACCCACGCCGCCCCCACACCGGCAAGAAGCAAGAAGAAGAGCCGGGCAACCACGATGTCCCAGTCCGGCCCGGCCACGGCGGGCCATGTCGCCCAGACGTAGCCGGCGACGATCCAGAGGCCGAGGATCTCGACAAGGAGAAGGTCGAGCGTGAGGACCGCTTCGCCGAGGACGAGGAAGTAAGCCAGGTAGAAGTCGGCCCTGACCCCCTCCAGGAGCCGGATCGCCACGCTGATGAGCCCGGCATCGGCGAGGACGAATCCATACTCGGTCCACCGGGGGACGTCGCGGCGCAGCACGACCACGGTCCGGACGAGCAGGTACACCGTGCCCAGGGCGGTCAGGAGATAGAGGTGGGGGGGCCAGGGGCCCCGCAGCCACCTCCAGACGCCCAGGCACCCCAGGAGAACCCAGAAGAGCACAGTGACCGCGCTTTGGCGGCGGTTCATGATGCTTTCCCCCCATGCCCGACAGGCGACACTTTCGACGGGCGGTTGGCGCCTTCCTCACCCGTAGGCCCTTCGGTCGATGCGCAGGGTGTTGATCCGTGATATCGTGGTCCACGGAAGGGACGGGTGCGGAGCGAAGGGGGGAGGAGCGATGAAGAGTGTTCTCGCAGCGGCCGTCATCGGAGGCTTGCTGGCCGCCGCGCCGGGCGGGTCGGCGAGGGCGCAGGAGCCACCTCAGCGCAGCGTATTTGTCGTTGCCGTGATGGAGCACGCGTTCCAGGGTCCGCACCAGTACACCTATCACGGGATGGCCCGGGGAACCGGCTTCTTCGTCACCTCCGACGGAACAGCCCTCACGAGCAGCCACCTTGTCTATCCGGTACGCACCAATCCCGTGACCTATCAACTGCTGGCGGTTGTCGGAAGAGAGTTTTACGGGGCGACGCTGGTCTGCGCGAGCGATCTGCCGTACGACCCGGTCAAACAGTCTACCAGTGTCCCCGTCGGCCGTGACATCGCAAAGATCCGGCTGACGCCTTCGAGTTTTCCCTTCGATCAACTGGAGTACGGCGGAACTCAGTACGCCGTGGCGCATCAGGGCCCGCTTCCCGCGTTCCCGGCGCTGACGCTGGCGGCCGGTCCCTCCGTTGGAGACGACGTCCGAGTACTGGGATTCGGCTACCTGAGTGAGGCGCCCATTCCGTATGAATGGTCCGCCACCGGAACCGTGAGCCGCACAGGAGAGTTGAGGGACGGCACCCAGGTCTTCGAGGTCACGATGACCCGGGAAGCGGAACCAGGGCACAGCGGCTCGCCGGTGCTCAACTCGAAAGACCAGGTCGTGGGGCTGTGGAACTGGGGATCCGTCAGCGACCCGAAAAGGGGGATGGCGATCAGCAGCCCCGCCCTGGACCCTGCCTGTCCCTAGGAGGGTGTCCGGGCCTTTTTCGATACCCGGAGCGCGCCGCCCATCTCGAGGAAGACCTCCACCACCCGGGGATCAAAGTGTTTGCCCGCCTGGCTGCGAATGTACTCCTGCACCTGCTCTTCGGTCCAGGCCGCGCGGTAGGGCCGGTCCGAGCGGAGCGCGTCCCAGACGTCGACGACGGCGAAGATGCGTGCCGCAATCGGAATCTGCTCCCCCTTGAGGCCTCGGGGATACCCCGTGCCGTCCCACTTTTCATGGTGGCAGTGCGGGATATCAAGAGCCGGGCGGAGATAGGGGATGGGCTGGAGCATGTCGTGGGCGTGGACCGGGTGCCGGCGCATGATCTCCCACTCTTCCTCACTCAGGGGACCCGGTTGGTACAGGATGCTGTCGGGTGTCCCCATCTTGCCGATGTCGTGGAGCAGCGCGCCTCGGCGAATATGGACGAGGTCGGCCTCGGGCACGCCCATCGCGCGGGCGAGGCGCAGGGTCATCTCCGCGACACGCTGGCTGTGGCCCTCGGTCTCACGGTCGCGGAGGTCGAGTGCGCGGGACCAGCCCTCGAGCGTGGTGTCATAGGCTAGGGCCAGGTCCACGTTGGAGCGCTGCAGGTCCGCGAAGAGGGCGGCGTTGTCTATGGCGATCGCCGCTTTGGCGGCGAGAGCGTGGAGGAAATCCCGCCACTCCCACGGAGGGCTCGGTTGCGACCGGTGGAAAAGTTCGAGGACACCTTTCACCTGCCCCTTGGCGATAAGCGGCACCGCATAGTAGGCGACAAACCCTTCCTGAGCCAGGAACGGAGATTGCTCGAAATCGCCCGGTGACTCCGCTAGGTTGGGGATGCTGATCACGTGCCGGCTGCGGGCGGCCCGGCCGGCGTGTCCCTCGCCGAGGCGCAGGTGGGTGTGCCTGAGTGAGTCTGTGCGGAATCCCCGCCCCGCGCGATAGTCGAGGGTGTGGGTGGCGGGATGAAGCAGCAGGATATCGGCCGCGTCGGCGGGGAGCTGGGTGCCGACATACTCCAGAAAGACGTTGAGGGTCAGTTCCAGGTCGAGGCTGCTGCTGATGGCCATGTCAATTTCGCGGAGGATCTGCAACTGGCGGAGGCGGCGGTCGGAATCGTCATGAAGGCGGGCGCTCTCGAGGGCCGCGGCGACCTGGTGGGCGTAGGCCTGGGAGAACTCGGCGCGCTCCGGGGTGAAGAAGCCCGGCTGGTCGCTAGAGAGCCCGAGGACGCCGAAGGTTTTTGTCCGACTGATGAGGGGAAAGATCCCGACGCTGCGCAGGCCGAGCGCCAGCGCGGCCGGCAGCCAGGGAGGGTGAGGGTCCGTCACGGCCGTGAGGTCGTAGATGACGGTGGGGGCTCCAGCATCGGACGTCCGGCCGCGCGCCCCGGAGGCCGGTTGTCCTCCTGACCACTCCGCCAACGCCTGGTGCGGCGAGTCGATGTCCGGAGGATGGTGCGCGAGGAGACGTTCTGACCCGTCCGGTTCGATGCGCACGATCCACGCCAGCCGGGCCCCGAAAGAGTCCACGCAGGTGCGCACGATCTGCCGCGCCATCTGGTGGAGGCTGAGGCTCTCGGAGAGCGCCTGGGTGCTGCGGTAGAGGGTCGTCAGGGTGTCGAGCTGACGCTGGAGTTCTTCGCCGTGCTTGCGTCCTGTGAGATCGGTGAGAACCTCCATGACCCCGCTTGCGGCGCCGTCGGCATCGGGAAGCGGGGCCGTCGATCCGGCGATGGTGACGAGAGACCCGTCCTTTCTCTGGCGGGACCCCTCTCTCTCGGTAAAGGTCTCCCCGTCCATCACCCGCGCATACCTCGCTTGAAACTCTTCGCGGTGCTCCGCGGGCACCAGAGGATTCGGCCGCCCGATGACCTCGTGGGTCGCCCAGCCGAAGATGCGCTCGGCCCCCGCATTCCACATCGTGACGTTCCCTTTGGAATCGAGGGTGATGATGGCCAGCGGGGAAGCCTGCACGAGAGCGCGGAAGATCTCGTTGCTGGCGCGGATCGCTCTGCTGGCCTCGTCCTGCTTCGCCTGGAGCGCGTCGGCCAGGCCGTCGAGGGCGCGGCCCAGCTGCCCGAGTGGGCCCCGGCCGTGCGAGAGTCCGGCCCGGATGCTGAGATCCCCCGCGCCCAGTCGCCGCGCCGCTCGGATCAGGGCGCCGGCCGGGCGCAGGGCGAAGAGAGCGCCTCCGGCCCACGTCGCGGCCAGGAGCGCGAGGGCGGCGAGCACGAGGTCCGCAAGGGAGCGCGGAGAAATCCGGTAGATCCAGACCGGCACCCCTCCGTCGGGGATCTCCGCCCTGATGTACGCGCGCCCGGCGTCGGGACCGCCGGAGAGGGGCGCAAACGCCAAGGAGTACATGCGGCCGTCCAGAGTGCGTGTCCGCACCGTCCCTTCGGACTCGGTGGCGAGAAAGGTACGCACGGCAGGCTCATCCTGGGCAGATTTTCCGATCTGCTTCTGCGCCTCGGGATAGCGGGCCAGGAGCGTCCCCGAGCCGTCCACCACGGTCAGCGCCGCCCCCGGGGGCAGGCCGGCGCGCGCTGCGAGTTGAGGGAGCCAGTCGAGTCCCACCGCCGCAAAGACCACAGACTGCACGCGCCGCTCTTTGCTCAGGACCGGATAGGCGAAGGCGGCCGCCGGGGCGCGGGTGAGGGGGTCAATCTGATAGGCGCCGGCGGCGAAGTCCCGCGTGTTTACGGCGCGTCGGAACCACGACTGATTCGCGAGGGTGACGAAGCCTCGAGGAGCCCGGACGCTGCAGATGACGGTGCCATTCGGTGCGGCTTCGCCAACGTTTGCGTACCTGGGATGCAGCGCGAGGAAGCCCGTAAACAGCGGCCCGCACTGGCCGGGAGAGGCGGACTGCACGTCGGGACGACTGGCGAGCGCCCGTAACAGGCGGCGCGCCTCCGTCTCCATTCGCCCTTGCTCGGACGTCGCCCGCCTGACCACGCGCAGGGCATCGTATTGTCCGTCAACCGCGATCCTCTGGTAGAGGTGTGCGCCCATCCAAAGAAGGACGGCTGACGCTGCGAGAAGTGCGAGACACCCCAGGAGTAGTACGAGGCTGCGGAGACGGGTCACGAGACACCGCCTCCTGCCTCAGTGCCGGGCAGGTCTCCCTGGCTGCGCACGAATGGTTTGTGTGATGTCCTCGCCGGCGGCGCGTGGCACGCCAATCGCAGCGTATATACACATTTCCTCCGCCGCCAAGACCTCGCCGTGGAAGATCAGAGGCGCGCGCGGGGGACTATCCTCGTGCCTCGGCGTATTGCTTACGCCGTTTGGCGATGGTGCGAAGGTGATAATGGACATGGTCCGCGAAGTGCTCGACGATCCACTCGAGCGTCTGCGGGCCGGACTCGGTATGGATCCCGGTCTGCTCCCATGCCCCGGCCGGCGCGCGCCGCAGGAGATCGGCCGTCGCCTCCCGGACGGCCCGGAAAAGACTGAGGGAGCCCACCAGGGAGTGCGTCGAGTACCCGAGGACCTGCGCCCAGCGGTTCTGGTCGAACGCCACCAGGGACGCGCCCGGCTCCGACATAATGAACCGCATCCGCACCGCGCCGACAAGATCCGTGTCGGCCAGATGCACGACGTTCTCGTGGATGCTCCAGTGCTCCGGCCCGGGCTTAAAGTGGAGTTCCTCCTCCGAGATCCCGGCAACGGCGGACTCGATGAGCCGGGGCCCGGCGGCGTACGCCTCGACGAGCTCATGTATCTGCGTGGTCGTCACCATACTGCCCTCCCTTCATCTGTGCCACTCGAGCCGTATCAGTCCGCGAACTCCCACCTGCCGATCCTGAGGATGAGGTGCTGGCGCGGATAGATCCCGCCGGGGCGATCGGCGAAGGCCATCTCCTCGGCGCGGACAAGCAAAACCGGCTGGTCCGGGTTGGTGAAGTGGTGCGTGAACTCGGGAGCCACGGTCTGCAGCGCCTCGCGCGCCCACCGGTCGTCCTCCGAGCCCACGGGCCCGGCGATGCCGATCCCCTGCAGCCAGGCGGCGGCCTGGCGATCATCAATCGTGAACGCCGTGCGTGGGTTGGCCCGCATGTTGGCGAGGGTCCGGGCGGTCTTCCCCTGGCACACGTAGAGGTCGAGATCGCGGGAGACGTAAAAGCTCGACGCGGCCCACGGGACGTCGGCGCGGCACGTGGCCAGCACGCAGACGTGGCGCGCCGCCAGATGACGCCGGATCGCGTCGAGAATGTGCTCGACAGAATAGCGCTGCGGGGCCATGATGGCCGGTGTGGGTAGGGAGGCCGTGCGCCAATCAGGAATCTACACGGGCGCGTCAGTCTCGACACCGAGAATAGGGCAGGGGAGGGAACGATGTCAACAGAGGTTCGCCTGACCTTCGTCACGGAGGCCGGAACGTTCGACGGAGTCGTTTCGCGGGAGAGCATTTTCCACGATGCTCTCGGATATCTGCTCCCCGAGCATTTGCGCGTCGGCCGGCGGATCACGATCCGGACACCGGCGGGCGAGCCGGTGTATCCCGATATGTTCATCGGGGAGACGGTCGCGCACTTCGGCACGGCGACCTTCGCCGTGCGGTCGGAAGCACTGGAAGGACGTGCGGGCCCCTGGCGGGCGCTGGGCGTGGATCATCTCGCCCTCGCCGTCCGCGACCGGGGGGACGCGCGCCGGTTCTTCGAGGAAGGCATCGGCATGCGCGTCATCCGGGACGATCCGCATCAGACCGTGCTGACGACCGGCCCCACGGCAATCTTCCTGTTCGACGCCGAACCGGGCCCCCTCAATCCGGGGCTGCCCTCCCGCGTCCACCACATCGGGTTTGTGGTGGACGATCTGGGGGCAGCCTGGCACCACGTGCGCGGGCGCGGATACGCGTCCGATTACATGCTGCTCGAGCGGGATGAACGCTGGTCACTCTACTTCTTCTACCAGAACGGCGACGTGCGGATGATGATTCAGCTGTCGGAAATCAAAGGCGAGCACCGAGGGTTCCGGGATCCTCGGGGGTTCACGGACCTGATGTACGATTACACCCGCCAGCGGTACGGGGTGCGATTCGAGGAGGAGACGAGACAATGACCCTGCGCCGCCGCGGCCGCCTGCTCGCGGAGGCCCGCCGTGAGGTCGCCCGGACCGCACAGGAGATCTCCCGGCTGGGGCTCGTCCGGGGCACCGCCGGTAACGTCAGCGCGCGCGATCCCGCCACCGGGCACATCGCGATCACCCCGTCCGCGGTCCCGTACACCTCGATCCGGCCGGAGGACATCGTCGTCGTCGACCGCCGCGGGACCGTCCTCGAGGGACGGTACCCGCCGTCCACCGAACTGCCGATGCACGTCATCCTCTACGACCACCGGCTCTGGGCCCGCGGGATCGTCCACACGCACTCGGTGTATGCCACTGCCTTCGCCTGCCTGGGCCAGGAGATTCCGCCCGCCCACTACCTCATCGCGTTCGTCGGCCCCCGGATTCCCGTCGCCCCGTACGCCCCCTACGGGACATCCGACCTCGGCCTGCGCGCGGTTGAGGCCATGGGGGAGTCCCGGGCCGTCCTGCTGCACAATCACGGAGTCGTTGCCGTGGGGCGGAGCGTGACCGAGGCGATGGCCCTGGCGGAGATCGTCGAATATACCGCTGAGGTCTACTATAAGGCACGCGTGATCGGCGCGCCCGCGCTCCTCCCCGAGGATGAACTGGGGCGGCTCCGTGCGCGGTTCGAGACCTACGGGAGGGGGTCCCCCGCGGAGAGGGGAATAACGTTGCCCGGATGAGCGTCCTTGCGTCCTTAGTGGACGTCCGCTCCGCGGAATTCGAGGCGAACCGCGTCTACCATGAGGCGCTGGCCCGCACGCTGGCCGAGCGGCTGGCGCTGGTTCGCCAGGGCGGCGGCCCGCGCGCCCAGACACGCCAGCGGGAACAGGGTAAGAAGACGGCGCGCGAGCGAATCGACCTCCTGCTGGATTCCGGCTCCCCCTTCCTCGAGATCGCTCCCCTGGCCGCCTGGGGAATGTACGGCGGGGACGCACCGGCGGCGGGGATCGTCACCGGGATCGGGCGTGTCCGCGGGGCGGAATGCATGATCGTGGCCAATGACGCCACGGTCAAGGGGGGGACGTACTACCCGATCACCGTGAAGAAGCACCTGCGGGCGCAGCGGATCGCCCTCGAGAACCGGCTCCCGTGCCTGTACCTGGTCGACTCCGGCGGAGCCTTTCTGCCGCTTCAGGCGGAGGTGTTTCCCGACCGTGACCACTTCGGCCGCATTTTCTATAATCAGGCGGTCCTGTCATCGCGCGGCATCCCGCAGATCGCGGCCGTGCTCGGAGCCTGTACGGCCGGGGGGGCGTACGTGCCGGCGATGTCCGATGAAGCGGTCATCGTCCGCGGGACCGGAACGGTGTTCCTGGGAGGGCCCCCGCTCGTCCGGGCCGCCACCGGGGAAGACGTGACGGCGGAGGAACTCGGAGGCGCCGAGATTCACTGCCGGCAGAGCGGCGTGACCGATTACCTGGCCGAGGACGACGAGGATGCCATCGCGATCACGCGGGAGATCGTGGGCGCCCTCAACCGCGTGAAGCACCGGGACATCGATCTGGCGCCGCCGGAGGAGCCGCGGTACGATCCGCGCGAGATCTACGGCATTCTCCCCCAGGACCTCCGCCGGCAGTTCGACAGCCGGGACGTGATCGCGCGGCTCGTGGATGGAAGCCGCTTCCACGAGTTCAAGGCGCTGTACGGCCCCACGCTCGTGACCGGATTTGCCCGGATCCATGGGATCCCGGTGGGGATCGTGGCCAACAACGGGGTCCTGTTCGTCCAGAGTGCCGAGAAAGGCGCGCACTTCATCGAGCTGTGCGGGCAGCGGCGCATCCCGCTCGTCTTTCTGCAGAACATCACGGGGTTCATTGTGGGCCGGGAATATGAGGCGGCCGGGATCGCCCGCGCGGGGGCAAAGATGGTGCACGCGGTCGCCACCTGCGGGGTCCCGCGCCTCACGGTGATCATCGGCGGCTCCTACGGGGCGGGAAACTACGCGATGTGTGGGCGCGCCTATGAGCCGCGCTTCCTGTGGATGTGGCCGAATGCGCGGATCTCCGTCATGGGAGGGGAGCAGGCCGCGTCCGTCCTCCTGACCGTCAAGCGGGACCAGCTGCGCCGCGAGGGGAAGACGATGCAGCCCGAAGAGGAAGACGCCCTCGTCGCTCCGATCCTGGCCAAGTACGAGGAGGAGGGGAACGCCTACTTCAGTACCGCCCGTCTGTGGGACGACGGCATCATCGATCCCGCGGAGACCCGGACGGTCCTGGCACTGGCTCTGTCCGCCATCCTCAACGCTCCCATCCGGGGGATGCGGCCCGGCGTGTTCCGGATGTAGTGGCCATGCGCAAGGTCCTCATCGCCAACCGCGGGGAGATCGCGGTGCGCATCATCCGCGCGTGCCGGGAGATGGGCCTCGCGGCCGCCGCCGTGTTCTCCGAGGCCGATCGCGATGCCCTTCATGTCCGTCTCGCCGACGAAGGGTTCTTTCTCGGCCCGGATGCGCCTGAGCGCAGTTACCTCGACATCGACCGCCTCCTCCAGGTCGCCCGGCAGTGTGGCGCCGACGCGGTCCATCCGGGCTATGGATTTCTTGCCGAGTCCCCAAAGTTCGCCGCCGCGGTCCAGGCGGCGGGGCTCACGTTCATCGGCCCGCCGGCCGAGGTGATCGCCCGCCTGGGGAACAAGGGAGAGGCACGGCGCCTCGCCGCTCAGGCGGGGGTGCCCGTGGTCCCCGGGTATGCGGAGCCGGGAGCAACCGACGACCGCCTCGCCGCCGCCGCCCGGCGCCTGGGCTTTCCGCTCCTCGTTAAAGCGGCCGCGGGGGGCGGCGGCCGGGGCATGCGGCTCGTGGAGCAAGAAGGCGATCTGGCGGCGGCTCTCGCGGCCGCGCGCCGCGAGGCCCAGGCCGCGTTCGGGTCGGACGAACTCCTCCTCGAGTCCCACCTCCCGGAGGTGCGGCACATCGAGGTGCAGGTGCTGGCCGACGGGCACGGGACAGTCCTCTCCCTCGGGGAGCGCGAGTGCAGCATCCAGCGGCGCCACCAGAAGATTATTGAGGAATCGCCGTCGCCGTTTGTGGTTCCGCCCCTGCGCACGCGGCTGTCCCAGGCGGCCGTGGCCGTGGCGCGGGCGGCCGGGTACGTGAACGCCGGGACGGTGGAGTTTCTCGTGGACCCCGAGGGACGCTTCCTCTTCCTCGAGGTCAACACACGGCTCCAGGTGGAACACCCGGTCACCGAAGCCACAACCGGAGTCGACCTGGTCAAGGCCCAACTGCGTCTTGCCGCCGGAGAGCCGCTCCCGGCCGAACCAGTGGAGGTGCGGGACCATGCGATCGAGTGCCGCATCTACGCGGAAGACCCGGCGCGCGACTTCAACCCGTCCCCCGGACCCATCTGGATGCTCGACGAACCGCGCGGCCCCGGCGTGCGCGTGGACTCGGGCCTGCGGCCCGGATGGCGGGTACCGGTCGCATACGATCCGCTGCTGGCCAAGGTGATCACCTGGGACCGGACCCGCAGCGACGCGATCGCCCGGATGGACAGAGCGCTGTCCCGCTACGTCATCCTCGGCTGCCGGACGAATCTGGCCTTTCTCTTGGAGATTATCCGGCACGAGGCCTTCCGGCGCGGGGAGACGACGACGCGGTTCCTCGAGCGGTACTTTCCCGGCTGGCGGCCGCAGGTGGCCGGCCTCGCCGTCGCGGTCGCTGCGGCGACGGAGGTTCTGCGGCAGGAACGCGCCTTCTCTCCGCCCTCCCTCTCCGGGACCGCGCCCGGTCTCGGCGTGAACGGGGCGGGAGCCACACCCGACCCGTGGGACACGATTGGCCGGTGGCGGATGGGGATGCGGGATGCGTGAGATTACCCTTGTTCTCGATGGCAGGCCCGTCACCCTCACCGTCACCCGCGAGGGAGAGGAGAGCGTCGTCCTCACCGGTGGGCACGAGCACCGGATCCACCTGTCTCCCCTCGAGCCCGGGGTGCTGCTCCTCACGGTGGCCGGCCGTACAGTCCTCGTGCACGTCGCTGGGGAGAACGGACGGTGGGCCCTCCATGTGGATGGGCAGACGCTGGACTACGAGGTGGGGCAGGAGGGGGTGGGGCGGCCCGCGAGAACCGGTCAGGAATCCGAAGCCCTCGCCGCCCCTATGCCCGGAGCGGTGACGCAGGTGCTCGTGCGCGAGGGCGACGCCGTGTCGCCGGGCCAGCCGCTCGTCATCGTCGAGGCGATGAAGATGGAGCACGTCGTCCGCGCGCCCCGTGCCGGAACGATCAAGGCGCTTCGTGTCCGGCCGGGCGAGCAGGTGGAGAACGGAGCCATCGTGGCGGAGATCGGTCCCCCGAGATCGCCCGCGGGGGACGAGAAGAAGTGACCCGGCGACAGGGCTCGGTATCTCTATGATGGGCGGGGCGGCCGGGCTTCCCAAGCGCGTGCGGGTGGTCGAGGTCGGTCCCCGAGACGGCCTGCAGAACGAGAGCGTCGTGTTGCCGGTCGAGACAAAGGCCGCGTTCGTACGGCGTCTCGCCGAGGCCGGATTCCCCGTGATCGAGGCCGGGGCGTTCGTGCGGCCGGACAGAATTCCGCAGATGGCGGATACCGACGAACTGCTGCGCAGGCTTGCCGGCGTGCGCGGCCCGGTCCTCTCCGCTCTCGTTCCCAACCGGCGGGGGATGGAACGCGCGCTCGCCTGCGGGCTCCGGAAAGTCGCCGTGTTCACCGCCGCCTCCGAGGAGTTCGCCCGCCACAACATCAACATAGGGATCGCCGAGTCCCTCGATCGTTTCCGGGAGGTTCTGGCTCTGGCGCGCGATCACGGATGCCGCGTCCGCGCCTATGTGTCGACCGCGTGGTGGTGCCCCTACGCGGGCCGGATCGCCCCCGACGCGGTTCGCCGCGTCGCATCGGCGCTGATCGAGATGGGCTGCTACGAGATCTCCCTCGGCGACACGATCGGGGCGGCGACCCCCGGCGAGGTCTCCACGCTCATCGACCGCCTCGCCCTCGATCTTCCCGTTCGCGCGCTGGCCGTCCACTTCCATGACACCCGCGGCACGGCGCTGGCGAACGTGTTGTCCGCCCTCCTCCGCGGCGTCACCACCGTGGATGCGTCGGCCGGCGGGTTGGGAGGATGCCCGTATGCGCCGGGGGCGTCGGGCAACCTGGCCACGGAGGATCTCCTGTACATGCTTCACGGAATGGAGATCGAGACCGGCGTGGACCTGGCAATTGTCGCCGATGCCTCGCGCGGGCTCGCCGCATCGCTCGGCCACGCGTTGCCATCCCGGTACCTCCAGGCGGGACCGCCCCCGGCATGAATCAGCCTGCGGGCGTGATCCCCAGATACGTCGCCTGTACCTGCGGATTTCGCAGAAGCGCGCCGGCAGTATCCTTCAGGACGATGCGTCCGGTTTCCAGGACGTAGCCGCGATCCGCGTACTCCAGTGCGATCCCCACATCCTGCTCGACCAGGAGCACACTCGTGCCCTCGGCGCGGAGGCGAGCAACGACGTCCATCACTGCCTGCACGACGATTGGGGCGAGCCCCAGGGACGGCTCGTCGATGAGCAGCAGATGCGGGCGGGCCATGAGAGCGCGTCCCAGGGCCACCATCTGTTGCTCGCCGCCGCTGAGCTGGCTCGCGGTCAATGTCAGGCGCCCGCCGATCCCGGGAAACAGGTCGAGGACGCGCTCCAAGTCGTCCCGGAGGCCGGTCCTGTCCTTTCGAGCGTACGCGCCGAGGAGCAGGTTTTCCCCGACCGAAAGATCAGGAAAGAGGCGGCGGCCTTGGGGGACGTGGGCGATCCCGAGCCGGACGATTTCTTCGGGGGGGAGCGCGGTGATCTCGTGGCCATTGAACGTGACGATACCACCCCAGGGCCTCTGCAGGCCCGAGAGCGCGTGCAGAAACGTCGACTTACCGGCGCCATTCGGACCGATGAGGGCGACCACCTCTCTCCGGCGGACCTCTAGAGAGACGTCCCACAACACCTGCACGCTCCCGTACCCAGCGTCAAGGGCTCGGACGTCGAGGACCAGCCGCGCCTCCATCTCAAGAGTCCGATTCGGCAGTTATGGCCCCCTTCCAGATTCGTTCCGCGGGGCTGGGCCTAACGGTGTGGACCTAAGCGCGCGCGGGCCCAGGTAGGCCTCGATCACGGCCGCGTCTTGAGTGACCTGCGCGGGAGAGCCCTCCGCGATCTTCCGTCCGTGGTGGAGGACGATGACGCGCCGGCACAGGCCCATCACGGCCCGCAGGACGTGCTCAATCACGAGGAGCGCGATCCCTTCCGCGTTGACCTGGCGCAGCAGAACCATCGCGCGGTCCACCTCGGCCGGCGTGAGCCCCGCCATCACCTCATCCAGCAGCATCAACCGGGGATGGAGGGCCAGGGCCTTCGCCAGCTCGAGCCGCCGAAGGTCCGGGGTCGTGAGCGCCCGGGCCGGGAGATCGCGCTTCGGCCCCAGGCCGACGGCGTCCAGCAGGGTGTCGGCGTCCCGAAGGGCTGTCCGGACGTCCGCGGCCGGGAAGGCGCGAAAGAGCGCCGGGACAGCGACGTTCTGGCGGACCGTCATATTCCGGAAGGGCTGGGCGACCTGAAACGTCCGCGCGATGCCCAAGCGGGCGATTGTCGGGGGCCCGAGGCCGGCGAGGTCGCGTCCGGCGAACTCCAGACTCCCGTCCGTCGCAGCGTCCAGCCCGGTGATCAGGTTGATGAGGGTGCTCTTTCCGGCGCCGTTGGGACCGATGAGGCCGACGATCTCGCCAGGCTCGATCGCCAGGTCCACGTGATCGACGGCCACGAGGCGGCCAAAGAGCTTCGTCAGGCCGCGACCCTCGAGGAGTGGCGTCACAGGCGGCTCTCCCGGAGTTCAGCGCGGATCGCCTGAAGGAGGCCGCCCGGGGCACGGGCGATCTCCGCGATCCCCCGGGGCGCGAAGATCACGAGGACGCACACAAGCGCCCCGAAGAAGACGTTGTGCAAGAAGACGGAGCGGCTCGTCAGCACGGTATCCAGGCTTTTGAGGATGACAGCCCCGACCAAAGGTCCAGCGGCAGTTCCCGGCCCTCCGAACAGCGTCATCACGATCGCCTGAATCGTGAAGTCCACGTTGAAGACGGTGGGCGGGTCGATGAACGTGAACCAGTAAGCATAGATGCCGCCCGCGGCGGCGAAGAGGAACGCGTTGCCGGCGTACGCGATGATCTTATAGGGGAGCGGCGCGATTCCCAGCACCTGGGCCGCGTCCTGGTTTTCGCGGATCGCCGCGAGCGCGTACCCGACGCGAAGGCCGGGGAGGACCCATCCCGCCGCAATGGCGAGGGCGAGCGCGCCCAGCATCCAGTAGTAGAAGGTGGTGAACGTGCGCGCGACCGGCAGATTCATGCCCGACCCGCCGCCGGTGATCTCGAGGTTCGCGGCGAGCTGCTGGAGGACGAGCATGAACCCGAGCGTGGCGATCGCAAAGTAATGCCCGCGCAGGCGGAGCAGAAGACTTCCCATCAACACGGCCACCCCGGCGGCGAGGAGGCAGCCGCTTGTGAGCGCCACGGGGAAGGGCGTGTGGGCCCGCACCATCATGATCCCCGTGGCATAGGCGCCGATCCCCAGAAACGCCGCGCCGCCAAAGTCGGGATAGCCCGTGTAGCCGCCGATGAGGTTCCACGCCGCCGCCAGGAGTCCGAACATATAGATCCCCGTGGCAAGGCGGATATAGTACGTGCCGGCGAGCGACGGGAGAAGCAGCGCGGCGGCGGCGACTGCCCCGAGGGCGATCGCGCGTGCTCCGGCCCGCAGCCGGAGCCGGTCCGGCGTCATCCCCGGAATCTCTGCGCCCGGCCGAGCAATCCGGCGGGGCGGACAAGCAAGACCAGGATCAGCACGCTGAACGCGACAATGTTATCGTAGTTGGGCCCAAGCCAGGAAGCGGCATAGGTCTGCAGCAGGCCGAGGACGAGACCACCCAGGAGCGCTCCGGGGACACTGCCGAGCCCTCCCAGGACGCACACCACAAACGCGATGAGCGTGTAGCCGGCTCCCATCGCCGGGAAGATCGGAAAGCTGAGGCTGATGAGCCCGCCGGCAATCCCCGCGGAGGCGGCCGCGATACCGAAAGTGACGGCATAAACACGGGCGATCGGGATGCCCATCAACCGGGCCGCCTCCTGATCCGAGGCGGTGGCCCGGATCGCCGTCCCGAGGCGGGTCCGCGTCAGGAGCGCGTGCAGGAGGACGGCAACCACGAAGGCGATGAGAAGAGAAGCTCCGCGGACGACCGGGAGCGTGAGAGGACCCAGGCTCAGGCTCCATCCCGAGTACGAGGTCGTCACCGACCTGATGTCGGCCGTCCACACCGCCTGAGCGATGTTGGTGATCAGGAGCTCCAGGCCGAACGTCAGGAGGAACGTGATGAGAAACGGCGCCCGAATGACCTGGTTGACGATGCCCCGCTGCAGGGCGTACCCGAAGACGAAGAGGGCGGCGCCGGTCAGGGGGAGCGACAGGAGCGGGTCCACGCCGTAGAGCGTAAACAGCCAGAATGTGGCGTAGGCGCCCAGCATGACGAGGGCGCCATGCGCCAGGTTGACGATATTGAGGATCCCCCAGACCAGCGAGAACCCGAGCGCGACGGTGGCGTACGTGCCCCCGATGAGAAGCCCGTTGAGCGCGTTTTGCAGCGCGATCTGGGCCGCAACGCTCACTGTGCCCACGGCGTGAGCCGGCACGCGCAGGGGCTCCGGGAGCCGCACTCCTACCGGACTGAGGGGCGCCCGGTGCGGTCCTTATCTCCGCGCGCTCCAGGCGGGGGTCGGGTAGATCGCCGAGACCGGCGCCACGTCGGCCGGCCACACCGTCATCACCTTGCCGTGCTGAATCTGCACGGTGACCATCGGCTTGTACACGTTCAGGCCGTCGGCATTGAACTTGATCCGGCCGTAGAACGTCACCACGTCCAGCGACGCGAGCGCGTCCCGGACCGTCTGCGGGTCGATGCTCCCGGCCTTCTCGATCGCGAGCTGGAGGGCGAGTCCGGCGGCGCTGGACTCCGCAGCGTGATAATCCGGCACAAACCCATACTTCTGCTCAAACATCCTGGCGTAGTCCATCGCCGATCCGAACACCGGCCCGGTGTACTTCACGTCCGGTGTCCACTGGGAGGAGGCGAACACGTACTCCGCGGCCGGCCCCAGCGCCTTGACGAAGTCGGGGGTCGTCGGCCCGACCGTGAACCCAAAGAACTTCGCGTTGACGTTGAGGGTTTGCGCTTGCTTCATGACCAGGAGGCTCTCCTGCAGATGTCCCGAGCCGAGGAGGATGTCCGGCCCAAGCGACTTGATGGTCGTGAGCGGCGCGCTGAGGTCGCTCACGCCGACCGGGTACTTCTGGAAGAAGACGACCTTCAGGCCGTTGTGCTCGGCCCAGTCGCGCGCGCCGTTTGCGACCTCGAGGGAGAAGAGGTCGTCGGAGGAGAGCACCGCCACCGTCTCGGGCCGCGGCGTGAGGGTGACGGCGGCTTTCAGCATCGCCGCGGCGTACTCGTCCGCCGGGCTCAGGGCGCCGAAGACAAACTTATACCCCTGCTGGAAGATCCTGCGGGCGGCGCCGTTGGCCTCCACCATCGGAATCTTGAATTTCTCGGCAATGCCGGCGTCCGCGAACGTCGTCGCGCTGCCATACGGGCCGAGGAGAAAGTTCACATGGTCCTGGCTCACGAGCTTGTCGGTCAGTTCGGCCGAGATCTGCGCCTTGCTTTGGTCGTCGTAGTAGACGATCTGAACCGTGTATTGCGTCCCGCCGACCTTGATTCCTCCGCGGGCGTTCACGGTTTCCGCCCACAGATCGTACCCTTGCTTGGTCAGCGCCCCTTCCCGCGCATCGGCTCCCGTCGCGGCAAGGGGCGCTCCGATCTTGAGGACCTCCGCCCCCCGCGAGGGCCCGGTCACGGCTCCTGCGAGGGCTGTGGCGACGATCATGGCGACGAGGATTCCGAAGGCACGTGGCATCGTCCATCCTCCCCTTCAGATCATGGTGAACTCTCATCAGTCTCTCAGACCCGTTCCCCGGGTCTTTATCGGTCCGGTCCGTTTTCCCTGCCGCGCCGGCTCTGATACATCTGATACAATAGGACGCGCGTATGCCCGCAAACCTGACCCCGCAGTATCTCGACGCAGAACGCCGCTACCGGCAGGCCACGACACCCGAGGAGCAGCTCGCCGCCCTCGAAGAGATGATGGCCACAATCCCCAAGCACAAGGGGACCGAGCACATGCGGGCCGACATCCGACGACGGATGTCGAAGGTCCGGGTCGAAGCGTCGCGGCGCCGGGCGGCGGGGAAGGGACCCACGTGGCACCACGTTCCCCGCGAGGGGGCCGGGCAGATTATGCTCGTCGGCCCGCCCAACGCCGGCAAGTCCCGGCTCCTCGCCGCCTTGAGCAACGCGTCTCCGGTCGTGGCGCCGTACCCATTTTCCACGCGCGCGCCGCTACCCGGCATGGTCCCTTTTGAAAACATCCAGATCCAGCTCGTCGACCTTCCGCCGATCGCCCCGGAGACGTCTGAGCCCTGGTTATTCGCTCTGATCCGGCAGGCCGATGGCGCCCTCCTCGTCGCCGATCTCGGAGACGACGACCTGCTGAGCGGGGTAGAGCAGACCTTGGATCTCGTATCCGGAGCCAGGGTCCGCCTGGGGCGCCGAGGGACGGGGGACGACGTTCTTCCGGCGCTCCTTGTGGGCGCCAAGACGGATGCGCCCGGCGCGGCCACGCGGATCGAGATCCTGCGCGAGATGTACGCCGACCGGTTCCCCGTCGTGGCGGTCTCCGCCGACGCCGGCACGAACCTCGATGCGCTGCGGGCGGAGATGTTTCGCCTGCTCGACGTCATCCGGGTGTACACAAAGACTCCCGGGCAGCGACCGGACCGGTCCGTGCCGTTCGTGCTGCCGCGTGGGGCGACGGTGCAGGATGCGGCCGCCGCCATCCACAAGGACTTCGTGGAGCGTCTCAAGTTCGCGCGCGTCTGGGGCGCCCGCACTTTTGATGGCCAGATGGTACAGCGGGAGTATGTCCTCGAGGACGGCGACATCCTCGAGTTACGCACCTAACACCAGGACCCCGGAGGGCAGCCGGTCATGACCCGCGTCGAAGCCTCGGCTCTGATTCACGCCTCGCTCCCGGCCGTCTACGGATTGGCGAAGCGCGTGGAGGACTTCCCCCGTTTTATGCCCGACCTGGAGAGCGTCACCGTCCTGGAGCGGCGCGGAGACGTCCCCACCGTGACCGAGTGGGTGGGGGTCGTCGAAGGCCGGCGGATTCATTGGGTCGAGGAAGACGCCTGGGATGACGCCCGGTACCTCTGCCGGTTCCGCCAGCGCGAGGGGGACTTTGAGCGGTATGAGGGCGTCTGGACGTTTACGCCCGAGGCGGGTGGAACGCGGACGGCGATCACGGTGGATTTCGAGTTTGGCATCCCGCTGATCGGGGGGCTTCTGAGTGCCCTCCTTCGGGTCAAGATGAAGCAAAATCTTGACGGCATGCTGAGCGCTCTCCGCGGGCAGCTCGAGACCCCACGCTGACGCCGGCTCGAGGGATGCGGCCGTGCCCTCCCGCGCTGTCGTCTTTCTGGCCAGATCTGTCTATAAGGGCTAGAGGAGATTCACCCCGCGCGCAGAACAGAGCCGGGGATCGCGTGGGAGGATGGAGCGGCGGGAGATGCAAACTGCGTCGCAGCATCAGCTGATCCCGATTGCGAAACCTCTGATCGGCGACGACGAGAAACGGCGTGTGTTGGAAGTGCTGGAGTCCGGCCGCCTTGTTGCCGGCCGGTGGGTGAACGAGTTCGAACAGTCCTTCAGCACATACGTCGGAGCCGCCCACGGCGTCGCCACCTCTTCCGGAACGACCGCGCTGATGGTGGCCCTCGAAGCCGCCGGCATCGGCGCCGGAGCCCGCGTCATCACGACCCCGTTTTCCTTCGGCGCCACAGCCACCGCGATTCTCCACCGCGGCGCTCATCCGGTGTTCGCGGACATCGATCCGCGGACGTATAACCTGAATCCGGCCGCCGTGGAGGATTTGCTCGTGCGCACCCCGGGTGTTGTCGCGCTGCTCGTTGTTCACCTCTATGGGCTTCCCTGTCAGATGGACGCCCTGTGTCGCCTTGCCCGGAAACACAGCGTGATGCTCCTCGAGGACGCCGCGCAGGCTCACGGGGCGGCATTTGCGGGCCGCCGCGTCGGCACGTTCGGCGCCGCCGCGGTGTTCAGCTTCTACCCGTCAAAGAACCTGACCACAGGAGAAGGGGGGATGATCGTCACCGATGATTCCCACCTGGCCGACAGCGCGCGGTTGCTCGTGAACGGCGGTCAGACGGCCCAGTATGTGTACGAGGTGCCCGGATACAACTACCGCATGACCGAGATGGCGGGGGCCCTCGGCGTCGGCCAGCTGGCGCATCTCGATGAACGCAACGCCCGGCGCCGCCAGAACGCCGCCCGCCTCTCCGCGGGGCTGTCGGACCTTCCGTGGCTCGCGCTTCCGGAGGAGCCCCGGGGATGCCTGCACGTCTACCATCAATACACTGTGCGCGTGCCCCACGCTCGGGACCGGCTGCGCCGCTACCTGGAGTCAGAGGGTATCGGGACTCGGGTGTATTACCCGCTCCCGATCCACCGCACTCCCCTGTACCTGCGGCGGGGATACCGTGAGATCCGATGTCCGGAGGCCGAGCGCGCGGCCGAGGAGGTGCTGAGTATCCCCGTCCACCCGGCGCTCACGGAGGCGGAGATTGACCGGGTCATCGCGGTGATCCGCCGGTTCGATCCCCGGGACTAAGGAGGCGCCTGTGAGCAGCCAGATCCGCGTCGGCGTCGTGGGCCTGGGGCAGTGGGGCCAGCACCACGTGCGGATCTACCACCACCTTCCCGCTGTGACGCTCGCGGGGGTGGTGGATACCGCTCCAAACGAGGTGGCCGCGTTCGCCCGGAGGTACGGAACACCGGGGTATCAGGATTACCGGATGCTCCTCGGGAAGGTCGATGCGGTGAGTGTCGTGGTCCCCACCGCGCAGCACTACCAGATCGCGCGCGAGTTCCTCCAGCACGGCATCCACGTTCTCGTCGAAAAGCCGATCACGGCGACGGTGGAGCAGGCGGCCGAGTTGGTGGATCTCGCCCAGCGCAAAGGCGTGACCCTGCTGGTGGGGCATGTGGAGAGGTTCAAACCGGCCGTCCAGGCCCTTCGCGACCTGGTGACCGAGCCGCTCTTCGTTCAAGTGAGGCGGGTGCGTCCCTGGAACCCGCGCCGGGTGATGGACGTCGGTGTGGTGCTCGACCTGATGATCCACGATCTGGACATCATCCTGACCCTCATGCGGTCCCCGGTGGCGCGGGTCAGCGCGATTGGGGCGGGGCTTCATGGAGATGACGAGGACATCGCCGTCGCGCACGTGGCGCTGAAGAGTGGATGCCTGGCGAGCTTCGTGGCCAGCCGGGTCTCCCCGGTCAAGGCCGCCGAGCTCGAAATTACCCAGCCCGATGGATTTATCCGCCTGAACTACCTCAGCCAGCAGATTACCGTCGGCCGGCACGGGACGCAGCGCCGAACAATCGTCAAAGGAGAAGAGCCCCTGCGGGCGGAGCTGACGCACTTTGTCGGGTGCATTCGGGGAGAGGCGACGCCGCTCGTCCCGGGGGAACACGGCCTGCGCGCGCTCGAGGTGGCACAGGAGATCCTGGAAAAGATGACCCGGATCACCCCCCGGGTCGCCGTCTGAACCGGTTCGCATCCGGAGCCACGAGGTCACGTGAAGACGAAGCTGCCCCGCCGTGCTGGCGGCCCGTCCTGTGTGTGTGCAGTATCAGGCGGGGACGGCGACGCAGGTGATGACGCGGGCGACGCCTTCGATCGTCCGGATGTGGGCGTCGATCAGCGACGAGATCTCGCGTGTGGCGGCCGCGTGGACGACGGCCAGGACGTCGAATTCTCCCATCACCGCATGAGCAGTGGCGACCCCCGGCACCGCGCGCAGCAGGCGCGCCACCTCCGCGGGGGTACTGCGGTCGAGCGTGATCAGGACGAACGCGGTCTGTGCCATCTCGCACCGGCGTTGATTCGGCGTGGTCTCGCGAACTCCTACGCTGCCCCGGTCGATCGGTCTGTCGGGATCCGTGATGACCCGTCCTGAGATCCCGGTCGGAAAGGTTCCCCCCGACATCCTCGCCGCACTCGTCTATCCGTACCTGGGCGTCCGGCGGAACGACGTGCTCGTGCATGCCCAGCTCGGCGAGGACTGTGCGGTGATCGACTTCGGGGACGAGGTCGCGGTGCTGACCACGGACCCGATCACGGGCGCCCAGCGCGACCTGGGGTGGTACGCCGTGTTCATCGCCACCAACGACATTGCCGCGACCGGCGCCGAGCCGGTCGCGCTGACGATGACCGTGCTTCTGTCCGCCGACCATTCGGCGGACGATCTGAGCCGGGTGATGCAAGACGCGGCGGCGGCGGCCACCGCCGTGGGCGTCGAGATTGCGGGGGGACACAGCGAGGTGACGATCGGCATTGACCGACCCCTCGTCGTCGTCACGGCGCTGGGACGGGCCCGGAAAGACCGCGTGCTGAGAAGCGGCGGGGCCCGTCCGGGAGACGCGCTGCTCCTCACTAAAGGGGCCGGGATTGAGGGAACCGCGATCCTCGCCGCGGAACTCGGGGAGCGCCTTCGGGCGGCCCTGGGGGCTCCCCTCGTCGATCGCGCGAGGGCGTTCCGAGACGAGATCAGCGTGCTCCCTGAGGGGAGGGCGGCCGCCGCGGCGGGCGCGCGGGCGATGCACGATGTCACCGAAGGCGGTGTGCTCGGTGCGGCTCACGAGATGGCCGTGGCCTCGGGGATCGGGGTACACGTGGACGGCGACCGCGTGCTCGTGCTTCCAGAGACGGCGGCGATCTGCGCGCATCTCGGCGCAGACCCGCTCGGCCTGATCGGCAGCGGCGCCCTTCTCATCGCCAGCCCGGATCCCGGGCGAACTTCGGCGGCGATCGAGGCCGCGGGGATTTGCGTCACGCAGATTGGGGAGTTCCTGCCCGAAGAGCGGCGCGTGCGGCGCGGAGGCCGCACGGCGCCCCTTGTCCCTCCCGACCGGGACGAGTTGTGGCGGATTCTGGAAGCCGCGCCTCCGGATCATTAGCCAGACTGCACGATAGGAGTCTCGCTAGGCCGCCCCGTTCCCCGTGGCCTTGCGCCTCCTCCGCCCCATTGCTATACTGTGCGTGAGGTCAACCGAATACGTGCGGGGGAGCTTGGGGAACCAGGCTGAGAGGATGGCTGATCCTGCCATCGACCCCGGAACCTGATCTGGGTAATGCCAGCGGAGGGAGAGTGAGCGTGCGCCGTCCTGGTTCCGGGGGGCGGCGTTTTTTGCTGTCCGGCGGCGCAAGTGAGAGTGACACCGACACTTCAGGTGGCAGGCCTCGGGAAGCGTTTTCGGCATCAGGGCGGCTGGCTGGATGTGCTGCAGAACGTTTCGCTCACTGTCAGCCGCCATCAGTTCGTGAGCCTGCTCGGTCCCAGCGGATGCGGCAAGAGCACACTGTGTAACATCGTCGCCGGCCTCTTCCCGCCCGATGAAGGGACTATTCTGCTGGATGGGGCGCCGCTCGGCCCAGAGCGGGGTCGGGTCGCCTACATGCAGCAGAAAGACCTGCTCCTTCCCTGGCGCACCGTCATCGACAACGCGATCCTCGGGATGGAGATCCAGGGGGTTCCCCGCCCGACGGCACGGGCCGAGGCGCGGCAGATGCTCCAGCGGTTCGGCCTGGAGGGGTTTGAGCGCACATACCCCGCGCTCCTCTCCGGCGGCATGCGCCAGCGGGTCGCGCTCGTGCGCACGCTCCTGTGTAAGCGCGACCTCCTGGTCCTGGACGAGCCCTTCGGCGCTCTGGATGCAATGACGCGGTCGGCGATGCAGGGGTACCTCTTACGGTTGCAGGCGGAGTTTGGGCGGACTGTTCTGTTCATCACCCACGACGTGGAGGAAGCGGTCTTACTGTCCGACCGGATCTACGTCCTCACAGCCCGCCCGGGCCGGAATCGGGCCGAGGTGACTATCGACCTTCCCCGACCGCGATATCCCACCAGCGAAGGCGTCGTGCGCGAGAAGGCCCACCTCCTGGGCCTTCTTCAGGCGGAGATGGCGGAGGCGTTCGCATGAGCGCGCTTCACCCGCGGGAGATCCCCACCCCCGCCGGCGCCCATCCCGCACCAGGAGCCGAGGCATCTCGCCACGGTCTGGGAGTGGGACGCCGAATCGGCCGCTGGGCCGGCCGGGTCGCACCGCCGGCCGCGCTCATCGCGGCATTCCTCCTCGTGTGGGAGTGGGGGGTGCGCGCGTTCGGTGTGCCGTTCTACATCTTGCCGTCTCCGAGCCGCATCGCCCGGCTGCTGCTGGCGGAGCAGGGCCTGCTCCTCCAGCAGGCCGGGGTGACCCTCGAGGAAGTGCTCCTCGGGTTCGCGATCGCGTTCGTCGTCGGGGTGGGCCTGGCTCTGGCCATCTTCTCCTCGCGCACGATCGAAAGAGCCGTCTATCCCTTGATCATCGCAAGCCAGACGGTGCCCGTCTTTGCGATCGCGCCGCTGTTGATCGTCTGGTTCGGGTACGGGATGCCCTCCAAGGTCGCGATGGCCGCGCTCATCGTCTTCTTCCCGATTGTCGTCAACACGGTAGACGGCCTCCGGGCGGCGGATCCCGACACGGTCAACTTACTGGTGATCCTCGGGGCGACGCCGGCGCAAATCTTGTTGAAGATGCGCGTCCCGGCGGCACTGCCGTTCGTCTTCTCCGGAACGCGGATCGCGGTCGCCACGAGCGTGATCGGCGCTGTGATCGGAGAGTGGGTCGGCGCCACCCAGGGGCTGGGATTCCTCATGATCCATGCCAACGCGCAGCTGCACATCGATCTCGTCTTCGCGGCGATTGTCTACCTGAGCCTGATGGCGATGGGGCTGTTCATGGCCGTATCGTTCATCGAATGGGTGGCGCTGCCGTGGCGCCGGGTCGGGACCTAACTGGGCCCGCAAAGACCATGCGCGACACGGCGACGCGTGCAGGGGCAAGAGGGGAGGGAGGGGTGACGGTGCAACATCGTCCGAGGAGGGGGATCCTGGCGGGTGTGGCAGTGGGTGTCTGTACCGTGGTCCTCGGACTCACGCCGGGGCCCGGAGGAGCAGCTGCCCCTGTGCCGGTGACGTTCATGCTGGACTGGTTCCCCAACCCCGACCACGTGCCGCTCTACGCCGCCCTGGGCGAGGGCTACTTCACCCAGGCGGGCCTCCGTGTGACCCTGCAGATCCCGGCCAACCCCGACGACCCCCTCAAGCTCGCGGCTGTGGGGCGGGTTGACGTGGCCGTGAACTACGAGCCGAGCGTGATCATGGCGCGCGCCCAGGGGCTCCCGGTCCGCAGCATCGGCCTTCTCGTCGGGCAACCGCTGACGACGATCATGTTCCTCAAGAACTCGGGGATCCGCTCCCCCGTGGACCTGGTCGGCCGGCGTGTCGGGTTCTCGGTCACCGGATTCGAAGACGCGATCCTCGACCAGGTCGTGCACAGTAGCGGCGGGGCTGAATCCAATCTCAAACTGGTAAACGTCGGATTCGACCTCGTCCCTGCGCTCCTCTCCCACAAAGTCGACGCGGTCGTGGGGGCCTATCGGAACGTGGAGCGCGTGCAGATCGAGATGCAGGGCCAGGCGGTTGGGATGTTTGAGCCTGAGAAGTATGGTGTGCCGGCATTCTACGAGCTGGTGCTGATCTCCAGCGACACGACCATGGCCCGCAAGGGGATGGTGCTCCGGCAATTCGTCCAGGCGGTCGCCCGTGGAATCGCGTTCACCGAGAGCCATCCTGATGAGGCGTTTCGGCAGTATGTCCGCTTGAATCCGAAGCTCGGCGATGCGTTCAACCGCGCTTCGTTTGAGGCGACGCTGCCGTACTTCGCGCGCACTCAGCTCCAGAGCCGCACGCAGTGGGAGGCGTTTGACCAGTGGCTGGCGTCCCACAAGGTCATTCCGCGCCCGGTTCCCGTGGAGCAGCTGTACACGAACCTCGCACCATGACATCCACCCGGGACGTCCTCCGCCCCTGTCCGCCCTCTGTCACTCTGGCGCTGGATGAGTATGTAAGTGCTCACCTGGAAGATCTCTTCCGCCTCACCGAGACCCTCGTGGCGTATGAGACACCGTGCCCTCCCGGCCGCAACGCGGAAGGGATCCAGGAGTTCCTCGCCCGGCACCTCTCGGCTCTAGGGGCCGAGGTGCGGATGGTCCCCCTCTATCCAGGCGATCCTCAGCTTGTCGGGCGCCTGCCGGGCCGGAACGGCGGCCGGTCGCTGCTGCTGAACGGGCATGTGGATGTCGCGGCGACCGCGGCGGGGGAGCCGTGGACCCACCCGCCGTTTGGGCCTGTGCGCCGGAATGGCCGGATCTATGGGCGTGGAGCCGCGGACATGAAAGGAGGGATCGCGGCCACCCTCATCTCCCTCGAGGCGGTCCTGCGGACCCTGGGCCGGCTCAACGGCGACGTGATCATCCAGATGGTCACCGGGGAGGAGATGGGGGAGGCGGGAACACGCGCGGCGCTCGAGCACACTCCTCCCGCCGAGTTCGCCGTAGTGCCCGAGCCGACGGCCGGAGAAGTCTCTCTCGGCCAGGGAGGGGTCGTCACGGGCTGGATCACAATTCAGAGCCCGCAGACGTTCCACGACGCCCTGCGCCGGCGCATGATCCACGCGGGGGGAGGGGTCCATGGAGCGAGCGCGATCGAGAAGATGATGCTGGTGCTTCAGGCCCTCCAGGGACTCGAGCGCCACTGGGCCGTGACGAAGTCCCACCCCGGGTTCCCTGTGGGAACCAACACCATCAATCCCGCCGTGATCGAAGGCGGCCGGCACCCGGCATTTATCGCCGACCGGTGCGCGCTGTGGGTCACCGTGCATTTCTACCCCGGCGAGACAGCCGAGGGGGTCACCGGGGAGATCGAGCGGACCGTCCTCGCAGCGGCCGCGGCTGATCCGTGGCTGCGCGACCACTCGCCGGTGTTCCGATGGGGAGGCCGCTCCATGATCGAGGATCGCGGGGAGGTCTTTCCCGCGTTCGAGACAGATCCGGGCCACCCGGCCGCGGCGCTGCTCACTCGGGCCCATGAGGAGGTGCACGGCGCCGCACCGCCATGTCGGATGTCGACCTCTGTGTGCGACGCCGGATGGATCGCAGCACGCGGGATCCCGGCGGCGATCTACGGGCCGGGCCGGTGGGAACAGGCGCATGCGGTGGACGAGTACGTGGCGATGGAGGAGCTCGTGGCCTGCGCCCGCGTATACGCGCGTTTGATTGCGGCGTGGTGCGGGGCCGCGGGGGAAGAGAAGCGGTGAGCGTGTTTGAGCGGTTCCAGGACGCGGCGGCGCCGATCCGCGAACAGATCCTCGCGCACCCGTTTGTTCGGGGCCTGGGCGACGGGTCGCTTTCGATGGAGCGTTTCCAGTATTACATGCGGCAGGACTACATCTTCTTGATCCACTACAGCCGGGTCCTCGCCCTGGCCTCTGCCCGGGCAGATGATCTGGCGATCGCCTCTCGGTTCGCGGATCTGCTCAACCTCACGCTCAACGTGGAGATGGACCTGCACCGCCGGTCGTGCTGGAGCGCGGGGATCTCGCCGGAGAGCCTGGAAGAGACCCGCCCCGCTCCCACGACGGTGGCGTACACGAGTTACCTCCGGCTCACGGCGGAGACGGGCGACCTCCCCGCGATCGTCGCGGCCATTCTTCCGTGTGCCCACGGGTACTGGGAGATCGCGTCGGCGCTGCGGCGAATCGGCGGTCTGCCCGAGCGCCAGCCCTTGTACGCGGACTGGATCCGCATGTACACGTCGGACGAATACGAAGCGATGGCGCGGTGGGCGGCGGGACTGGTGGATCAGGTCGGAGCCGATCTCCCGCCCTCGCGCGAGGAGGCGCTCCGCGACATGTTTCTGCTGAGCACGCGTTATGAGTATCTCTTTTGGGAGATGGCATGGACGATGGAGGAGTGGCCGGTATGAGAGAAAATGTTTCGCACGGTCGTCCGGAGCACCTCAGGCGGCTGGTGCTCGCGGCGATGTTTGCCGCGATCGCGACCCTGCTGGGGTACATCAGTTTCCCCGTCGGCCCCACCCGGGTGTTCCCGTTCCAGCATACAATCAACGCCATCGCCGGGATCGTGGTCGGCCCCTGGTATGCGGCGGGGGCGGCGCTCGTGACGGCGACCCTCCGCAACAGCCTCCACTCGGGGACGGTCTTCGCCTACCCCGGCAGCCCGTTCGGCGCGCTCGTCGTCGGCTACGCGTATCGCCTCCTCCGGAACGATGTGGCGGCGCTGTGCGAGCCGATCGGCACGGGGCCGATCGGGGCCACGCTGGCGGCCTTGATCGTTCAACCCTATGTGCATTCCCAACACACCCTGTGGTGGTTTCAGATCGCCTTTCTCTCCAGCAGCGTTCCGGGAGCGGTGCTTGGCTACATCGTGATCCGGACCCTCCGGCGTGTGCCGACAACACATGCGTGGGCGGTGAAGGGATGACGCGCTCTTCTCCCCCTCCGGCGAAAGCCGAGACCACACTCCGGGCCGACCGGATCCTGTGCCATCTCTGAGCCCAGCGAGTGGCGCGGGCTCTGGAGGAGCTCCCGGGTGTTGTGGCCGTCCACGTCGATGCGGCGTCGAAGACCGCGCACGTGACGTACGAGGCCGAGACCGTGTCCCGCGCTGAGATGGAACGGGCGATTGAGCGAGTAGACATCCGCCTCCGGCTCCGGCATTGGCTCCACCGGCTGCTGGGGCCCTGGGCGCGAAGACGCGAGACATGACCCCCGTGACGCCCGCTGGCGCGGCTGCGCTCCTCGCCCGGGTCCGCGAGCGGCGTCCTCTCATTCATCACATCACTAACGTCGTCACGGTGAACGACGTGGCCGGCGTTACCCTGGCGCTCGGCGCATCCCCGGTGATGGCGTATGCGCCGCAGGAGGTCGAGGAAATGGTCTCTGCCGCGGGCGCGCTGGCGCTCAACATCGGGACGCCCACGGTGCAAAGCCTCGAAGCGATGCTTCTGGCTGGCCGGCGCGCGAACACCGCCGGGATTCCCATCGTCCTCGATCCGGTCGGGGCGGGAGCCACGGTGTTCCGCACCACCCACGCGCTCCGCCTCCTGGCCGACCTCCGGATCGCGTGCGTGCGGGGGAACGCGGGAGAGATCGCCGCCCTGGCCGGCCGGTCCGGAGGAGTCCGGGGGGTGGATGCCGCGGGTCGCATCGAGGGGGTGGACCGTCTCGCGCGGGAACTTGCCGGCCGCACCGGAGCCACCGTCGCCGCGACCGGGCCGGTGGACGTCCTCACCGATGGCGCGCGATTGCTCCGCATCGAGAACGGGCACCCACTGCTCGCGCAGATCACGGGGAGCGGCTGCATGGCCACGGCGGCCGTCGCCGCCTTCCTGGCCGTGGAACCTGACCACATGGCCGCCGCCGCGAGCGGGCTGGTCTGCTTCGAGATCGCCGCCGAGCGCGCGGCCGAGGTGGCAGGGGGCCCGGGGACCTTTCGGGCGGCCCTCCTGGACGCGCTTGCCGCGCTGGACGCCCCGACCGTCCTAGGGCGGGCGCGCATCCGGGCATGAGGCGGCGTGGAGACTGGCGTGTGTACGTGGTGACGGACACCCGCCACGCCGGGGGGCGCTCTCACCGTGAGATCGCGCTGGCCGCGATTCGGGGTGGGGCGACGGCCGTGCAACTGCGGATGAAGGATGAGCCGGCCCGCGAGATCGTTGAGGCCGCGCGGGAGATCGGCCCGCTGTGCCGGGCCAGCGGGGTCACGTTCGTCCTGAACGATCGTGTCGACATCGCCCTGGCGGGGGGAGCCGATGGCGCCCACGTGGGGCAGGATGATCTACCGGCCGCCCTGGCGCGCGCACTTCTCGGGGAGAGGCTCTTTCTCGGCGTGTCTGCGGCCACAGAAGAGGAAGCGGTGGCCGCCTGGCGAGACGGTGCGGACTACCTCGGCGTCGGACCCATCTTCGCCACCGGGACAAAGGCCGACGCGGGCGAGGCGGTCGGAGTGAGGCGCCTTCAGGCCATCCGCCGGGTGGTGCCGATCCCGCTCGTCGGCATCGGAGGGATTACGGTGGAGAACGCGGCGGACGTCGTGCGCGCCGGCGCGGCGGGTGTGGCCGTCGTCACGGCGGTGACGGGCGCTCCCGACATGGTCGAGGCCACACGCCGTCTCAGAGAGGTCGTGGATGCCGCGCGTGCCTGCTAGGCCGGAGCCCACGGTGGCCGCGGTGGGGGAGTTCGCGCTCATCGAGCGGCTGCGCCGGCTCGTCCCGGCGACAGGGCCCGACGTGGTGCGCGGGATCGGCGACGACACGGCCGTGGTGCGCTTGTCTGGGCAGGTCCTGGCGACCTGCGACGTCCAGGTCGAGGGGGTCCATTTCACGCGCGACCTGTGCACGCCCGCGGACATCGGATGGCGCGCCCTGGCCGTGAACCTGAGCGATATCGCCGCCATGGGAGGGGCGCCCCGGTACGCGCTCATTTCCCTGCTACTCCCTCCTGAGATGCCTGTGAGCACTCTCGACGGTGTGTACGCGGGCCTCGCGGAGATCGCGTCTGCCTACGATGTGATAGTCGTCGGCGGTAACGTCTCCCGAACCTCCGGGCCGTTCGCCATCGACGTGGCCCTCCTCGGCGAGACCCGGCGCGTTCTCGGCCGGGCCGGTGCGCGCCCCGGCGACGGTGTGTGGGTCACTGGCTCGGTTGGCAAGGCCGCCGCCGGGCTGTTCCTGCTTCGCCATCCCGAGGTGCATGTGCCGCACGCGGGCGACCTCATGGCCGCCTACCGCCGGCCGGTGCCGCGCATAGAGGTCGGGCAGGCCCTGGCCGGCATGGAGGCGGTGAGCGCGATGATCGACACGAGTGATGGAACGGCCAGCGACCTGCTCCACCTGGCGGACGCGTCAGGGGTAGGCGCGCGGCTCGACCTCGACCGCCTGCCACTGGCGGCGGGGATCGCATCGGCGGCCCGGGCGGCCGGGCGGGATGCGACGGCTTGGGCCCTCGGCGGGGGCGAGGACTATGAACTTCTCTTTACGGCCGCCGCGGCGTTCGAGACCTCCACCGCGGATCTCGGGCGCACATTGGGCGTTTCGGTGACGCGGATCGGCGACATCCTTCGACCGGAAGACGGCCGCTGGATTGCGGGACGAGGCGGGAGCCGGGTTCCGCTCGTCCCGACGGGGTGGGATCACTTTCGCGACACGGAAGGGCAGGGGGGACCGTGAGCATACCACGCGCGTTGACGATTGCCGGCTCAGACTCCGGCGGTGGGGCGGGGATTCAGGCGGACCTCAAAACGTTCTCCGCCCTGGGCGTGTATGGGATGACGGCGATCACCGCCGTCACCGCGCAAAACACAGTAGGCGTCGCCGGAATCGTCGAACTCCCGCCCGAGGCCGTCGCCCAGCAGATCGATGCGGTCGTGACGGACATCGGGGTGGACGCCGCGAAGACCGGGATGCTGAGCAATGCGCCGATCATCGAAGCCGTGGCCGAACGAATCCGCCATTACCGGCTCACCACCCTGGTCGTCGACCCGGTCATGATCTCGAAGAGCGGCGCCCCCCTCCTGCGCCCAGAGGCGATGGACGTCCTCCGCCGGCAGCTTCTTCCCCTCGCCCTGGTCATCACGCCGAACCTCCACGAGGCGGGCGCTCTTGTTGGCCGGGAGATCCGGACGGTGGAGCAGATGGAAGAGAGTGCGCGGGTCCTGAGGGACCTCGGACCCCGGTACGTGGTTGTGAAGGGCGGCCACCTGCAGGGCGCGGCGATCGACATTCTCTTCGATGGTGCGCACGTCGAGCATCTCGAGGCCCCGCGCGTGCCCACGCCCCACACCCACGGAACCGGGTGCGTGTTCTCCGCGGCGATCACGGCCCGCCTGGCGCGCGGGGATGAGGTGCGTCAGGCGATCTGCGCAGCCAAGAGGTTCATTACCCGCGCGATCGAGGACGCGCTCCCCCTCGGCCACGGCACCGGGCCCGCCAACCCGATGCACTCCTCGACCCCTTTCCCCGTCCGCCCCTCGGGATGAGACAGGATGATGGCCAGCGGATGACGGGGAATTGGACGTGATGCCGGTCCGTAGACATGTCCAGGAGAGAAACGTCAGGAGGCCAGAGCGATGGGTGACTATATGGTGCGGGGCACCGCCGCGGACGGACGCATCCGGGCCGAGGCGACGGTGACGACTCAGATGGTCGAAGATGCGCGGATCAGGCACGCGACATCCGCCACGGCCACAGCGGCGCTGGGGCGCAGCCTGACTGCGGCCGCCCTCCTCGGCGCGGGTCTCCGGACCGGCCAGTCGGTCCTCCTGCGCGTCCTGGGAGACGGACCGGTCGGCGGCATCATCGCACAGGCCGACGCCGACGGGTACGTGCGCGGGTATGCCGTGAATCCGCACGCAGACCTGCCCGAGACCGACACGCACAAGCTGGACGTGGGCGGACTCGTGGGCCGGCAGGGGATGCTGCACGTCACGCGTGACCTCGGCCTGCGCACGGCCTACCACGCGAGCGCTCCTCTGGTCTCCGGCGAGATCGCTGAAGACCTGGCCTCCTACCTGGCCACCTCGGAGCAGGTGCCATCCGTCGTCGCCCTCGGCGTCCTGGTCGCTCCGGACCTCCATGTTCTCGCGTCGGGGGGATTGTGCATCCAGGTACTGCCCGGGGCATCCGAGGAGGTCCGCGCCGACCTGGAGGAAAGCGCCCGCCGCCTTCCCCCGATCACGCAACTCATCGCCGATGGGAGCACCCCAGAAGACATCCTTACCGCCGCCCTGGGGGGCCTCGCCCCCACGATCGGGAGCGTGAGTCCGGTCGCCTTTCACTGCCGGTGCAGCCGGCAGAAGGTCGAGGAGATGCTGTGCGGGCTCGGGGTGGAGGAGCTGGAGGCGCTTCTTGCGCAGGAAGGCCGGGCTGAAGTAACTTGCCGGTTCTGCGGGGATCGCTACGTGCTCGATCGGCCCGAGTTGGACACTCTGATCGCCGGGCTGCGGGACGGAATCTCGCCCGCGATGTAACCGGGAATCAGCGCCCGCCGGTCAGGCGACCCGCGCGACTTTTCCGGACTTGAGACAGGCGGCGCACACCCTGACCCGCCGCCGGGCTCCATGGAGCATCACCCGGACGCGCTGGAGATTGGGCGCAAACCGCCGCTTGGTCTTATGATGCGAGTGGCTCACCGTATACCCGGTGCGCGGCTCCTTCCCACACACCGCACAACGCCGCGCCATATCCGAACTCCCCCTGTCGTCTTCGCCGCCCCGAGTGTACCACAGGCATCCGGCAGGGGCAACGGATCTCCGACGACCTCACTCGCGTCCCATCACGGAGGTCTTCAGCGCGTTGACGGCGGGGTCGCGCGTTTTGCCGCTCGATTCCACCAGAAGCTCCCCAGGAACCACGCTGTGAGAGCGTCGACTCGTTCGGCCACCAGTAGTTCATACATGTGCGGGTTCCAACCCATCATCACTGCTCCTCTGTGGCGGCGTGAAGTGATCGGACAGCGGCACCATGCCCGCCCAGGCGCTCGAGCGCGAGGTAGGCTCGAGCCGGACCGTCACAAGCCATTCGGCTTCCCACCGTTCGCCCGCGTGCTGGAAGTATTCCGCGACCGCCGCGGACGGGTCGCCGGCAGCCAGCAGTTCGTGTACCCGACGCGCGGACGACGGCCACAGCTGCGCCGAGGCATGGTCGGCGACATACGAGGCGACCTGGACCAGGCAGCCCTCGGCGTCCGGTGCCACGGCGGCGAAGCGCGCGCCGTCGACGGCGGAGACGATCGAGACACAGAGCGATGCGTCGTCCAGCCGCCGTGTGGCGATGTGAGCACCAGGCACGTTATTGTCCGCGTTGAGCGATGGCATACACGTAACACACCTCTCCTCATTCTCGGCGGGCACGGCCGCGCCCACAATCGATGAGTACCACACTGCCTGCTCTCAGGCGCCGCCCAGGCGGACAGACCTCCACCTGGCCTGTAGTAGAGACTTCTTCCTGGCTACGTGGCCAGGAAGAACACGGAACGAGCGGAGAAGTGCCTCTTCCCAAGGTCGCGGCGGCAAGAGTATCATTTGAAACGTCATCTCGGGTAACTTTCCCGAAGGGGGGAGTGTTATGAGAGCGGTTGTGATTCGCGGCCCAGGAGAGGTCGTCGTCGAGACGGTCGAGGACGCGCACGTCGAGGCGCCTACTGATGTGCTGCTACGCGTGACCTCCTCCGCCA
>DASUDA010000021.1:0-20548 GCA_036275835.1 bacterium | reverse complement strand
CGAGTGGAGGGCGAAAAGTGGCACTTCACGTCGAAGGATGAGGGTCTCGCTCGGAAGTTACAGGACGGCGTCACGACACATATCTTTTCTGGCAGGAACATCATGATTTCTCTTGTCGAGGTTGCCTCCCACACCACGAGCACCGTTCACAGCCACCCGGAGGAGCAGTGGGGGTACTTACTGCAGGGCGAGTGCATCCGCGTTCAGGGTGAGGAAGAGGTCGCCATGACGGCCGGACACTTCTGGTACACGCCGGCCAACACGCCGCACGGGATACGGACGGGGGCACGCGGCGCCACGATCCTAGACATTTTCAGCCCGCCGCGCAGGGCATACACCGAGCCGGGCCACGGTTTTGCCGCCACGGACCATGCTTAGGGATTTCATGAGGGGAGGGGAGAGACGGCGTATCGCTCCCGCACTTCATCCGTGAGGACGACCCCCAAGCCAGGACCTTGCGGGATGTCCACGACCCCCCCGTCCACTTTCAGCGGCTCGACAAGAAGCTCTTCGTAGATCCCCGTCCCGGTGACATCGAACTCCAGAAGGTCGGCGTTCGGCGTCGCGGCCATGAGGTGAAGGGTCGCCGCGAGGAGAATCCCGCTGGAGAAGTTATGGGGGGTCAGGATCAGGTTGAAGGCTTCGGCCAGAGACGCGATCTTCTTCGTTTCTGTGATCCCTCCAACTCTCGCGGGATCGGGCATGACATAATCGACGGCCTCGTGCTTAAACAGTTCGAGGAACCCGTACTTGGTAAACTCATTCTCTCCAAGAGCGATGGGGATCCCCACCTGACCGCGGAGCTGCCGGTATCCCTCGACGTCGTGAGGTCGCAACGGTTCCTCATACCAGAGCGGGGAAAACTCCTCGAACCGCTTTCCCATTTGGACCGCCGTGGGGCGATCGTAGCCGCAGTTGATGTCGATCATCAGGCCGGCCTCCCCGCCAATGGCCTTCCGCATCGCCGTGAGCCGGACGATGTCTCCCTCCAGGTCCCTCCCGATATGGGTCTTCACGACCGGGAAGCCATCGTGGACGTACGTCGCCGCCGCCCTTGCCATCACCTCCGGCTCATCCCAGAACAGATCGCTTGCATACGCCCGGATCTTCCGCCGGCAGGCGCCCCCCAGCAGCTGATAGACGGGAACTCCGAGGCTCTTCCCTTTGATGTCCCATAGGGCGATATCGATCCCGCTCATGGCAATGACGAGGGCTCCCTTCAGGTCCCAGTAGACGCGTGAGGTGTACATCTTCTCCCAGAGGCGCTCGATGTCGAACGGGTCTTCCCCGATCAGCAGCGGCGCGAGCTGGTCTCGGATGATCGGCACCACCCCGGAAGAGTCTCCGACGCTCTCGCCCAGCCCGCTGATCCCTTCGTCGGTGTGGACGAGCACGACGATCGCGGTCCGCGCCGCGAGCGTCCCCCTGGAGACCACCAGGGGTTTCGCCATGGGTTTCCTTAATTGCACGACCTCGACGTCTGTGATTCGCATCACGGCCTCCTGGGGCGTATTCTCTTCACGGAGGGCTCGAGGCCGGCGAGCTGTCCGGGATCGCCCATCGCTCGAGTCCCCGACTCGGACTCCACCGCATTCCGTACCGCTCCGTGCCAAAGACGACAAAGGCGGCGCTCTTAATATCCACCGAGAACAAGTGAAAGGGATCTGTGGGGCGCCAGTGGATCTTTGCCTCCACGGCGTCCCCGTACCGCTGTCGGGCCCGGGGATCCGTGACATCGACCGCCCGGCCGTAGAGTTTGAAGTCCCCTTCGGCGCCCTCGCGGTCGCAGGTCGTGCTGTGGACGACCAGGCGCGGGTCCCGCAGGAGGTCACGAGCCTTCCGGGAGCGGCACAACATGCCCAACATCAGTTCACCCTGGACGATGTACGGTTCGACGGGACTGATGCGAGGCCAGCCATCCTTCCGCAGGCTCCCGACGAGGGCGAGGCCGGTCCGCTCGAATCGCTCCGCGCCGGCGGAGGCGAGCTCCGGAGCGGCGACGGCAAACTGGTGCCAGGTCATCATTTCGTCTCCCTGGTCGCCCGAGGCACCCTGTGCGCGGGAGCGCGTTTTCTGTCCTTCAGTCGGAACACAAACTTGAGTCCTGACCACACCTCGTCGATGGCCGCCACTTTGACGTCGACCACTCCGTGCGTGAGTCCGATCTCCCGGACGACTCTTTCGGTGAGATCCGTCGGGACCCCTGAGGTGCCTTTGGGCCACGCGATCCAGAGGGCTCCGTCGGGATAGGCCGATCTCGCCAGGGAGGGGAACTGGCCTTTGAGTTGTGCACGGCGGGTAGCGAAGGAGACGATGAGCGCCCTCCCATCCGCCTTGGCCCCGAGCTTCTCAAGGAGTGACTTCTTCGCGTAACCGATGAGAGTCATCGGCCCAGGATGGCACGTCTACTCGGCCGCCGGCGCGGCCACGACGGCCGAGCGCTGGATATCCACGTAGCGAACGTTGGCCACGTCGAACTCTTGGATATTCGCCGTGAGCTTCTTGAAGGTCTGATCGAAGCTGGGCAGGGTCTTGCGCTGCCGTGTGAGCGGTGTCGTCCGCGAGAGGACGAAGGTCTTGACATACGGATGGCTGATTCCCCGCTTTTTTAGCTTGGCCACGACATCGCCCAGGGCCTCGTCCGCCCGGCGCACCATGTCGGCGCGCTCTTCGCGCTCCGTTATGGTCTTGGGGAAGGTGCCCTTCAGGAACTTGTCGACGCGGCGGAGGATGGGCGCGAAGGCGCCTCCGGCGAAGCGCTTGTTGGTCTCGTAGAGCAGGCCCAGCGTGATGAAGTGCGGGGACTCGAACTGGAAGACATAATCCTCCTCGCCCCGCGACGGCTCCTCGGTGATCAAGCCTCGGTACATGCGGATGACTTCCAGCGATTTCTCCTTCAGGTTATGCGCCTTCTCGGTATTCAGCGCGAGGATCTGGAAGGCCACCTCATGCTCGGGGATGGCGATGGCCGGGACCGTCTTGGCCTTGAGTTTCTCCATCACCGTGAGGCGGTGGTTGCCGTTGGGCGTCCAGTACACGCCGGCGCGGGGTGACGTGACCACGATGGGATCGACGAAGCGATCAATCTTTTTGACGACGTTGAGGAGGCGCTTGACGTGGGCAGGGGAGATGTCGCGCTGGTAGGGGGTCGGCTCGACCTTCGCCATGGGCAGCAGGCAGAAGATCTGCCAGTGGTCCCCGACAGGCTCGCGGTAGATGGCGAGGGCGTGGCCGCCGTCGCTCTCGATCTGCTCGGCCAGGGCCGCCGCTTGTTTTGATGGAGTTTCGTCAGGAAACACCGCGTGATCCATCGCGCCCCTCCTTCCCGGCACTCAGGCGATTCTTTTACTCCGACTCAAACGGCAGGCCCAGCGACGCCGGGGGGGACGTCTGCAGGACGCGCATCGCCTGCAGGATGCCCCGCCGCGCCCGGGCCGGTAGACGGCGCAGTACGCGCTGGATCCACGCCGAGTTCCCCAGGGTCACAAGGAGCAGCGTGAGGATCATGAGAGGGAACGGCAGCGTCGGGAACACCTGCGTCGGAACGTTCGGCATCAAGCCCTGGAGCACTGTGGCCAGCGTCTGCAGCAGGACGAACAGGTAGGCTCCTGCCGCCCCGCGGAGTGGATCCCAGTTCCCGAAGATCACGATAGCCAGGGCGATCCACCCGGTGCCTTCAATGCCATAGGGGCGGCTCCACCCGGGCTTGACCAACAGCGAAAACGCCGCTCCCCCGACCCCCACGATCGCACCGCCGATCAGAGTGTAGATGTAGCGAAGCCGCGTGACGTTGATGCCGCGCGCAAACGCGGCCGCCGGCCGCTCGCCCAGCCCCCGCAGCGTGAGGCCCGGCCGCGTCCTGTAGATGTACCACCAGACGGCCGCGGTGGCGAGGATGCTCGCATACACGAGCACGTCGTGATCGAAGAGAATCGGCCCAGCGAGGGGCCAGCGGTGCAGCACCGGGATGGGGGCGTGCGGCACCTGGGGTCCGGGAACGTGGGAGAGGGGAGCCCCCAAAACGTAGGCCAGGCTCTGGCAGAGAATCATCAGCACAAATCCGGTCGCGACCTGGTTTTGATGCAGGGTCAGGCTGGCCAGGGCGACGACGGCGCCGGCCAGAGCGCCCACGGCCATCGCGGCGGCGAAGCCGGCGAGGAGGGTGTCCGTCCCGCGGGCCGCGGCAAACCCGACCATCGCCGTGAGGAGGAGCAGGCCATCGAGAGACAGGTTGATGACCCCGGACTTTTCCGCGATCGTCTCGCCAAGCACGGCAAAAATCACGGGAGGCGCGGCCCCCACGACGGTGGCGATGAGGACGATGAGGTCGATCGCTCACCTCCCCCGGGGGACCATCCGGGTCCGCAGGCCGTACAGGAAGAGAACCGTCAGGACGAGCATTCCCTCGAGGACGCCGCTCATGGACGAATCCAGCTGCATCTGCAGAGGCAGCTGCAGGCCGCCCGTGGAGATGGCGGCAAAGAAAAACGAGATGAACAGGCTGGCCAGTGCGCTCCGGTTGGCGAGCAGGACGACGAGGATGGCCAGAAAACCGTCGCCCCCGGAGATCAGGGGAAACAGCTGATGCCGGGAGTAGGCGCTGGTGACCAGGACGAAGCCGGCCAGTCCGGCGAGTCCGCCGCAGACGGCACAGGCGGACAGCATCTCGCGGGCGATGGGAACGCCCCGCAGAAACGCGGCACGCGGACTCTTTCCGACCGCCGTGAGGCGGAGTCCGAAATGCGTTCCGCGCAGGGCGGCGCGGACCGTGGCGAGGGCGGCGAGCGCCAGAAGCACTTCCCCCGGGATGACGAGCGGCCCAGCCGCAAACGCGGGCAGCCATAGAGTGGTAGGAAAGGGCAGAGTCCCGCTGGTTGAGGCGATGCCGGGGCGGGCCCAGGGGCCCAGCACCAGGTAGACCGTCAGGCTGCCGGCGATGAAGTTGAGTCCCAGGCCGCCGAAGATTTCGTGCACGTTGCCGTAGACTCGGAGCGCGCCCGCGAGCCCCCCCCACAGCGCGCCGCCCACCAGAGCGGCGCACCCCGCCAGCAGGACGACCGCCCAGGGCGGGGAGCCGTGCTCGAGGGCGCGCAGCACTCCCGACGCGAACACGGCCCCGAGTACCACCTGCCCTTCGACGCCGATATTCCACAGGCCGGCCGTGAAGCTGACTAATAACCCCGCCGCGCACAGCAGAAGAGGCGTCCCCGCCGCCAGGACATAGGAGAGATGCTCCGGCGTTCCGACGGCGCCCGCCGCGATGAGGCGATACGCCAGAAGAGGTGACGCCCCCAGAACGGACAGCACGGCGGCGCCGAACGCGGCCGTCACGAGGAGGCTGAGGAGTCCGAGCCCAATGGCGGGGAGTGGTCCCCGGGGTCGCGCGGCCGTCACGGCGCTCACGCGCCCGTCCCTCCGATGAGCTCCCCCAGGCGCTCAGCCGTTGTCTGGCGCGCGTCCAGGGGGGCGGCCACGCGGCCGCCGGAGAAGACCAGGATGCGATCGCTGCGCTCGAGCAGCTCGTCGAGGTCCGAGGACGAGAAGATGATCGCCGTGCCCTGCGTCCGCCGCGTGAGCAATCGCGACCAGGTCTCTTCCGAAGATTCGACATCGAGGCCGCGCGTGGGGTGTTCCATGAGCAGCACCGAGACCCGGGAAGGAAGGAGAGCCAGGAGCGCGCGCTGCTGATTGCCGCCCGACAGGTCTTTGACAGACGTCCGGGGAGTCGCGCGGATATTGAACTCTTGAATGACGCGCGCCGCGGCGGCCGCGGCCCCACCCCATCTCACGAAGACGCGCGCCTGCCGGTCGGCCAGGACGACGTGCTCCAGAAACGTCAATCCGGAGATCAGGCCTTCGTCAAGACGACCGGCCGGGACATAGGCGACCCCCGCGGCCAGAAACTGGCGGTACGAGGAGCCGGTCATGTCCCGGCCCGCAATGTGCACGCGGCCGGATATCGGGCGTGCGAGGCCCGCGCACGCGTGCAGGAGCAGCCGCTGGCCGCTCCCCTCCAGGCCGGCGAGACCCACCACTTCCCCGGCCGAGACCGTGAGGGACACGTCAGAGAGGGTCAGGCGGGCGTCGCTGACGGTGACGTGGACGAGGTCGAGCGCGGGCGGGCCCAGCGGGATCCGGGCGCGGCGGCCGGGCGGGAGGGTCCGCCCGAACATGAGGTGCACGAGATTCCGTGTCTCACTGGGCATCGTGACGGTGCCCGCCACCCGCCCTCGCCGCAGAACGGTCACCCCGGTGCACAGCGCCTGCACCTCTTCGAGCTTGTGGGAGACAAAGAAGATCACCTTGCCCTGCTCTGCCATCCTGCGCAGGGCGTCGAACAGTTTGGACTTCTGCCCGACGGAAATCGCCGTGGTCGGCTCGTCGAGGATGAGGATCCTGATGCCGAGCCAGAGAAGGCGCAGGATCTCCAGCTGCTGGCGCTCGCCGATGGTCAGACTCCCGCACAACGCGTCCGGGTCAAGACCGAATCCGAACTCGGCGGCGAGGGTGGTGAGGGCCTCGCGTGCGCGCCGCCGATCCGAGACGAGGGGCCCGGGGCTCCCCAGGAGAAAGTTGTCCAGCACGCTCAGCGTGGGGAAGTCCAGCGGATCCTGGTGCAGCATTCCGATCCCGAGGTGAACCGCCGCCGCGGGGGAAGCGATCCGGACCGGAATGCCATCGAGCAGGATCTGCCCCCTGTCGGGCGCAAGGAACCCGGACAGGATCTTCATCAAGGTGCTCTTCCCTGCTCCGTTCTCCCCCAGGATGCCGTGGATGGTGCCCGCCTCAGCCGTCAGGCTGACTCCGGCGTTCGCCTGCACGGGGCCGAAGGACTTATGAATATCCCGGAAGTCGACGCGCATCGTCGCGGCAGGAAGGGGGCGAGACAGGCGCTCGTCCCCTTCCCTCAGGGCGTCGGCGGAGGATTACTTGCTCGGCCCTTCCATGCCCTGCAGCAGCTGCGGCATGTACCAGACCTGAAGATCCGTGGCGACCTCCCCGGGCGTCAGGTAGAGCGACCCACCTTGAAGTGTGAGCGGCCCCTTCCAGAGGACGATCGAGCGATTCCCGAGGCCTCGGATCAGCGTGTCCAGCCGTGCGCCGACCGCGGAACTCAGGGCCGGCCCCTTCGCGAACCCGACGGCGGAGGTGTCCGCATTGTTGATGTCCTTCCAGTCCGGGCCGTTCCAGTCCCAGTACTGCTTGTAGGTGCCGTTCCTGACCAGTGTGATCGCTTTGGCGTAGGCGGGTCCCCAGTTGAAGTAGGGGACCCCCAGGCAGACGGCGGTGGCTTCCGTGCAGGCGCCCTTGAAGTCGTACGGGACGGACCACACCTTCTTTCCCGCCTTGGTCATTTTGTTCGCCTCGACCAGCGCTTCGGTCGTGTCGATCCCGGAAATGACCACGTCAAATCCGCTGGTGTAGAAGTCATCGGCCACCTTGGTGGGGTCGAGCGTCTGGCCGGGGATATTGAACCAGAATCCGATCCAGGTGACCTTGAACGCGAGGCTGGCCGGGTTCTTCCGGGCGTAGGTGGTCCAGCAGTACCGAGCCCCCAGAAAGGCCGAGTCGGCCAGACGCCGGGTCTCGTCGTTCACGAGCGGCCCCAGGTACCCGACCTTCCCGGTCTGCGAGCTCAGCGCCGCCGCGCAGCCGGCCACCATCTTCATGTACTCCATCCGGCCCATGAAATTGCTCTCGTTCGGCGGAGCCTTGTAGTCATGGCCCTTCTTCCAGGCGTGGTCGCCCGACACATTGATGATCGGCAGGTCTGGATGCTTTTTGGCCGCCTCGAGCGTCCCGTCCTTGAAATCGTCCGACGTGGTGATGATGAGCCGGGCGCCCTTCGAGAGCATCTCATCGACAACCTGGGGGACCGTGACGCCGGGCTTGGCGGCCGGGTTGACGCTGTCCACGTAGATCATCCTGGCCCCCGGAGCCTTCTTCTCGGCGTACCGGCCGGCGATGTAGTGCGCCTCACTCCATCCGTGATCGTTGTACGGGCCGACGAGAACGACGCCGAACACAAATTCCTGAGGCGCTCCGGCCGCCGGAGGGGCGGTTCCAGAGACGGTCAGCGCCACGCCCGCGATTACGGCCGAGGCAACGAGGGACGAGACCTTCTTCCACATGACTGCCTCTCCTTTTCGGCTCGGGGCCGATCCTAGTGTGCGCGACACGGGAGCACTCCCTTGTGTTCCGCCTGGTCGCACATTCCCCTGCTCGCCGGCGCCGACGGCATCCGCGGGGGCGAGACCCCGTCACCTCCGGCTACTCGATCACTCCTTCCTGCGTCTCCCGGACCAGCTGATCGACGACCGCGCGCAGATCGCCGGTGCGCTTATGGGTGGCCAGCTGGCGGTCCGCGCTGGATCCTTCCTCCAAAATGCGGTAGGCGTACTCCACGTCTTGCCGGCTGCCCAACTCGTCGATGACGTCGCCGATGAACCACTCGATCAGTTCCCGGATCAACTCGCGCGCGGGGAGCTCCTGTTGCTTGCCGAAATCGACAAGCTTGCCGTCGAGCCCGTACCGCACGGCGCGCCACTTGTTCTCCTCCACGACGTCGTGCGGATAGACCCGAAAGGTCATGTTGTCCCGGCGCAGTTTCCACAGCTTCGCGACAATCGCCTGAAAGATGGCGGCGACGCAGATGGCCTCGTCCAGGCGCGTGCAGACATCGCAGATGCGGAATTCGAGGGTGGGATACCGCCAGTTGGGCCGCAGATCCCACCAGATCTTCGTTCCGTCGGGGATGCAGTTCGCGCGGACAAAGGTGTCCACGAGGTACGCGAAATCGGCCCAGGACTGGAAGGTGCGGGGAATGCCGGTCCGCGGGAAGTTGCGGAAGACGATGCTGCGGTACGATTTGAGGCCGGTGTTGCGGCCCATCCAGAACGGCGAGCTGGTCGAAAGGCAGAGGACGTGCGGCAGCATATAGCGGGCCACGTTCATGGCGTCGATCAAAAACTCCCGGTCTTCGATCCCGATGTGGACGTGCGTGCCGAAGATGAGCAGGCGCTGGGCGAGTTCCTGCATGTCCTCCTTCACGCCCGCGTAGCGGTCCAGCGGGGTCGTCTCCTGCTCCCGCCAGGAGGAGAAGGGATGCGTCCCGGCGGCGGCGATCACCAGACCGTTCCTCCCCGCCAGCCCGATGATCTCCCGGCGGAGGCGCGCCAGGTCGGCCCGCGCCTCCGCCGGGGTCCGGCAGACGCAGGTGCCGACCTCGACGATCGACTGGTGCAGTTCCGGCTTGACCTGCTCGCGCAGGATGCGCCGGCCTTCCTCGAGGATCTGCGTGATATAGGCCCGCAGTTCGCGGGTCTCGGGATCAATGATCTGATATTCCTCCTCGATGCCGATGGTGAGGGACGGGCCGCTCATGGAGCGCGTCACCGCGGCTCGACGATAAACGTCGCCACGGTCGAGCCTCCGCCGGCGGTCACGTTGAGCAGCGGCGCCGTGGACAGCCGCGTCAGGCAGCCGTCCACCCGCCGGCCGTGGAAGATAAACGGATCGGTGTCCAGCATGCGGTCGATGATCTGCACGCGGCCTCCGGCCAGGGAAGGATAGGGCTCGCGCGGCACAGAGACCCGTTCCTGCACAACGGTCGGGTGGTCGAGCGCCGCCAGGACGGTGCCCTCCCAGCCGGCGTGATCCGTCTCCCATCCCAGCACGATCCCTTTGCCGCCATACTCGTCGTTGGATTTCAGGACGAGGTGTTCGCGGTGCTCGAGCACGAAGGGGATCAGGTCCACGGACCGTCCCTCGTGAAGGGTGCGGCGCTCCTCTACCCGCCGGGTCCAGGGAATGTGCCGGGCGATGGCCTCCCGCTCCTGCGCGGTGAAAAGGCCGGCGTTGCGCTCGTCGCTGAGGACCGCCAGGCTCGCCTTCTTGTGCAGGATTTTGCACCGAAAGGGATTGACCATGCACACGGTCCCGTCGCGGACGGCGCGGAAGACGGCGTGATCGAGCCCTACCCGGTCCACCAGCTCGCTCAGGAGGACGCGCTTGTAGAGCAGCGTGATGTGGAAATCGCCGGCCACCAGGCGACCGTTTCGGTACTCGAGGTCCCTCGGATCGACGATCACGCACTCGACGCCCTGCGCGCGGAAGTAGTCTTCAAACAGGACAAACTCGCTGTACGTCGGCACTTCGCGCCAGTCCAGGACGGCCACGCGGGGCGCCTCGCCGCGCCCGCCCCAGTGCTGGTGGCACTCCAGGAGCGCGTGGAGAACGCAGTGCCGGGCCGGCAGCGGCCGCACCGCGTAGTCCCGGAGGAATGCGCGCATCGGGGGGAGGGTGCAAAACACCTCCGACAGCACATCGTTGTACGCGGTCCCGGCGGGGGTTTCGGCATTGTACTCCGTGAAACGGAGCTCGCCCGCCTCGGGCAGGAAAAACGCATCGAGGCGCGAGACCGGGCTGGGGTCGGGAAAGCAGGGGGCGTGCTTGAGAAGCGCCTCTTCCCAGTCGAGCAAACCGAACTGGGCGCGGATGTCCCGATCGGCCAGGGCCGCGCGATAGGCCGTGTCGAACGCCACCAGGATCGCTGTCGCCCGCGCCGTCAACTCTCGGTAGTGCTCGGGCAAAAGGAAGCGGGGCCGCAGGACGGTGCACAGAGGGCGGTCGCCGAAGAAGAGGCCGCGGCGTCTGAGCTGATCGTTCAACTGAGCCTGCGTCTCTGCGCCCACCTCGTCTGTGACGAGGTCATGGTACCGCTCGATGGCCTCCCGAAGCACCGGGCCGGACCTCCTTGGTGCGGGGAGGGTATCCTCTGCCTGCCCGCACTCCAGCATTCCTCAGGCCGGTGCGGACCCCTCCCGGGTGGCGGCCTCCGTTCCAGCGCTCCGCGCCCGGCCTCCCACAAACGCCTCCCACCTCGGTTGCAGGGGGGCGCGGGGCCGTGTCGCCAGGCGAACGGCCATCTCCGCCATGTGGGTGACCGCCCACTCGAAGTAGTGCGGGGTGAGGGAGTGTATGTCCATATCGGGCGCGGGGTTCATGAAGTCGATGGCGTAGGGGATCCCGTCCCGGACGGCCCACTCCACGGTGTTCATGTCGTATCCCAGCGCGCGCACGAGCGTGAGGGAATCGGACGCGATCCGGCGCCCCAGGTCGGGGGAGAGATGGGCATGCTCGACGATGTACCGGCGCTCCCGGGGATCGTATTTCATGGGCAGGACGTCCTCCTGGCCCAGGCACAGGCAGCGGACGTAGTGCTCCCACTGGATAAACTCCTGGACGATCATCGTCCGCCGGCCGGACCGATCGTAGTGGTCGACCACCTCTTGGGGGGAGTGACAGATGAAGACATCCTTCCAGCCGCCGCCGTGGGCGTCCTTGAGGACGCACGGGAGGCCGATGGAGGAGATGATTCCTTCCCAGTCGAGCGGGAAGGTCAGGTTGCGCAGGCTGTCGGGGTGGACGATGTCGGGAACATACTCCTTGTTCGGCAGGACCACGGTCTTCGGCGTGGCCACGTCCAGGGCTGCCGCCAGGGAGGCCTCGAAAAACTTGTCATCGGCCGACCACATGAAGGGATTATTGACCACCAGCGTGCCCTGCAGGACGGCGTGCTTCAGATAGGTCCGGTAGTATGGCACCTCGTGCGAGATGCGGTCGATGATGACGGCGTATGGGCAGGGGTCGGTCATCCGTGTTCCGCCCAGCCTGACATACTCGGCGATGACGCCGTCGGCGCGGCGGTTGACCTCCTCGATGAACGCGGGAGGAAACGACCATTCCCGCCCAACGATCAGACCGATCTTCAGGGCCATTGACACTTCGCCTCCTAGGGCGACCTCACGCCGGCCCGCCGATGTAGAGCCGGATCATCTGCTGCCACCAGGGCCAGTCGTGGGCAAAGCCGTCCCAGATGCGGAGGGCGTGCCAGATCCCCTTGTCCCACAAAAGGCGCGAGAGCTGCTCGTTATTCGGCCGCCCGCTGTCGTCGCGCCCGGTGGCGAGGATGATGTCGATGTGCCGGAGCGCCTCGAGCCGCTCGGGCTCGTGCTCGTGGAGCAGAGAGTGGGCCGGGTTGTGAAAGTAGACGGTGTCGTCTGAATAGCCGCCCGTCCACCGGGTGATGTCGTAGTAGCCGCTCATTCCGATCAGCCGCCCGACCAGGTGGGGGTAGCGGAACGAGAAATTGGCGGCGTGGTAGGCGCCGAAGCTGGCGCCTGTCGCGATCAGGAAGGGGGTGGGATTGGTCCGCACTGAAAACGGGATCACTTCCGTGTGAACATAGCGATCATAGTCGGCATGACGGCGCGCGCGCTCGGCCGGACTGAGCGTGTCCGCGTACCAGCTCTCGGCATCGACGCTGTCTACGCAGAACATCTGGATCCAGCCCTTCGCCAGGTGCTCGCCCAGCGCGCCGACCATGCCCCGGTCCTCCCAATCGAAGAAGCGCCCCATGGAGGTGGGGAACACCAGCACGCGCGCGCCGGCATGGCCGAAGACCAGCATCTCCATCTCTCGTCCCAGCGCCGAACTGTGCCACTGGTGATGGGCGCGCTGAATCGAATCCACACGCTCTTCCTGAGAGAGCATGCTCCGCGGGGTCCTCCTTGTCTGTGGCGCGTCGGGCGGTGAGACGGGAACGGATGGTGTGTGAGACAGGTGTGGAGGCGCCGGATCTCTTCTATATATAAGGCCCTCACAGGGGAGACTCCTCTGTCTCCCATTGTGCTCCTCCGGCGGCCCTGGGATACTAGGGCGTGAGGAACCACGCGCAGGGAGGTGGGGAGGATGTTTGTCCCGATCACGCCCCTGGAATTCCGACGTCGGGCCGAGCGCCTGTTCGGCAGTAAGATCGGGGTCATCGACGGCGAGAGGCGATTCACCTACGCGGAGTTCGGGGAGCGCTCCCGGCGCCTGGCGTCCGCTCTCCGCGGCCTGGGGGTGGCGCACGGCGAGGTCGTGTCCTTCCTCACTTATAACACCCACCACCTGCTGGAGGCGTATTACGGAGTTCTGCAGGCCGGGGCGGTGCTGAATCCGATTAACATCCGGTTGCATCCACGGGAGATCGCCTACGTCCTGAATCACGCCGGGTCTCGCGCGCTCTTTTTCCATCGGGATTTCATCCCGGTCCTGGAAGCCATCCGCGCCGACGTGCAGACGGTACAGGAGTTTGTGGCGATCGAGCCGGACGGGAATCTGCCGGATGCTGCCCGCGAGTATGAAGGGCTCCTCACCGAGGCGCCTCCGCAGGCCGCCGACCCCGAGGTCGATGAGAACAGCGCGGCGGAGCTCTTTTACACGAGCGGCACCACGGGGAGGCCGAAGGGCGTGGTGCTCACCCACCGGGCCCTTTATTTGCACGCCCTGTACGCGGCGGTCGCCAAGCATACCACCGACGAGACCGTCCACCTTCACGTCGTCCCCATGTTTCACGTGAATGGCTGGGGAGCGCCCCATACCGTTACGGCCACGGGCGGGACGCACGTCCTGCTGCGGAAGATCGACCCTGTCGAGATCTTCCGCCTGATCGAGAAGGAGCGCATCACGTCCCTCTACGGGGTGCCGTCCATCTACAACGCCCTCGTCAATCACCCCCGGGCCGCCGCGTATGACCTGAGCAGCCTCCGCGTTGTCATCGCCGGCGGAGCACCGGCGTCGCCGGCCCTCATCACGGCCATCGAGGAGAAGCTGGGGTGCCGCGCCTTCGTCGGGTACGGCCTTACGGAGACCTCGCCCGTGCTGACACTGGCGTGGCCCAAAGGGCACCTGCGGCACGAGCCTCCGGAGCGCCAGCTCGAGCGGCGCTCCAGGACCGGCTACCCCATTCTGGGGGTGGACGTCAGGGTGGTCGACGCGAGGGGCCGCGACGTCCCCGCCGACGGGACGACCGCGGGCGAGATCATCGCCCGCAGCAACGTCGTCATGGAGGGCTACTTCAAGGATCCCCGGGCGACCGCCGAGGCCATCCGGGAGGGGTGGTTTCACACGGGAGATATCGCCACCGTCGACGCGGAAGGGTATGTGAACATCGTCGACCGCAAGAAAGACATCATCATCAGCGGCGGTGAGAACATCTCTTCCGTGGAGGTGGAAAACGCGCTGTTCGCTCACCCCGCCGTGTACGAGTGCGCGGTTCTGGCGGTTCCGGACGAGCAGTGGGGCGAGGTGCCGAAGGCCCTCGTCGTACTCAAGCCGGGTGCGGCGGCCACCGCGGACGAGCTGATCCTGTTCTGCCGGGAGCGCCTGGCCCACTTCAAAGTCCCGAAGTCAGTAGAGTTTTCCGACGCCCTGCCGAAGAGCGGCACCGGGAAGATTCTGAAGGCGGAACTCCGGGAGAAGTACTGGGTCGGGCAGGTCAAGCGGGTGCACTGACGGGGACGAGGATGCGGCTGCGCAGGGCGACGGTCATCGGTGCCGGGGTCATGGGGAGCGGCATCGCGGCCCACCTGGCCAACGCGGGCGTCCCGGTCCATCTTCTGGACGTGGTGCCCGGTGAAGAGGAGAGCCCTGACCGCCGGCCCGGCCCGACCGCCGCTCCCCCCGACGGGCGGAGCCGGATTGCCGCCGCGGGCAAGCGGCGGGCCGTGAGCGCCTCGCCTCCCGCCTTCTACGCCCCAGACCTCGCCGGCCTCGTAACGGTCGGAAACGTGGAGGACGATTTGGGATGCGTGCGGGACTCGGACTGGGTCATCGAGGCGGTGGTGGAGGATCTCACCGCCAAGCGGGCCGTCCTGCGGGACGTTGAACCGTACTGGCGGCCCGGAACGATCGTCTCCACGAACACGAGCGGGCTCTCGATCACGGCGATGATGGCGGAGCGGTCACGGGAATTCCGCCGGCACTTTCTCGGGACCCACTTCTTCAATCCTCCGCGCTACATGAAGCTGGTGGAGATCATTCCCGGGAGCGACACCTCCCCACAGATCGCGGAGGACGTTGCGGAGGTCATCGCGCGTGATCTCGGCAAGGGCATCGTCTTCGCCAGGGACACGCCGAATTTCATTGCCAACCGCATCGGCGCCTTCACGTCGTCGCTGGCCGTGAAACTGGCGGTCGAGAGAGGGTACACCGTCGAGGAGGTCGATGAGTTGACCGGGCGCCTGATCGGACGCCCTCGCACGGGGACGTTTCGCCTCGCCGATCTCGTCGGATTGGACACCACCTACAGCGTACGCAAGAACGTTTACGAGAGCCTCGCGCATGACCCCGAGCGGGAGGTCTTCGCGCCGCCGGCCGTGCTGAGGCAGATGGTCGAACGCGGGTGGCGAGGAGAGAAAAGCGGGGGAGGCTTCTACAAGCGGCAGGGGGAGAGCGTCCTCGTCCTGGATCTCACGACGCTGGAATACCGGCCTGAGCGGAAACCGGCGTTCGCTTCGGTCGCGGAGGTGGGCTCCATCCCCGATCTCGGGGAGCGTGTAGAGGCGCTGCTGCGGGGGCAGGATCGGGCGGCAACATTTGTCTGGAGTCTCTTGAGCCGGACGCTCGTCTACGCGGCCCGGGTGCTGCCCGAGATCAGCGATGACGTCCTGAACGTCGACCGCGCCATGCGGTGGGGATTCCACTGGGACCTGGGACCGTTCGAACTGTGGGACGCGCTTGGTCCGGCAGGGGTGGCCGCGCGGCTGGAGGGCGAGGGAGTGGCGATTCCGCCGGCGGTGCGCGGCGCCGTGGAACACGGCGGCGCATTCTATCGTGAGGCGGACGGCGTCACACACGTTTTCGACGTCCAGGGCGCGGAGTACCGGCCGGTCCCTGCGCAGCCCGGCACCCTCCTCGCGGACCTCAAGCGGGCCGGGCGAGTGGTCGCGCAGAACGCCGAGGCCTCCCTGATCGACCTGGGCGAGGGCGTCGCGTGCGTGGAGTTCCACTCGAAGCTCAACATCATTGGCGCGGATATTGTTCGCATGCTCCACCTGGCGATCGACCGCCTGGACTCGGACTTCGACGCGCTGGTGATTGGCAACCAGGCGAGGGACTTCTCGGCCGGCGCGAACCTGGCGTGGCTCCTCTTGGAAGCCCAGGACAGCAACTGGGAGGACGTGGACCTGGCGATCCGCGAGTTCCAGCGGGTCAACCAGCGCATCCGGACGGCCCGGAAGCCCATTGTGGGAACTCCTGCGGGCCGGACGCTCGCGGGCGGAGCGGAGATCTGCCTCGCGTGCGCACGCCTGCAGGCCGCCGCGGAGACGTACATGGGACTGGTCGAAACGGGAGTGGGGCTGATCCCCGCCGGTGGGGGCGCGACGGAGATGGCCCGGCGCGCTCAGGGGCGCGTGCCGGCCGAGGTGACCGCAGACCTCCTCCCGTTCATCCGCTGGACATTTGAGACGATCGCACGCGCCCGAGTCTCCCAGTCGGCCCTGGAAGCCCGACAGTGGGGGTATCTGCGGGAGCACGACGGCATCACGATGAACACGGACCGCGCGATCCAGGACGCGAAGGAAGTGGCGCGCGCCATGGCGCGGCTCGGCTACCGGCCTCCCCTCCCCGCCCGCATCCGGGTCGTCGGGCAGCGGGGGCGGGCAGGGCTGGAGTCGTTCCTCTACATTCTCAAGACCGGCGGCCATATCACCGCCTATGATGAGGTTGTGGGGCGGAAACTGGCACATGTGATGGCCGGGGGGGACGTTCCCGAGGGCGCGTGGGTCTCGGAAGAGTATCTGCTGGACTTGGAACGGGAGGCGTTCTTGAGCCTGCTGGGTGATGCGCGGACTCAGGAGCGGATCCGCCACATGCTGCGAACCGGCACACCGCTCCGGAACTAGTGCACCACCGCCGAAGTCTGGAGGCATCGGAGAAGGGCCGGGGATCTGCCCGAAGTGTACTTTCGAATCCGTTCCTCGGCAGGAAGCGGAGGGCAAATCCCCGGCCTCCAGCCGGATCTGCCGACAGGCTCTCGAGATGCTGACTTAGGGGATGAGATCATGCGTGACGCCGTGATCGTCTCGGCCGTCCGAACGGCCGTCGGGAAAGCCCCGCGGGGGACCCTCAAGGATACCCGCCCCGACGAGATGGCCGCCGCCGTGATCCGGGAAGCCGTCAGGCGGGTCCCTGAGCTTGACCCGGAGGCCGTCGAGGACGTGATTCTGGGGTGCGCAATGCCCGAGGGAGAACAGGGGTATAACGTGGCGCGGGTCGCGGCCCTGCGGGCGGGACTGCCCGTGACGACGTGCGCTCAGACCATCAACCGCTTCTGTTCCTCAGGTCTCCAGGCGATCGCCACCGCCGCCTATGAGGTGATGACCGGGCAGGTAAGCGTCACCGTGGCGGGTGGCGTGGAGAGCATGAGCCTGGTGCCGATGACGGGAAACAAATACGCCCCCAACCCTCACTTTACCGCGGAGTGGCCGGAGGTCTTCATGTCGATGGGCCTGACCGCGGAGAATGTCTCCGCCCGGTTCCACGTCTCCCGGGACGATCAGGATGCCTTCAGCCTGCGCAGCCACGCGCGGGCCGCGGCGGCCGTGGCCGCGGGGCGCTTCAGGGAGGAGATCCTGCCGCTGTCCGTGGCGCGGTGGGAAGAGGGAGGCGGCCGCCCCCAGCAGCGCGAGGTGATCTTCGACGCCGACGAAGGTGTACGGACCGATACATCGCTCGAGCGGCTGGCCGCCCTGCCTCCCGTTTTCGCCCGCGACGGGGTCGTGACGGCGGGCAACTCCTCGCAAACGAGCGACGGTGCGGCCGCCACCGTTGTCATGGCCGGCGAAGTGGCGGAGCGCCTCGGCGTGCGGGCGCTCGGGGTCTTTCGCGCTTTTGCGGTCGCGGGCGTGGCGCCAGAGATCATGGGCGTCGGGCCGGTGGAGGCGGTCCCGAAGGCACTGCGCCAGGCAGGGGTCCGCCTCCCGGACGTCGACCTCATCGAGCTGAACGAGGCCTTCGCGGCGCAGGCGATCGCCGTGGCAAGGACGCTGGACCTGGACGAGGAGCGCGTGAACGTTAACGGCGGAGCGGTCGCCCTCGGCCACCCTCTGGGATGCACCGGAGCGCGAATGACGGTCACGCTGCTCTACGAGATGCTGAGGCGCCGGGCGCGCTACGGGGTGGTGACGATGTGCGTGGGGGGCGGCATGGGGGCGGCCGGGGTTTTCGAATGCGCCGGATGACGCCTCTGCGCACGCGCGGGTCGCCCCCAGGGGGAGCATCAGGATGGATGTGACCGGTCTCCTGCCTGGAGGAAGCTTCCTGATCACCGCGGCCAATCCGGCAGAGGTATTCACGCCCGAAGATTTCTCCGCGGAGCACGCGCTCACAGCCCGCACCCTGACGGCGTTCCTGGAGGCCGAGGTCGACCCCAAGACCGAGGAGCTGGAGTCGCACAATTTTCCCCTGGTCCGAACTCTCCTCCGCAAGCTGGGCCAACTGGGCTTTCTCGGCGTGGATATTCCCGAGGAATACGGCGGCTGCGGTCTGGACGTCATCACGTCCCTGCTCGTCGCCGAGCACATGAGCCGCGGCTCCTTCTCTGTCAGCTTTGGCGCCCATACCGTCATCGGAACGCTCCCCATCGTCTATTTCGGCACCGAGGCGCAGAAGCGGCGGTACCTTCCGCGCATGGCCACGGGAGAGATCATCGGCGCGTATGCGCTCACGGAGCCTACGGCCGGCTCCGACGCCCTCGCTGCCAGGACGCGGGCGGTGCTCGGTGAGGACGGCCGGCAGTACCTACTCACCGGGACGAAGCAGTTCGTCTCCAACGCCGGATTCGCCGACGTCTTCGTCACGTACGCGAAGGTGGACGGCGAGCGCTTCACCTGCTTCATCCTGGATCGAGACACGGACGGCCTCGTGGTCGGCGCGGAAGAGCACAAGATGGGGATCACGGGATCATCGACCGCCAGCCTCTTCCTGGACAATGCCCGCGTGCCCGTTGAGCACGTGCTCGGGGAAATCGGAGAGGGCCACCGCGTCGCGCTCAACGTGCTCAACGTGGGGCGCCTCAAGCTCGGCACGGGATGTCTGGGCGCCGCGAAGCGGGCGTTGCGCCAGGCGGTGGCGTATGCCGGGGAGCGGCACCAGTTCGGACGTCCCATTGCCGCCTTCGGCCTCATTCAGCACAAGCTGGCGGAGATGGCCCTCCGCATCTATCTCCTGGAAAGCCTCATCTACCGGACAGGCGGATTGATTCACGCGAGGAGGCGCGGTTCGGAGTCGGTCGTGGACTCGATCGAGGAGTACGCGGTCGAGTGCTCCATCGCCAAGGTGTACGGATCCGAAGCGGTGGGGTTCGCCGCGGACGAGCTCGTGCAGATCTACGGGGGCTACGGGTTCATTGAGGACTATCCGGCGGCCCGGGCCTACCGGGACGCCCGCATCGCCCGCATCTATGAAGGCACGAACGAAATCAACCGCCTCCTCATCCCAGGAATGCTCCTCCGGCGGGCCCAGCGAGGGCGGCTGCCCCTGCTAGACGCGGTCCGGAGGGCGAGCGAAGAGGCGCTCAGCGCCGATCTCGGAACCCCGGACAGCGGCCCGCTCGCCGAAGAGCGCCATCAGGTGGAGATGGCGAAGAAAGCAGCCCTGCTCGCGGCAGGAACCGCAACGCAGCGACATGGAGAGGGGATTCGGGAGCACGAGGAGATCCTTGTCCGGATCGCCGATCTGGCCATCGAGGTCTTCGCGCTGGAAAGCGCGCTTTTGCGGGCCCTGAAGGCGAGGGAGCGAGGCCTGGGGTCGGACATCAAGATGGAGATGGCGCGGCTCGCCACACACGAGGGTCTCGGCCGGATCGAGACGCTGTGCCGCCAGCTCCTTGCCGCGTCGGCAGAAGGGGAGGCGCTACGCACCCTGATGGCGGCCCTACGCCGCTTCCTCCGATACGCGCCGGTCGATACCATTCGGCCCCGGCGTCGTATCGCCGAGCGCGTTCTGGATGCGGGAGGCTACGTGGCGTGAGGGGGATGCGCCGGCCGGAATCGCCGGATCGCGGCCTGGACGTAGACCGCACTCAGGAGCAGGCCGATCCCGTTGAGGGGCAAGCCGGCGAGCGTGTTCACCAGCAGGAACTGGCCGATCGGTAAGTGGGTCACCGCCGCGTAGAGCCCCGCGGCCCGGACAAGAAACCCCAGGGCCCACAGCATCGTCAGCCGCCCCAGCGCCCCCTGCGTGGGAAGCGTGAGGACGGCATCGGATCGGGTTCGGAGAAGGAAACCCATCGCCTCGACGAGGACAGGGCGTCGGACGGCGACTGATCCCAGAAGCACCAGCGCCCAGATCAGGTTCTCGACCACTCCCCTGGCCAGGTAGAGTGTCGCGCTGTGCGCGTACCCGGCGACGGTCCCTTGGACCATCGTCAACACCGATCCGTAGAGCAGAAGAGGATCGACGAGGCGACGCCGCACCACATCGAAGAGTTGAAGTCCGATCGTCCAACCACCGGCCGCGATCAGTCCCGCCATCACTGATTCGTCCCGCAGGCCGAGGTAAAACAGAAGTTGGGGCATGACGACCCCGAGGACAAACAACGCCGGGAGAGCCCGGGCCGCCTTTCGAGAAAATCCCAACTCCTGCAACATGACACATTATTCAACGCACGCCGCGCATCGAACATTCCGTGGATATCCTTCGCTCGGGTGGTGTGCTA
>DASUDA010000020.1:0-6891 GCA_036275835.1 bacterium | reverse complement strand
CCGGGTCTCGCGCGGCTCAATGACGTCGTCGATGTACCCGCGGCCCGCCGCGATGTAAGGAGTGGCGAACTGCCGCCTGTACTCGGCGACGAGGCGGGCCTTTGTGGCCTCCGGATCCTGCGTCTCTTCCAGTTCGCGCCGGAAGATGATGTCGATCGCGCCTTCCGGGCCCATCACGGCGATCTCGGCGGTGGGCCACGCGAGGTTGACGTCGCCTCGGACGTGCTTGCTCGACATCACGTCATAGGCCCCGCCGTAGGCCTTCCGGGTGATCACCGCGACCTTGGGCACGGTGGCCTCGCAGTACGCAAACAGCAGCTTGGCCCCGTGCTTGATGATCCCCCCGTGCTCCTGCGCCGTTCCGGGCAGAAACCCGGGGACGTCGACGAACGTCACGAGCGGAATGTTGAACGCGTCGCAGAAGCGCACGAAGCGGGCGCCCTTCGCCGCGCTGTTGATGTCCAGGACGCCCGCGAGCACCGAGGGCTGCTGGGCCACAATCCCGACCGCACGGCCTCCCAGCCGGGCGAATCCGATCACGAGGTTGGCCGCGAAGTCCCGCTGCACCTCCAACAGCTCGCCATCGTCGACGACGCGCCGGATCACGTCGTGCATATCGTAGGGCCGGTGCGGATCCTCCGGAACCAGCGTGTCGAGGGCGGCGTCCATCCGGCGCGGATCGTCCGTGCTGGGGACGCGCGGGGGGTCCTCCTGGTTGTTTTGCGGCAGGTACGTCAGCAGGCGGCGGATGAGGCGGAGGCCGTCCACGTCGTCCTCGGCCGTGAAGTGGGCCACCCCGCTGCGGCTGGTATGCACCGCCGCGCCGCCCAGCTCCTCAAACGTCACGTCCTCGTGGGTGACCGCCTTCACCACCTGAGGGCCGGTGACGAACATATGGCTCGTCCCCCGGACCATGATGATGAAGTCGGTGATCGCCGGCGAGTACACGGCCCCGCCGGCGCACGGGCCCATGATCGCCGAGATCTGGGGGACAACACCGCTGGCCAGAGTGTTCCGCAGAAAGATCTCGGCGTACCCGCCGAGACTCGCCACGCCCTCCTGGATGCGGGCGCCGCCCGAGTCGTTCAGGCCGACCACCGGGGCGCCGTTTCGGAGCGCCAGATCCATGATCTTGCAGATCTTCTGCGCGTGCCCCTCTCCGAGCGACCCGCCCAGCACCGTGAAGTCCTGAGAGAAGACGTAGACCAGGCGCCCGTGAACCGCCCCGTACCCCGTGATCACCCCGTCGGCGGGAGCCTCCACCTTGTCCATCCCAAACGCGGTCGTCCGGTGGGTGACGAACCGGTCCAGCTCCACGAACGTCGCCGGGTCCAGCAGTTCGGCGAGGCGCTCCCGCGCCGTCAATTTCCCGGCGTCATGCTGGCGCGCGACCCGGTCGGCCCCACCCCCCTCTTCGATCCGGGCGCGGCGCGCGCGCAACTCCTCGAGGCGGGGGTTCGGGCGGTCGGACACAGGGTTAAGCGTCTGCGGCCGGAGCGGTGAGCGGGCGGATCGAGATGACCGCGTGCTTGTACACGAGCTCGGGGCCTCCCGAGGTCTCCAGGAGCAGGGTGTAGGTCCCCACATCCTTCAGTACGGCGCGCGGCACCTCGTACCCGTCCCGGCAGCGGAGGTGGATCGGAGTCTGCCCCGCGACCAGCGCCTGATAGAACGTGTCCTCCATTGACAGATGCGCCCCGCGCGGCGGAACGACCCCCGCCCGCGAGGGCTCCTGATGCACAGACATGACACTGCCTCCTCTCTTCTCAGGACGGATTTCGCTTAGATCGTAGATCACATCAGGGTCCGGATGACCCGGATTTCCGGTCTGCCCCTCGTCCGCCGCCGGGATCTCCCCCTCGTCCGTGGGCGGCGTCGCCCCTGACGTGTGCGCATCGAGGTCGTCGTTGTCGGAAGACGGAGCCGGGCGCACCGGAATGGCCTCTACGCGCTCGGCGGAACGAACGAAGTGGCGCATCACCTCCAGCTGCCGCCGGCGATCCCCAGCCTGCGCGGCGTCGGCGGCATGAGCAGTGCGGAGGAGCCACTTCGTCACCGCATCCAAGACGGCAAGGACCGCAGGATCGGACGTTCCTTCCTGCTGCGCCACTCCGACAGAGGTCTCCTGCCCCCCCGGCGTGCTGACAGAGATCCCCACCAGAACGGCGGGGCGATCCAGGAACGTGACGGAGGAGGCCTGCCGCAGGCTCACGCCCCGGTGCGCCGGCTCCAGGGCGTCCCGAACCGCCTCCACGGCCGCCGCGGCCAGTGTGCGCAGGCGGGTGGCCGGCCCGGGAGTCCCGCGGGCCCGTCCGGTGGCCACCTTCTCGTCCCCTCCGCGCATCCAGGCGACCTGGACGGCCGCGGTGATCTCCGTCGGCGTCACCGACTCCTCGACACGGACGATCCGGAAATGAGGGATCTCCGCGGGCCTGAGCCCGCCGCGCAGTTGCGTCACCTGGATCCGCCACGGCTCCACGGGCAGGCCGTAGGCGGAAATGAGGGCGGCCCCCACGCCGCGCCGGATGGCGCGGCTGTCGGCGGAGTTCTCCGCGGTCACGTACACCTGAGAGATCTCCCCCCCGGGGGTCGTGAAAACCCTCGCGGACGCGATCCCGTCCAGAGTCCCCAGAAACCGTTCGATCTCTTCGGCGAAAACTTCGCGCGGCATTGCTCGCCTATTCTCTTCTCCGGAAGGGGGTCCCTTCCATCAAAACCGTGGGACCGTTGCCGGGCGGCGGAGCGGAGCGTCAATGACGACCCCTTCGCCGCCGAGCGCCTTTACATGCTGCCCGTCGAGGGTGATCTGGACGGCGGACACGCCGCGGAACTGCGTGGTGGTGTAGACGATCTGCCAGACCCGCGCCAGAATGCTGCTGCTCCCCCCACCGTGGGCGAATGCCCCCGTGAGGTCCACGGCGGCCACTCCCCGCTGGATCCGTACCGTCCGCAGGGCCGTCCCATCGGGGATCTCGCTTCTGAGCCCGCGGCGCTGCTCCTCCGGCGTCGGACCCGCCAAGAGGGCGCGCAGCGCCTCCTCAAGCCGCACCGACGCCCCTGCAGGCGGGGCGGCCCGGTTGACCTCCACAAGCGTTCCGCTGTGCCCGGCAGGATCGTATTGCACAAAGAACACTTCCACGGGCCGCGGCCCTACTGGGGCGAGTCGGAGCACGAGGACGGCCACGGCCGACAGGGCCGCGACCGCTAAGAGCCCCACCCCGATCGCGCGGCGCCCCCCTCGGTCCCGCCTGTGCGCCGGGGGATGCCTGCGAACACCGCCCATCAGCGGGCCTCGACCAGTGCGAGAAACTGCCGCTCATCCAGGACCGTCACCCCCAGCTTCCGCGCCCGCGCCAGCTTGCTCCCCGGTGTCGCGCCCGCGACGAGGTAGTCGGTGTGCTCGCTCACGCTCTCGCCAACCACTCCTCCCAACTCCTTGACGCGCTCGCCGGCCTCGCGGCGCGAGAACCGCTCGAGTGTCCCCGTGAACGCGAACGTCTTACCCTCGAGCGGGCCGCCGGAGGCGCGCGACGAGACGGCGCGGACGCCCGCCTCTCGGAGTTTCCGCAGCAGTCTCCGCGTCGCCGGCTGCGTGAAGAACTCCGCGACGCTCTGGGCGATCGTGGGACCCACGCCCGGGATGTCCCTGATCTCTTCGAACGCGGCTGCGCTCACGTGGTCGAGGTCCGCGAAGTGGCCGGCCAGAAGCTCCGCGACATGCACGCCGACGTGGGGGATGCCCAGGCCGTAGATCAGCCGGGACACGGAGGGGCGCCGGGAGCCGTCGATCGCCGCGATCACGTTCTCGGCCGACTTCTCGGCCATCCGGTCCAGGGTGAGCACCTGCTCTTTTGTCAGCGTGTACAGACCCGCGGGATCCTCGATCAGCCCGCGGTCGAGCATCTGCTGCAGGATCTTCGGTCCGACACCTTCGATGTTGAGCGCGTCCCGGGAGCCGAAGTGAATCAGCCGCTCGAGCACCTGGGCCGGGCACGTCGCCCCGCCGGTGCACCGGGTCACCGCCTCCCCCGGGCGCCGCATGACAGGCGCGCCACAGACCGGGCATGTCGCGGGCATGTCGAATTGGCGCTCGCCACCGGTCCGCTTCTCGACGAGGACGCGGACGACCTCGGGAATGACCTCCCCGGCCCGCTGCACAACCACATGGTCGCCGATGCGGACGTCCTTGCGCCGCATCTCGTCTTCGTTATGCAGGGTCGCATGCCGGACGATGACCCCCGAGACCCTCACCGGTTCCAGATCGGCGACCGGCGTGAGCGCGCCGGTCCGGCCGACATGGACGGTGATGTCGCGGACACGCGTTTCCGCCTGCTCTGCCGGGAATTTGTAGGCGATCGCCCACCGGGGAGCCTGGCTCGTCGCCCCCAGTTCGGCCTGCTGGTCGAGGGAGTCCACCTTGACCACGACCCCGTCGGTGCCGTAGGGGAGGGTCGTGTGCCGCTCCATCCACTCCCGGACGTACGCCAGAACCTCGTCCAGCGTTCCTGCGCGGCGCGCGTCAGGATCGACCGGGAGCCCAGCCTCCCGGGCCCACGCCAGGGCGTCCCAATGGGTCCGGAACCGCCGCCCGCGCACTTCTCCGAGCTGATAGACGAAGAGACCGAGCGGCCGGCCGGCGGTGATCGCGGGATCCAGCTGCCGCAGCGATCCCGCGGCGGCGTTCCGCGTATTCGCAAACGGAGACTCCTCGGCCCGCACCCGCTCCTCGTTGATCGCCTCGAGTGAACGGGTCGGCAGGTACACCTCGCCTCGCACCTCCACGAATTCCGGGGGGCCCGCGTCCGAGCGCAGCCGCAGCGGAAGCGACCGGAGCGTGCGGAGATTGGGCGTCACGTCCTCCCCCCGCGCGCCATCTCCGCGTGTGGCGCCGCGGGTGAACACCCCGCGCTCGTATACGAGCGATACCGCCGCGCCGTCCATCTTCAACTCGCAGACAAACGCCACGGCCTGCCCGCTCAAAGCGGTCAGAACCCGCTTGTGCCACGCCCGGAGATCGTCTTCATCGAATGCGTTGGCGAGACTCAGCATCTGCTGAGGATGTGTGACGGCGCGGAATGCCTCGGCCGGGGGCGCCCCGATCCGCTGGGTGGGGGAATCGGGTGTCACGAGCTCGGGGTGAGACGCCTCGAGATCGCGGAGCTCCTGCACCAGCGCATCGTACGCTTCGTCGGAGATCTCCGGTGCGTCGAGGACGTAGTAGCGGTAGTTGTGCTGGCGGATCCGGTCCCGGAGGGCCTCGACCCGCCGGACGACCTCAGCGGTCGCACGCCCCGCGGGAGCGCGCCCTCCTCCGGTCTTGGTGCTCATAGACTCTCCAGGCGTGGCAGGCGAAAAGGGATCAGGGGACGATCCACACACATCCTCCGGGGTGAGCACACGCGCGATCCGTCTCTTCCAGTATAACCCATCGCGGGATCTTAGAGAGCCGCGCTGGCGGCGTGTGGGGAAGCGCTGCGGGTCCCGAGCGAAGCGTGGCAAGGTGCCCGGTGTCATTGTCCCTGCGGGCGTTTCGGACGCGGTACGGCGGCGAACGGGCACGTCCTCGTGGACCATGCCCCCGGGCTCGTATGCTACCTATCTATTGCGGGACTATCTAGAGATCTGCTGCCGGGCTCAACGAAACGCCATGCTGTGATCTGTGAGCGCCGCCGGCCATCGCGGGGATGATCGCGACCTCGGCGTCTTCGGTCAAGGGGGTCTGGAGACCGGACAAAAACCGGATGTCGCGCTCGTTCACGAAGATGTTCACGAACCGGAGCACCTCGCCCCGCTCGTCGAGGATCATCGACCGGATGCCGGGGAATTTTCGGTCGAGGTCGTCGATCGCCTCCGCCAGATCGGTGCCGGTCGCCTCGACCATGCGCTCGCCGTGTGTGAGGCGGCGGAGCGGGGTCGGGATACGCACGTGGACAGTCATACTCTCACAAGGACCCGCTCTTCGAACGACGCGAGCGTCGGCCGGATCGTGATTGCCTTCTCGATCACGTGCTCGACGGCTTCGAGCGCCTTCAGCCCGATGCCGGTAATGTACGCGACCGTGACCTCGTCGGGCGCGATCGCGCCGGCGGCCGCGAGCTTCCTGAGCACGCCGATGGCCACTCCGCCGGCCGGCTCGGTGAAAAGACCCTCGGTCTCCGCCAGCAGGCGGATGCCCTCCACCACCTCCTCGTCGGTGACCGACTCCACCCCCCCGCCGGTGCGGCGGGCGAGATCCAGGACGTACCCCCCGTCCGCGGGACTGCCGATCGCGAGCGACTTCGCGATGGTGTGGGGGATCACCGGCGTGACCGTCTCGGTGTTGCTCCGGTAGGCGGTGGCGATCGGGCCGCACCCTTCCGCCTGCGCCGCGGTCATCCGGACGGCTTTCGGGGGGATGAGGCCGAGGGTCTGGAATTCTTCAAATCCCTTGTGGATCTTCACGAACATGTTGCCCGACCCGACGGGGACGACGACCCGATCGGGCGCCTGCCAGCCGAGTTGCTCGGCGACCTCGAACGCCAGCGTCTTCGCGCCTTCGGAGTAATACGGTCGGAGATTCACGTTGGCGATGGCCCAGTGATGCTCCTCACCAATCTCCAGGCACAGCCGGTTGACGTCGTCGTACGTCCCTTCCACTTCCACGACAGTGGGACGGTACACCGTGGTTGTCACGACTTTGGCTCGCTCGAGGCCCATCGGGATGAACACAACCGAGCGCAGCCCGGCCTTCGCCGCGTGCGCGGCGACGGCGTTCGCCAGGTTGCCCGTGCTGGCACAGGAGAGGACGGTGAACTCGAACTGCCGCGCGGCCGCCAACGCCACCGCGACCACGCGGTCCTTGAACGACCATGTCGGGTTCCGGGTGTCATTCTTCAGGTAGAGATTCCGGAG
>DASUDA010000019.1:0-6589 GCA_036275835.1 bacterium | reverse complement strand
CCGGAGGCCCTGGAACCCTTGATAAATATGGCGGGGCGCAGCCTCGTGCAATCCGATGTAGCAGGAGGTATGGTGGAGGCGGCGGGAATCGAACCCGCGTCCTGGAGCCGCGAGGGCAGAACCTCTACGCGCGTATCCTGCGGTTTGGATTCGCGGCACCGGGCTCCCGCAGGCCGGATCCCGATCCCGCTAGCTCCTAGATTCTCCTCCGATCCTCCCGGAGCGAGGAGGACTGGAGCAGCCGGCTCATGACGCTCACTCCCCGCCCGCCGGCGCTGCGGGGGGAGCGACGCCGCTTAGTTAAGCAGCGTAAGCGAGCTGTGTGTCGGCGTTTAAACGCCGTCCAGTTGTTTAACGAGGACCTGGACCACCTCGGCGCGCCATCCTGCGTCTGCCTGCTCAGTCGAGACCAATCGCCCCCATTCTTCCCGTGCAAGATCCCGGCACGAAGTTCCCGGCCGGGTCACTTCCATTATACCATGCCCGGCTGAGTCCCCTGGGGGGCTCGCTACCGCCGATCTCGCCGGGGCGAGCGCGCGCCCAGCGCCCGGGCGATTCGGCGTTCGGCGTCGCGTTCGGCGATCCGCTCGCGCTTGTCGTACTGACGCCGGCCGCGTGCGACCGCGAGTTCGACCTTGGCCACGCCATTCCGGAAGTACACGCGCAGAGGAATGAGCGTGTACCCTTTCTGAACCGCCCGCGCTTGAAGCCGGAGGATCTCGCGGCGGTGCAGGAGGAGCTTCCGGGTGCGGAGAGGGTCGTGATTGTGAATGTTGCCCTGGTCGTACGGGCTGATGTGGAACTGATGAAGCCAGACCTCCCCGCCATCCACGCGCGCGAAGGCGTCCGAGAGGTTGGCCCGACCCCGCCGGAGAGACTTCACCTCGGTGCCGGTGAGGACGATTCCCGCCTCGTGCGACTCCTCGATCCAGTAATCGTGACGGGCACGACGATTCGTGGCGACCGCGCGGGTACCTGCGCCGTCTCGCGGTCCGTCTCGCACGGCATCAGCTCGCGCGGACAAGCGTCCCCCGCGCGTCGGCCAGCCGCGTCCCATCTGGAAGAGCCAAACTGGCCTCAGCCGTGAACAGCTTTCCCCGACCCCTCGTCACTCGGGCGCTGACGATGAGCGGCGTCCCGATCGGGGCCTCCCGTCGATACCGGACCTCGAGCCGCGCGGTCAGCGTTTCCTCTCCCCTCATGTGAAACAGGTTGGCCATCGCATCGTCAAGGGCGGCCGCAACGATTCCCCCGTGCAGCACGCCCGCGTACCCCTGGTATTGCGGGCCGGGAGTGAACTCCGCCCGGATCCCCTCCCCTACCGCGCGAAACCGGAGCCGGAGACCGATCGGGTTCTCCCGGCCGCACGCGAAACACCACTCGGCGTCACGCATGAGCCTCTCCGTCCGCCGCTGCGAGCGCGGCGTAGAGCGACTCGAGGGCCGCGCTCACTTCTTCGTATCTTCGCACCGTCCGGCGCGCCCGGTCAGCGTCACGGTAGAGTTCGGGATCGCCCATGAGGCGGCTGAGATCGCCCTGCTCGCGCTCGAGGGCGGCGATCTGGGACATGATCTCCTCCGGGGCCTGGCCCACGGTCCGCTGTCCTGACGGGCGCCCAGGAGTTTGGCGCGGCCGCGTCCCGACGCGCTCCGCCGTCTGGCGGGGCGCGGCATCCGCCGGAGAAGCTTCGCCGCGATCGACGCTGGTCACGGCCGGAATGGCGGCGCGACGGTAGCTCTGATACGGCCCCTGCACGCCCGTGACCGCTCCGTCCTTCAGCACCAGCAACCGGGTCGCGACGTGATCGAGGAGGTAGCGGTCGTGGGTGACGAGGATCATCGCCCCGGGAAACTCCCGGAGGGCCGCTTCGAGCGCCTCAAGCGAGGGCAGGTCGAGGTGTGTGGTCGGCTCGTCGAGCAGAAGAAGATCGGGCCTGTCGAGGACCATCTTCGCGAGCGCCACGCGGCGCCGTTCTCCGCCGCTCAACCGCCCCACGGGGACGTGCACAGCATCTCCTGAGAAGAGGAACCGGCCCAGAAGCGTCCGTACCTGCTCGGGCGTCACGCGACGGTCGCCCAGAACCTCATCGAGGACGGAGTGCATGAGGTCGAGCGTCTCCTCCGCGTGCTGAGCGAAGTACCCGAGGCGCACTCCGGGGCCGACCTCAATCGCCCCCGACGTGGGGGACTCCAGCCCGGCGATCGTCCGGAGCAGCGTGGTCTTCCCACTCCCGTTCGCGCCGATCAGCCCGACCTTTTCCCCGCGCCGCACTTCGAACGTGACCTGCCGTAACGCGTCGACCGCGCCGAACCGCTTCATGACGTTCCGGACGCGGAGGACGGTCTGGGGAGTCCGCCGGGGAGCCTCCAGGCGAAAGGAGAGGGTGCGACTTGTCCGGGGCGCGGCCAAGGGCGTGATCCGGGCGAGCCTCTTCTCGCGCGACTTGGCCTGGCGGCTCTTCTGCCCGGCGTGATAGCGGCGGATGTAGTCCTTGAGCGACGCGATCTCAGCCTGCTGGCGCTCAAACGCTTCCTGCCGGCGCTCTCGCCTGACGAGCCGCTCGGTGGCGTAGAAGGAGTAGTTGCCCGGGTACTCTTCGAGCTTCCCCTCCTCCAGTTCGAGCGTGCGCGCTGTGACGCCGTCGAGCAGGGACCGGTCGTGGCTCACGAGCAGCACCGCCCCCCGGTATTGCTGGAGAAATTCCTGGAGCCACTCCAGGGCCTCCAGGTCCAGATGGTTGGTTGGCTCGTCGAGCAGGAGCAGATCAGGCGCCAGGAGCAGCAGGCGCGCGAGCGCTCCCCGAGATCGCTCACCGCCGCTCAACGACGCCATCGGCTGCCGGAACTGCTCCTCCCGAAGCCCGAGACCGCCCAGGGTCCGGCGGATCTCCGCCTCGTACGTGAACCCTCCCGTCCTTTCAAACCGCTCTCGGAGGCGGCCGTACTCCTCGAGCGTGTCCTTGAGCCGGGTGTCGTCCGCATGCACCTCCGGCGACGCCAGGCGAGCCTCGGCCTCCATGAGCCGCTGCTCAAGCTCCTGGAGGCGGGCAAACGCGCCCGCCGCCTCGTCCCAAAGGGCGCGGCTCTCGTCGACCTGCGGTGACTGCGTGAGATACCCGATCGCTGCCCCGGGGCGGACGCTGACGGCACCGCGGTCGGGCAGCTCGAGCCCGGCCAGGATGCGCAGGACCGTCGTTTTGCCGGCGCCGTTGCGGCCGACGAGGCCGACCTTCTCGCCCGGCTCGAGCGCGATGGACACGCCGGCGAGAACCGGGACACCGGCGAAGGACTTCATGAGGTCTGTCGCCAGGAGAAGAGGCATCGTCCTAGAGTCTGTGCTCGCGCCCCCACTCCAGTTGGCGGTCCTGCAGCAGTTCGATCGCGTGGCGGAGGACGGGCAGAATCACGTCCATCCACTCGCGCACGCCGCGGGGGCTGCCGGGGAGGTTAATGATCAGAGTGCGGCCGCGGACCCCGGCGACAGCACGCGACAGCATCGCGAGCGGAGAGCCGGACGCGGTCGCGACCCGGGCCGCTTCGGGGATGCCGGGGACGGGGCGTTCAATGACCCGCAGGGTGGCCTCGGGGGTGACATCGCGGGGAGCCACCCCGCTCCCGCCGGTTGTGAGGACCAGGTCTACGCGCAGGGTATCCGCCATATCTGTGAGCGTCTGCGCGATCATGTCCAGATCATCGGGGACTACGACGTGCGCGAGAACCTCTGCGCCCTCAGCCTCAAGGGCTTGCGCCAGATACAGGCCGCTCTCATTCTTTCCCTGGCCCCGGCTCACCCGGTCGCTCGCGGTCAGAATCCCGCACCGGATACCGTGCAGCCGTTTTTCCTGGCTCATTCGCGTTTCGGCCTCCGCCCGGCGGCGCGGCGCCCATCCTCCTTCGCACGGACATAAGTCCCTGACTTTCCTCCCGATTTACGGACCAGCCGGATGTTTTGGATCGTCATCCCGCGTTCCACGGCTTTCAGCATGTCGTACACCGTCAACCCGGCGACCGCCACGGCGACCAGCGCTTCCATCTCCGCGCCGGTCTGGCCGCGCGACCGCACCCGGGCCTCAATGTGCACCGTAGAGCGCCGGAGGTCGGCTGCGAGGTGCACGGAGACACCGGTCAGTGGGATCTGGTGACAGAGCGGGATCAGTTCCCACGTACGCTTGGCGGCAGCGATTGCGGCGACGTGCGCGATCGCCAGCACATCTCCCTTGCGGGCGGCGCCGCTCGTGATGACCCGCAGCGTGGCCGGAGCCATCACCACGTCGCCGCGGGCGATCGCCTCGCGCACGGTCTCGGGCTTCTCGCCCACGTCAACCATGCGCGCGCGACCGCGACGGTCGAGATGTGTGAGCCTGCGCGGAGCTGAAGCGGAGCGCGACGCGGCGCGCCGAGTCGGCTGGGTATCGCCTCTCACGACTCGAACAGGTGGACCTCCACCTGAGCTCCCTGCTCCACGCTTTCCTGTCCCAGGGGCACGACCACGACACCGTCCGCTTTCGTCATCGTCGTGATGATGCCGGACTTCCCGAGCACCGGGACCGCCCACAACGCACCGTCCCGCTCCTCCAGTGAAACACGAATATGATCCTCCCGCACACCGGCCGACGAGATGCGCCGGTCCGCCCGGGCGCGCACCATCTGTCCAAACGACCGGGCGACAGTCCGTCCCGCCAAGCCGCGGAGCAGGTCCCGGACGAAGACGTCAAAAACCACCATGCTGCTCACGGGGTGGCCGGGGAGGCCGATAATCGGCGTCCCCTCGACAACCGCGAGGATCGTGGGCTTGCCGGGCTTGAGGCTCACCCCATGGACGATCACCCCCGGCTTCCCCAGCTTATCGATCGCCCGCGCGACGTCATCCTTGGCTCCCACCGAACTACCGCCGCTCACGAGCACGAGGTCGGAGTTTTTCCGGGCGTCGGCCAGGGTGCGTAGGAGCACGTTATAGGTATCCGCGACGATGCCATACGGGCGCGCGGCGGCCCCCTCTTGCTGGACCAGTCCCGTGAGCGTATACGTGTTGATGTCCCGGACCTGCCCCACCGCCGGCTGGCGTTCGGGGGGCACGATCTCATCTCCCGTGATGACCACCGCGACACGCGGCCGCAGAAAGACCTCAACCTCCACCTTGCCGATCGCGGCCAGCAGGCCCACGTCCTGCGGCCGTAACCGGGCCCCCCGGCGGAGGACAACCTCTCCGCGTTTCACGTCCTCGGCGCGGCGGATGACGTTGTCGCCCGGCTTGACCGGAGACATCACGGCGACCGTCCGGGCGTCCCGCGCCTCGACATCCTCCAGCATCACGACGGCGTCGGCCCCCTCCGGGAGCATGCCCCCCGTGGGAATCCGGGCCGTCGCCCCCGGCTGGATCACGCATGTCGGCGGCTCTCCCATCTGCACTTCTCCGACAAGCACGAGGACACCGGGACGCTCCTTGGTGACCTTGGACGTGTCCGTCGCCCAGACCGCATACCCATCCACGGTGGATCGGTCGAACTCCGGGAGGTCCTCCGGGGCGACGATGTCGCGCGCCAGAACCCGGCCGAAGGCCTCCGAGAGGGACACACGTTTTGTCCCGCGAGGTCGGGGCGTGTAGTGGCGGGCGAAGAGGGCCTGGGCGTCCGCTGGCGTGAGCAGGTCGGACAATCCGGGCATAACATCCCTAAGTATAACACAGCCCCCGGCGCGAGCCGCGAAACACCGGCGGGAGTCAGGGGCGTGTGTGTCCGGGCCCGGATCCGCTAGGGGTCGTCCAGCGTGGTGTCCCTTTTAATGCTCCTCTTCATGCTCCTTTCTTTCACGGACGACTTTCCATAAAGCCGGCCGCCCGAGTGCGTCCCGGGCGGCCGGCGGGGACGCCCACCATCTACCGGTGCGGGTCGAGGTTGTCCAGACGCTGTTCACGCCAGAGCCCGACGGACTGGCTGGGCGCGCCGGAAACCAGAGCTGTGCCCAGCTTGATGGCGACGGGCTGCTCGATCCGGGTCCGTGACGGCTGCAGGTCTACGGCAGAATTATTCTCGGCAAACGCTGCGGCGGTGGTTAGGATCATGGTCGCCCCGAGAACCAGCGATGTGAAGACCCGTGTCATGGTCGCTCTCCTCCTTTCCGTATCGTGGAGTAGACACGCGCTATCCACCCTCACGATAACAGGACCGCGCAAAGGGGCGATAAAGACCAGGTAAACGGATGGTAATGGCCGGAACGAGCTACGGGGGTGTCAGTGGATCAGGCCCATCTCCCGGCCGACCCGCTCGCACGCGCCGAGTGCCTGCGCAAGATCGTCGCGCGTGTGGCCGGCGGTCACGATCGTGCGCACGCGGGCCTTTCCGCGAGGGACCGTGGGGAACGCGATCCCGAGCGCAAAAACTCCCTCGTCAAACAACCTGTCCGAAAAGCGCATCGCCTGGACCTCGTCACCGATCATGACCGGGGTGATTGGCGTCTCGCTGGCGCCGGTGTCTAACCCGAGTTCCTGGAGACCGGCCTTGAAGAAGCGTGTGTTGTCCCACAACCGCGCGATCAACTCCGGCTCCTCCTCGATGAGATCGAGCGCGGAGAGCGCCGTGGCCGCCACCGAC
>DASUDA010000018.1:0-9400 GCA_036275835.1 bacterium | reverse complement strand
CTCGCTCGGGGCCGTCGTGGGGATTCTCGTCGCTTCCACGCAACCGCTGTGGCGGCTGGTGGCCGTCGTGTCCTTCTACATCATCGTCCTGAACGTCGAGCCGCACATCCTGGTCCCCCGGATCATGGCCCGGGTCGTGGGCATGTCCCCGCTCCTGACCCTGGTGGCGCTGCTCACCGGGATCAAGCTCATGGGCATCCTGGGAGGACTCCTGGCCGTGCCTGTGGCCGCCGCCCTTCAGGTGATCGTTCAGGAGATTCTCCAGGAGCTTAACCCGCCTGACAGCCCTCACGGTCCCGCGCCCGGCGTGGAGGTTGCCGCCCCCGGTACGGCTGGCTCCGAAGACCGGGTGGCTCACGCGCAGCCGACGACGGTCCGGCGGTGACGGGAGCGATGGGGACAATTCTGGAGACCCGCCGCCTCACCGTGGAGTTCCGGGGGTTTCGGGCTCTCGACGGGGTCGATCTGCGCGTGCAGGAGGGCACGATCCACGGGGTCATCGGTCCGAACGGGGCGGGCAAGACAACCTTGTTCAACCTGCTGAGCGGCCTGCTGGAGCCGACGCACGGGCGCATCCTCTTCCAGGGGAAGGATATCTCGGGCCTGCCGCCGCATGAGATCGCCCACCGCGGCATCGCGCGGTCTTTCCAGATCACGCGCGTCTTTCTCCACCTCAGCGTCCTGGACAACATACGGCTCGCGCTGCAGGCGAAAACGTCCCTGGGATTCGCGTTCTGGCTGCCGGACCAGGTGCTCCGCCGGTTTGACGGGGAGGCCCGCGAAGTCCTGGCCTCGGTCGGCCTCGCCGATCTGGCCGACCGTCAGGCCGCGACGCTCTCCTATGGCCAGAAACGCGCATTGGAGATCGGCCTGGCTCTCGCCCTGCGCCCCACACTGCTCCTGCTGGATGAGCCCACGGCGGGACTGAGTCTGGAGGAAGTCGCCCGCGTCGTGGAGCCGGTCCGGCGCGTCGCCCGAGAGCGGACGGTGATCCTGGTGGAGCACAACATGGGCGTGATCGCCGCGCTCTCGCAGCAGATCACGGTCCTCCAGCGCGGCCGCGTGCTGGCCGAGGGCGCATACGCCGACCTGAGGGCAAACCCCGAGGTGATCGAAGCGTACCTGGGAGGGGCGTAGCGTGCTCCAGGTGGAAGACCTCCAGGCCTGGTACGGAGAGAGCCAGGCGCTCCGCGGCGTCACGCTGGAGGTCCGCGCGGGCGAGGTCGTGACCCTGGTCGGCCGCAACGGCGCGGGCAAGACCACGACGCTCAAGTGCATCATGGGGATCCACCGGCAGCACCGAGGGCAGATCACCCTCGACGGAGTCGATCTCACCCGGCTGCCTCCTCAGCGAATCGCGCGCCTCGGCGTCGGCTACGTCCAGGACGACCGTGGGATTTACAGCACGCTGACCGTCCTGGAGAACCTGACGCTGGCGCCCGTCGTCGGCGAAGAAGCCTGGGACCTGGACAAGATCTTCACGGTCTTCCCCGTGCTCAAGGACCGCGCGCGCCACCCGGGCACCAAACTCTCGGGTGGGGAGCAGCAGATGCTCGCGATCGCCCGGGTCCTCCGGATGGGCGCGCGCATTCTGTTGATGGACGAGCCAACGGAAGGGCTCGCCCCCCTGCTTGTGCGCCGCGTCGGGGACATCGTTCGCGAGATCAAGTCCCACGGCCTCACCGTCCTGCTCGTCGAGCAGAACCTCCGCTTTGCCACGGCGGTGGCCGACCACCATCACCTGATCGTAGAAGGGAGAACCGTGGAAAGCCTGTCCAACCAAGAGGTCGTCAGAAGAGAACAGGAACTCTTGAATTACCTGGGCGTATAGAGCACGGAACCGACAGCGTGCGGTGGGCCTAGACGCGAGGAGGTGAGGGGATGAAGCGGTGGGTGGCTCTTTGCAGTGCCGCTCTGCTCATGCTCGGCCTGATGGGTCCGACGTTCGGGCAGGGAACGGTACAACTCGAGCGCGGCAAGGTCGTGATCGCGGTCCTGAACGACCAGTCAGGGGTCTACAGCGTGTTGGGTGGCAAGAACGGGGCCGAAGCGGCCAAGATGGCCGTCGAGGACTTCCAGAAGAAGTACGGCCCCAACGCGCTCGGTGGCCCGATCGAGGTACTCGCCGCAGACCATCAGAACAAGCCGGACCTGGGGAGCGCGAAAGCGGCGGAGTTCTACGACCGCAACGGCGCCGACCTGGTCCTCGACGTGCCCACATCATCGGTCGCCATCGCGATCGCTAGCGTGGCCGCGCAGAGGAAGCGGCTCTTCATCGTGGTCGAGGCCGCGACCACGGCGCTCACGAACGAAAACTGTAACAAGTACACGTTCCACTACGCGTATGATTCGTGGATGCTCGCACACGGCACCGCCACTGAGGTCACGAAACACATCGGCAAGAACTGGTACATTATCTATCCCAACTACGCGTTCGGACAGGACATGAATCGCTCGTTCTCGAGCGAGATCGAGCGGGCGGGCGGGAGGGTACGCCTCGCCGATGCGACGCCCTTCCCCAATGACGACTTCTCCACCTACCTGATCAAATCCCGCGGCATGTTGCCGCTTGTCACCATTCTCGGCACGATGCATGCCGGCAACGACCTCGTGAACCTGGTCAAGCAGTACAACGAGTTCGGGCTGCGCAAGCAGGGCGTCAATCTCGCGATCGGCCTTCTCTTCCTGAGCGACATCCACGCGCTCGGCGTGCAGGCGTATGAGGGAACTCTCTATACGACCGCGTGGGAGTGGACGCTGGACCGGCAGTCACGCGAGTGGGCGGACAGGTTCCTCGCGCGCACGAAGATCCGTCCCACCTTTGCGCACGCGGGCGACTACTCCGCCACCTGGCAGTACCTGGAGGCGGTCCGGCGCGCCGGCACCGACAACGCGGACATGGTCGTGAAAACGCTCGAAGGCTACAAGTTCAGTGACTTCTTCATCCATAACGGCGAGATCCGGAAGGAGGATCACGGGGTGATCCACGATGCGTATCTCGCGCGGGTCAAGGCCCCGAGCGAGGTCAAGGAGCCGTGGGACTACGTGGAGATCGTGCGCACGATCCCGGCCGCGGAGGCGTTCAAGCCGCTCAGCCAGGTCACCTGCAAGATGGCGCAGTGACGGGCGCCCCGGCTTCAGCCCAGCGCGCACGGATGACGCGGGCGATGGCTTCCGGAGCCTGGAAGCCACGCTTGCGCGGCGCAGCGTAGGGGGGCACACAAGCCGGCGATGGAGAACGTCCTGCTCCAGGTCTTCAACGGCCTGATCAACGGGGCGTTCTACGCGCTCTTGAGCCTGGGACTCGCGGTCATCTTCGGGATGCTGCGCGTCCTCAACTTCATGCACGGCGCCCTGTACATGCTGGGCGCGTTCGGTGCGTACCTGCTCGCCGCGCAGCTCGGCGTCTCGTTCTGGTGGGCGATGGTCATCGCTCCCCTAGCCGTTGCCACCCTCGGAGTGCTGCTCGAACGACTCTTTCTGCGGTGGCTCTACGAGCTGGATCCCCTCTACAATCTGCTCCTGACGTTCGGGCTGACCCTCGCGATCCAGGACGCCATGCGCCTACGGTTCGGGATGCAAGGGGTGCCGTACAGCGCGCCGCCGCAGCTCCAGGGCGCGGTCGTGGTCGGCACGATGTTCTTCCCAATCTACCGCCTGTTCGTCCTGGCGTTCGCGATCATCATCTGCCTGACGACCTGGTGGCTCATCGAGCGCACGCGCGCGGGCATGGTGATCCGCGCCTCGACGGAGAAGCCGATGCTCACGCGCGCCCTGGGCATCGACGTGGACCGGTGGATCCCGCCGGTGTTCGCGTTCGGCGTCGGCCTGGCCGGCCTGGCCGGCGTCCTCGCCGCGCCGATGCGCAACGTCTCTCCCGTCATGGGCGCGGACCTGATCATCACGACGTTCGCGATTGTGGTGATCGGCGGGATGGGCTCGATCCTGGGATCGGTCGTCACAGGGTTCATCGTCGGGGTCATCGCGGCGCTCGGCGCTGTGTACTATCCGCCGATCGCCAACACGCTCGTGTTCATTCTCATGGCGCTGGTCCTGCTGTTCCGGCCGGCCGGACTGTTCGGGAGCGCGGAGGCGGGATGATAGCACGCCGGATCGGGTGGGTCGCCCTGCTCGCGGCGGGGCTCGTGCTGCCCCGGGTGATCTACCCGGTCCTGGCCCTGGACATCCTTGTCTGGGGGTTGTTTGCCACGGCGTTCGACATCCTGCTCGGCTACACCGGGCTGCTCTCGTTCGGGCACGCCGCGTTCTTCGGAACAGGGGCGTACGCCGCTGCGCTCGTTGTGGTCCGGCTGGGCCTGTCATTTCCGCTCAACGTCGTGTGCGGCGCCCTGGCCGCCGGCCTGCTGGCCGTGCCGCTGATGTATCTGGGGATCCGCCGGACCGGGATCGCCTTCGCGATGATCACCCTCGCGTTTGCGCAGATGGTATTCTACGTCGTCAACGAGTGGCGCAGCATGACCGGCGGGGAGAACGGGGTCAGCGGCGTCTCACGAGGATATCTCCTCGGGTGGAACCTCCAGCCTGCGGCCGCGTACTACTACGCGGCCTTCCCCCTCATCGTGCTCGGCCTCTTACTCTGCTGGCGGATTTTGCGCTCCCCGTTCGGCCGGGTCCTCCTGGCGATCCGCGAGAACGAGGTGCGGACCCAGAGCCTGGGATACGCAGTGAACCGGTACAAGCTGATGGCCACCGTATTCTCGTGCGCCGTCTCGGGTCTCGCGGGAGGCGTCTGGGCGATCAATCATGGGTTTGTGGCGCTCGAGGCCGTGCACTGGACGACCTCGGGCACAGTCATCGTGATGGTCCTGCTCGGCGGCATGGCTACCCGCCTCGGCCCCCTCGTGGGTGCCGCGCTCGTGCTGCTCCTCCGTGACTTCCTGTCCACTTGGACCGACGCGTGGGGGGTCGTGACCGGCGTCATCTTCATCGCGGTGATTCTCGTCTTCCGGCACGGGATCGCGGGTAGCCTCGAGCGCCTCCTCACGCCACGGCCGGAACCCGCGGGTGCGCCCGCGGCTCCTGCGGAAAAGATCGCATCGACACTCCAGTAGCGCACCCCGAGCCTCACCGAATTGATGGCTTCACGGCACGTCTGACGCGGGAACATCTGGCCGGGCTGAGTTCCGGGGCGCGACCGTCCAGGAAAGCGGACACTCGTTTGAGAATTCTTTGTCCGTGGGGGGACCACGAGGAGGCGCACCATGCCGAGAGATCCCGAGCAGAGTGTGCTGGGGGCGGTCTCCCCGTCCCGATTAATGGAGTACACCCGCGGCCTGTCCCGCTGGGTGCGCATGTCGGGCGGTCAAGACGAGGCGAAGGCGTTCGATTACCTGGAGACGGTCCTTCAGGGGTTCGGCCTCGACGTTCACCGCCACCATCATGACGCGCTGGTATCCTGGCCGGGGCCGGCGTCGCTCGAAGTCGCGGAGATTCCCCTCCAGCACGTGGAATGCATCACCCACGCGTTTGCGGTCTCCACTCCGGCCGGCGGACTGGACGCGGAAGTGGTGGACGTCGGGACGGGGGAGTTCGCGCAGGCGCAGATTCACGGGAAGATCGCGCTCGTCGACGGGCTGGCCACGCCCGTCCGGGCCCGGGCCGCCGAGGAGGCCGGCGCGGTGGGACTCATCTTCATCAACCCGTCCCGGCTGCACGAGATGATCATCTCCACGGTCTGGGGCGCGCCCACCCCGGAGACGCTCGGCGACCTTCCGAAGATCGTCGCCGTCTCGGTCCGCGAACCGGATGGGGCCGTGCTGCGCGCCCGCGCCCGGGAGAACTCCCTCCGCGTGCGGATGCAGGCGGAGGTCGACACCCGGTGGCGCCTGACCCCCCTGCTGATCGCCGATCTGCCGGGATGGAATGAGCCGGACCGGTACGTGCTCTTCAGCGGACATGTGGACTCATGGCATTATGGGGCCATGGATAACGGCAGCGCCAACGCCGTGATGGTGGAGATGGCGCGCATCCTGAGCCGCCGCCGGCGGCGGCTGCGGCGCGGCATCCGGTTCGCGTTCTGGTCCGGCCACTCCCACGGCCGCTACTCCGGCTCCACCTGGTACGCGGACACCCACTGGGACGATCTCTACCACCACGCGGTCCTCCACATCAACGTCGACTCCACGGGAGCCGTCGGGGCGACGGTGCTGAGCGAGGCTGAGACGATGGCCGAGACCTGGCGTCTGGCGGCGCGCTGTATCAAGGACGTGTGCGGCCAAAACCTCGAGCGACGCCGGATCAGCCGCATGGGGGACCAGTCGTTTTGGGGCATCGGCCTGCCGTCGATGTTTGTCGGTCTTTCCGCCCAACCGGCGGACGAGTCCGCGGCCGCCTCAGCGCTCGCGTCCCTCTCCGGGCAGGTCTCGAAGACGGGCGGACTGGGGTGGTGGTGGCATACGCCGGAGGACACGCTCGACAAGATCGATCGATCGAACCTCCGGCGCGACGCGCAGGTCTACGTGCTGTCGCTGTGGCGGTGGTGCACCGCGCCCGTTCTCCCCCTCGACTACGAGGCGACGGCCGCCGAGCTCCGCGATGTCCTGCGAGCCCTTCAGAATTCCGCCGGAGACGATGTCGACCTCTCGCCGGCGGTAGCGGCCGTCGAGCGGCTCGTGGCCGCGGCGGGGCGCCTCAACGCCGCCTCCGAGCGGGTGGGCACGCCGCTTGCGGCGGCGCGGGGCACACGGAAGCAGCGCGACGCGGCGCAGGTCCTCAACACCGCGCTGACGCGGATCGGGCGGACGCTGATCCCGGTCATGTACACGGCCGCCGGCCCGTTCGACCACGACCGGGCCGTCCCCGTCCCGCCCGTTCCGGCGCTGCAGCCGGCGGTCCGCCTCCGCACACTGCCGGCGGGAAGTATGGAGTACCGGGCGCTTCACACGCGCCTTCTCCGGGAGCGGAACAAGGTCATCCACGCCATCAATACGGCGACCGAGATCATCGAAAGCGCGCTTCTGAGGATCAACGGGCGGGGCACGCGGAGCGACCATGACACAGGCTGACCTGATCGCCGCGGCGCTGGCGCGGAGGGGAGTCGAGCGCTGCTACGGCCTGCCGGGCGGTGAGGTCGTCGCGCTCATCGAGGGATGCCGGCGGCAGGGGATCGACTTCCATCTCGTCGGCCACGAAGCCAGCGCCGCCTTCATGGCCGCGACCGAGGGCCGCATCACGGGGCGGCCCGGCGTCTGCGTGACCACGCTCGGGCCGGGGGCGATGAACCTCGCGACCGGCCTTGCGCACGCCTATCTGGATCGAGAGCCCGTCCTGGCGTTCTCAGCCACGCTGGCCACCACGACCGATCCGGGCTACACCCACCAACGGCTCCCGCTCGCCGACCTGATGCGGGGGATCACAAAACACAGCGCTGTCCTCGATGGCCGCGGCACGGCGGAGCAGGTAGAGGCGGCGATGACGCTCGCGTGCGCGGGGCGCCCCGGGCCGGTGTTTCTGGCCCTGCCCAGCGACATCGCCCGGCAGGAAGCCGCGGGGGCGGGCACAGGTGCCCCGGACACGCCCGGACCGCGGGGAGTGTCGGAGGAAAGGACCCTCGACAGTATCGAGCGCGCCGCCCAACTCATCGCAGCGGCCGCGCGGCCTCTTGTCATCGTCGGTCTCGGGGCTGACCCTCGCCGGGTGGGACCGGCCCTCGCGCCGTTCCTCGACGCGGGCCGGTTCCCCTTCGTCACGACGCCGAAGAGTAAAGGTATCGTGAGCGAAGAGCACCCGCGATGGATGGGAGTTGCCGGCGGGATGGCCGGAGATGCTCAGATGCGCCGGTTGGTCGATGACGCGGACCTCCTCATCGCGGTGGGGTTCGATCCCGTGGAATGCGATTCGGAGTGGTTCGTGGGCCGGCGCGTGCTCGCCATTGACCAGGTCGGCGTCGGCGAGGGAGGATACCGGCCGGCCGTCGAGGTGCGCGGCGACCCGGCGGAGATCCTCGCGCTCCTCGCGCGGCGTGTTGGAGCGACATCGGGATGGGACGCCGGCGTCCTGCAGAGGCATAAGGACGCGATGCACGCGATCACCGGCCCTCATCCGAGCGACACCGGTCTCTCGCCTGCGGAGGTGGTCCAGGCGCTGCGGGACGCCCTTCCTCGCGACGGCGTCCTGACGTGCGATGTGGGCTCCCACAAGTTGCTGCTCGGCCAGCTATGGAAGACGTACGCGCCTCTGACGTTCTTCATGTCCAACGGGCTCTCGTCGATGGGATTCGGCCTTCCCGCCGCCGCGGCGGCTCAGATCTGTTTCCCCCAGCGCGCGGTCTGCTGTGTGGTGGGCGACGGCGGGATGCTCATGACGCTCCACATGCTCGAGTACCTGCGCCGTCTGCGTCTGCCGGTCGTCACGGTGGTCTTCACGGATCACAGCCTCAGCCTGATCCGCCTGGCTCAGGAACGGCAGGGGTTCCCGCCGACGGGGGTGGACTTCCGCGCCCCGGCGTTCGCGGCGGCGGCGCAGGGCTTCGGCATCGAGGCCCGGCGCGTGGCCAGCATCGGGGAACTGTCCCGGGCGTTCGCGGCCGCGCTGGAGTCACGGGAGCCCTGGCTGCTGGACGTCCCCGTGGACGCTCGGGAATATGCCGCCCAGATGTAGGAGAAACGAGCGCGTGCAGCCACAAGGCGTGCAGCCGCAACGGGTCGGCGCACGACGAAGCAAATCCACAGTCCCAGGAGGTGACAGGGATGCCCCAAGTCCACATCAACTTGCTCGCGGTGTTGGCCGCCGCGGTCGCCAACATGATCATCGGGAGCGTTTGGTATTCCCCGAGCGTATTCGGCAAGACCTGGATGGGCCTGATCGGCAAGCGCGTCGAGGACATGAAGGGTGGGGCCGGCCCCGCGTATGCGGCCGCCTTTGTCGTAGCGCTGATCCTGGCGTACGTCCTGGCCCATTTCGTGGGCTATACGCAAGCGTACTCCCTCGGCCAGGGAATTCAACTCGGATTCTGGGTCTGGCTCGGATTTGTCGCGACTACAAGCACGGGTGACTACATCTTCGCGGGACGCCCGAGACAGCTCTACTTCATCAACAACGGGTATCATCTGGTGACCTTGCTCGTGAATGGCGCTCTCCTGTCGGCGTGGCGCTGAGCCGATGGGCGCCCTATGACATGGTGTCGACGTCGTGCGGCATGCCCTCCCGCACGCCGGCGTCCGTGACCCGCATGAAGCGCGCACGGGCGCGCAGCTCGCCGAGCGTGGTCGCGCCGCAGTAGCTCATCCCGGAGCGCAGTCCGCCCAAGAGCTGCGTCAGCACGGCCGACACCTTGCCGCGGTAGGGGACGAGCGCCTCGATCCCTTCGGGGACGATCTCGGCGAGCAGCTCATCGTCCTGGGGCATGTCCCGCCGCTCCGCCGAGGTCCACAGGCTGGCC
>DASUDA010000017.1:0-23854 GCA_036275835.1 bacterium | reverse complement strand
TGACGATGAAGTATCCGAGCGTCTACATGTTGGAGCCCGGGGCCAAGGCGGAGATCCTCTCCGTCGCCTTCGCCGGCGAGGGCCAGCACCAGGACCCCGGCGGCAAGGTGATCCACGCGGCCCCGCACACGACGTCGTCGGTGGTCAGCAAGTCGATCAGCAAGTCCGGGGGTCGCGCCGGCTATCGCGGCCTGGTGAAGGTGTATCCGGGGGCCAAGGGCAGCAAGTGCGCGGTCCGGTGCGACGCGCTCATACTGGACGAGCGGTCCCGGTCGGACACGTACCCGACGATGGAGATCGACGAGACGGACGTGCAGGTCACCCATGAGGCGACCGTCTCCAAGGTCTCGGACGAGCAGCTGTTCTATCTGATGAGCCGCGGGATCAGCGCCGACGAGGCGATGAACATGATCGTCCGTGGGTTCATCGAGCCGATCTCGCGGGAGCTGCCGATGGAGTACAGCGTGGAGCTCAACCGGCTGATCGCGCTTGAGATGGAAGGGTCGGTCGGCTAGCGGGACGCCCGAAGGGACGGATGAAGACGCGCGCGGACGGCCGGAAGGCCGGGCGCGTGAGGGACAGGGGAGGGCAGGGCGTCCGCCCTGCCCTCCCCGCCCGTTACGCGGAGTGGAGGCGCACGTGAGCGAGACCCATTCTGTCGCGACCGCGGCGCTGAGCCGCGACCTCGTGGACCGCCTGAGTGACGCCGCGGGCGACCCCGCCTGGCTGCGGACGCGGCGCCTGGAGGCGTGGGACGCGTTCGTCCGCCTGCCCCTGCCGTCCCCCACGGACGAGGAGTGGCGCCGGACCGACCTCAGTGGGTTGCCCCTGGACGCCCTGCGGCCGCTCCCGCCGTCCGTGGGCACGCAAAAAGGACGGCCTCCGGCCTCCCTGATGCGGCTCATCGGCGATCCGGCCGCCGCGGCGGGGCTGCGGCTCGTGGTGGATGGGATCCAGATCCAGAGCCGGCTCGCGTCCGACCTGGCGAAGAGCGGCGTCATCTTCATGTCCCTGCCTGAGGCGGTGGCGGCGCACCCTGATCTCGTCCGCCAGTATCTCGGCTCCGTTGTGCGGGACGACGAGAGCAAGTTTCGCGCGCTCCACGCGGCGTTGTGGACCGGCGGGACATTTCTCTACGTGCCGAAGAACGTGGAGATCGACCTCCAGCTCGTCTCCGGAACCTGGCTCGACCAGGACGGCGTCGCCCACACGCCCCATACGCTCGTCGTCGCCGAGGAGCGCAGCCGGGTCACGTTGGTCGAGCTGTCGGGCTCCGTGGACGGAGGCGTGGGCCCGGGCCTTGTGCCTGCAGCGCGGGCACATACCCGCGCGAGCCAAAACCTGGGCCTACGGCGTGAACCAGGACGCCGTGAGCCAGTACGCCCGACGCTCGTGAATCACGTGGTCGAGCTGATTCCCAAAGCCGGCGCCCAGATCCGGTATGTCACCCTGCAGGACTGGGGGCGGAACGTGTGGGAGATCGGGATCGTCCGCGCGGTCCTCGAGCGGGACGCCACGGTCCACAGCCTGATGGTGGCGTTCGGAGCCGGGCTGGTGAAGACCAACGTCGAGTCGCGGCTCGTGGGCCAGGGGAGCACGTCTGAGATGCTGGGGGTGCTGTTCGGAGACGGCACCCAGCACTTCGACTACCACACGCTGCAGGAGCACGCGGCGCCAAACACGACAAGCGACCTTCTATACAAGGGGGCGCTCAAGGACACGGCCCGCTCGGTGTTCGCGGGGCTCATCCGGGCCGACTACGGGGCGCAGAAGACGAACGCGTTTCAGTTGAATCGCAACCTGATCCTCTCCGAGGGCGCCCGCGCCGACAGCATGCCGAAGCTGGAGATCATGGCCAATGACCTCCGGTGCACGCACGGCGCCAGCACCAGCCGGCTCAACGAGGACCAGATCTTCTACCTGATGAGCCGGGGCCTGACGCGGTCGACCGCGGTGCGGATGATGGTGGACGGGTTCTTCGCGGAGATCTTTGACCGGATCCCGCTGGAACTGATCCGGGAGCGTTTGAGCGAGGCGATCGAGCGGAAGATGGCGAAGGTGGCATGACCGAGTACATTCGCGTCGCGCGCGCCTCCGACATGCCGCCCGGGTCGGTGAGGAGGGTCGAGATCGCCGGCCACGTCGTGGCCCTCGCCAACGTGGACGGGCAATTTTACGCGGTGGACGACACGTGTACGCACGAGGAAGCATCGCTCAGCGAAGGGGGGCTCTCCGGCGAGATCCTGGTGTGTCCCCGGCACGGGTCCCGGTTTAACATGAAGACCGGGCGGGTCCTCTCGCTGCCCGCGGTGCGGTCGGTCGCGGTCTATCCGGTCCGGGTCGAAGGCGACGAGGTGCTGGTGTCCCCGGAGGCCCTGAAGCCCACCGGGGTGCCGCACCGGCGGTAAGGGAGGCACAGCGATGGGAATCCCAGCGGCGATCCGTGACGACTTCCCGATCCTGCGGCAGCGGGTCAATGGGAAGCCCCTCGTCTATCTGGACAGCGCGTCCACCTCGCAGAAGCCGCGCCAGGTGATCGAGTCTCTCGTCCGGTATTATGAGGAGTACAACGCCAATATCCACCGGGGCGTCTACTCGATAGCCGAGCGGGCCACCGCCGAGTATGAGGCGGCGCGGGCGAAGGTGGCCCGGTTCCTGGGCGCGGCGGGGCCCGAGGAGATCGTCTTTACCCGCAACATTACCGAGGCCATCAACCTGGTGGCCTATGCCTGGGGCCGGCGCCACGTCGGCCCGGGGGACGAGATACTGACGACCGAGATGGAGCACCACAGCGACCTGGTGCCCTGGCAGCTGCTCGCCCAGGAGCGTGGAGCCCGTCTGCGGCACATCCCGTTCGACGACCAGGGGCGCCTGGTTCTCGACGGCCTCGACCGCCTGATCACGGAGCGGACGAAAATCGTGGCCGTCGTCCACGTGAGCAACACCTTCGGCACGGTGAATCCGGTCGCCGAGATCGCCCGGCGCGCGCACGCCGGGCGGGCGCTCGTCCTGGTGGACGGCGCGCAGAGCGCGCCCCACCGTCCGGTGAACGTGCGCGAGCTGGGGGCCGATTTCTTTGGGTTCACCGGCCACAAGATGCTGGCCCCGATGGGCACCGGCGGGCTGTGGGCCCGGCGCGACCTGCTGGAGGAGATGGACCCCTTTGAGGGCGGCGGAGAGATGATCAGTGACGTCTGGCTCGACCACGCGACCTGGAACGAGATCCCGTGGAAGTTTGAGGCCGGCACGATGAATGTCGGCGGCTCGATTGCCCTCGGCGTCGCGGTCGACTACCTCGAGAAGATCGGGATGGACGCCGTCGCCGCGCACGAGCGCGAGATCACGGCATACGCGATGGAGCGCCTGCGGGAGATTCCCGGGCTGCATGTCATGGGGCCCGGCGTCGAGGACCGGGGAGGCGTGGTCGCGTTCTGGATGGACGGCCTCCACCCGCACGATGTGGCGCAGGTTCTGGACACGGAGGGCGTGTGTGTGCGGGCCAGTCACCACTGCACCAAGCCCCTCCACCGGAAGCTCGGGATCAGCGCCTCTGTGCGCGCGAGCTTCTACGTCTACACGGTGAAGGAGGAGATCGACGTGCTCTGCCGGGCGCTCCTCCGGACGAGGGACCTCTTCCGTGTCGCTCGATGACCTCTACCGCGAGGTCATCCTCGACCACTACAGTCACCCGCGCAACAAGGGCGTGGTCGACCCTGCGGACGCCGTCCGTGACGGCGCGAACCCGCTCTGCGGGGACGAGATCCGGGTGTCGCTGCGCGTCCGCGATGGGATCGTCGAGGATATCCGGTTCGAGGGAAAGGGATGTTCGATCAGCCAGGCCTCCGCGTCGATGATGACCGAGCAGGTGAAGGGTCAGAGCGTCGAGCACGCCGGCCGGGCGATCGCCGCATTCAAGGCGATGATGCATGGGGGAGCCGCGGGTGACCGCGGTCCCGGGGACCAGGTGGACCTGGGCGACCTGGAAGCGCTCGCGGGGGTGCGCAAGTTTCCGGTGCGCGTGAAGTGCGCCACGCTCTCGTGGATCACTCTGGAGATGGCCCTGGCCGATCTGGCCCATATCTCACCGCAGAGGGGGGCGAGAAGCCGATGAGTACCCTGCACGAGGTCGGTCGCACCGCGGAGCTTCCACCGGGAAAGGCGCGGCTTGTTCAGGTGGGAGGGAAGAGCATCGCCCTGTTCAACGTAGGCGGCCGCTTCTACGCGCTCGATAATACGTGTACGCACCGCGGCGGCCCCCTCGCCGAAGGGAAGGTGGAGGGGCCGGGCGTGATCTGCCCCTGGCATGGGTCGGAGTTCGAACTTCAGACGGGCAAGGTGCTGAAGCCCCCGGCGACCCGGCCTGTGACCGCGTACCGCGTCGTCGTCGAAGGAGACCGCATCAAGATCGAATTCTAGGAGGACGTGATGTCCACCGGATTCGTCGAAACTCCGGCGGGAAGTTCAACGGAACCGCTTCCGCGCCGCAGCCAGATCGCGCCGATCGCCCGGGCCGTGGAGATCCTGGACAACCTGCCGGGCGGCGGCCTGATCCTGACGACGATCGAATCGGCCCTCAACTGGGGGCGGGCGTCCTCTCTGTGGCCGCTCACCTTCGGACTCGCCTGCTGCGCGATCGAGATGATGGCCGCGTTCGCCAGCCGGTTCGACCTGGACCGCTTCGGGGTGATCCCGCGGGCCACGCCCCGCCAGGCCGACCTGATGATCGTGGCCGGCCGGTGCTCAATCAAGATGGCGCCGATCGTGCGCAGGCTGTGGGAGCAGATGCCGGAGCCCCGGTACGTGATCTCGATGGGCTCCTGCGCGACGTGCGGTGGGCCGTTCTATTACGACAACTACTCGATCCTGAAGGGGATCGACCAGGTGGTCCCGGTGGACGTGTACGTCCCCGGGTGCCCGCCCCGGCCGGAGGCGCTGATCGAAGGAATCCTCAAGTTGCAGGAGCAGATCAAGAAAGAACCGTTCCTCCGGCAGCACGCGGCGGCCCTCGCGGCCCGGAGGCATACACACGCCCCCCGGGCGGGGTAGCCGGACGGGAGGACACACCGTGGCGCTCCGGACCGAAGAACTGATGCTCAACATGGGGCCTCAGCACCCCAGCACGCACGGAGTGCTGCGCCTCGTCGTCACCCTCGATGGGGAGAACATCGTGGACGTGCAGCCGGACATCGGGTACCTCCATTCGTCTGTCGAGAAGATGATGGAGTACCGCACCTACGTCCAGAATGTCGCCCTCACCGATCGGGGGATGGACTACCTCGTCGCCTTGAACAATGAGGAGGCCTACTGCCTGGCGGTGGAGACCCTGGCCGGCATCGAGGTGCCGGAGCGGGCCCGGTACATCCGGGTCCTCTTTAATGAACTGAACCGGATCGCGAGCCACCTGGTGTGGCTGGGGACCTGGGGGATCGACCTGGGCGCCACGACGGTGTTCCTGTACTGCTTCCGCGAGCGAGAGATGATCCTCGATCTCTTCGAGAAAGTCACCGGGGGCCGCCTGCATCACGTCTACTACCGGGTCGGGGGCGTCTATGCCGATTTCCCGGAGGGGTGGGTCGAGGAATGCACCGGCTTCCTGGACTACTTCCTGCCCCGCGTGGACGAGTATCACCAGTTGCTCACCGCCAACCCCATCTTTCTGGCGCGGACCCGGGGCGTCGGCGTGATGAGCCGGCAGGGCGCGATCGCGATGGGCGCGTCCGGCCCCGTGGGCCGGGCCAGCGGGGTCGCTCAGGACATCCGGAAAGTGGCGCCGTATGAGGTCTACGACCGGTTCGAGTTCGACGTCCCCGTGGAGACCGAGGGGGACTGCTACGCCCGGTATCTCGTCAGGATGGAGGAGATGCGCCAGTCTGTCCGGATCATCCGGCAGGCGCTGCGCGGTCTTCCGGGCGGAGAGATCCGGGCGCGCGTGCCGATGACGATGAAGGCTCCGCGCGGCGAGGTGTACGTCCGCACGGAGTCGCCCCGGGGGGACCTCGGCATGTTCCTGGTGAGCGACGGCGGGGAGACCCCGTACCGGGTCAAGATCCGGGCGCCCTCCTTCAGCAACCTGTATGCGCTGACGGAGATGATGAAAGGGTGGAAGATCGCAGACGTGATCGCGATCCTCGGCAGCATCGATATCGTCCTCTCCGACGTGGACCGGTAGGAGGGAACACTCGTGAGCCTCGTCGGGCGCGTGATCCGAGCCGCGGCGGCCCTGGGGATCGGCCTCAGCGTGACCCTGCGGACGATGTTCCGGCACAAGGTGACGGTAAAGTATCCGGTCGAGAGGCTTCCCGTCTCCCACCGCTTCCACGGGCTGCTCGCCCTTCCGATCGACCCCGAGACGGGCAACGACCGGTGCATCATCTGCTTCAAGTGCGAGCGCATCTGCCCGGACCGGTGCATCCACATCGAGGCGGAGGGCAAGGGGAAGGAACGCGTCCTCTCGCGGTTTGACATCGAGATGGACAAGTGCTGCTACTGCGGTCTCTGCGTCGAGGTATGCCCGACCGAAGCGATCGTGTTTGTGCCCCACTACGAGACCTCCACATACCATCGCGGTCGCCTTCTGTACGCGCTCGACGATCTGCATGCGGCGGCTCCGAAAGAGCCGGTCGCAACGGGAATCATCAAGAGGAGACGCGCGTGACTCCCGCGCGCATCGCGCAGGTCCTGGAGCGGTTCCCTCGCGTCCACGATCTCCTGGCCGACCAGCAGGCGGAGGACGCCCGGGCCGAGGAGGAGTGGGCCGCGCGTGAACGGGAGTGGAAGGCGGCGGCCGAGCGGGCGAAAGCGGAAGGGAAACCCGCGCCTCTTCCTCTGAAACGCGAGGAGTCACGCGTCTACAGGCATCACGGGCCCACGTTCCGCGTTCCCGCGGAGGACCTGGTGGACGTCTGCCGGTGGCTTCGGGACACGCCCGAATTCGACATGTCGTATCTCTCCTTCGTCTCGGCGATCGACTGGCCGGATCGCTTCGAGGTTGTCTACCACATGGTCTCCCTCGCCGGCGGGCACAGCGTGACCCTCAAGCTGCCCGTCTCCAAGGGCGATCCCTTGGTGCCGTCCGTCACCGGCGTGTGGCGGGGCGCCGACTGGCACGAACGGGAGGCCTTTGACCTCTTCGGCATCGCCTTCGACGGGCATCCCAACCTGCGGCGGATCATGATGAGCGCCGACTGGAAGGGGCACCCTCTGCGCAAAGACTACGCCTACGAGGATCCGCAGTGGCTCGTCGATCTCGCCACGCAGCGGCAGCGCGAGATCGCAGCGACCGGGGAGGACTGGGACGGGCGTGGACCCCGCGCCTGAGGTGAGGCGTCGTCTTATCGAATCTTTACACGGGCGGCCTAGAATGAGCCGGAGTCCACACTCGGGGTGAGGCGCGGATGAGGCGGAAGTCGGTCCTCTGGGGGCGGGGCTTCTGGGCCGGGGTCGCCGGGGGGGCGGCCGCAGCGATCGTCCTGTTCGCCTACCGCTTCATCACAGGAATGCCGACGCTGCAGGAGGCGCTTGCCGAGCGCATGATCCTGTTGCTGCCCTTCCAGGTCTTTGCCCTCGTCCTGGCCAGGCTGCAGCATCTGGCCAAACCGTTCGGGTTGGCGATGGCCATCCTCACCAGCGTGGTCGGGTTCGGCGTGGGGGGAATCGTCTATGCCTGGGCGACGCGGCGGAGCCACAGGCCGAGGCTTCTTCTCGGCCTCCTGACCGCGGTCATCACATGGCTCTTCCTGATGTTCGTCTTCCTCCCGTTCATCCAGGGAGGGATTCTGGGGATGCCCCTCACGACGGTTGTCTCCGCTCCGGCGCTGCCGACGGCCGTGGCGAGCCTCGTGTACGGTCTCCTGCTGGCCGTTCTCGTTGCGCCCTCCTCTCAGCCTGTGGTGTCCGCGTCTTCCAGTCTCCTGGCCCGCGGTGGGCCCGCCTCCCCCGGGGCGGTGAGCCGGCGAGACGTGCTCCGCCGGTTACCGCTCCTGGTCGTGGCGGCCGCGGCCGGGTCGCGCCTGGCGGGGTGGGCCGCATCCGCCGGCACCCAGATTGCCGCGGCGGCGGTCGCCGCGTTTCGCCTCGTAAAGGGGATGCCGTCCGAGATCACCCCCAACGGCCAGTTCTATCAAGTCTCCAAGAACTTCTTCGATCCCAGCGTGGACGTTGCCCACTGGACGTTGGAGGTCACCGGCCTCGTGGCGAAGCCGCTCAAGCTGTCGTATTCGGCGTTCACCAAGGCCGCGCCCGCGGTCGAGCGGTACCAGACGTTTGAGTGCATCAGCAACAAGGTGGGAGGCGACCTCATCAGCTCCGCCCGGTGGAAGGGCGTGCGGGCTAGGGACATCCTCGCCCTGGCCGGCGTGAAATCGGGTGCGACGACGATCATCTGGCGGAGCGCGGACGGATATTCAGAGTCCATCCCGATCGGCGTGGTACTGGATCCCGTCACTCTGCTGGCCTACGAGATGAACGGTGAGCCGCTTCCCCAGAAGCACGGCGCTCCTGTCCGGGTCCTCATGCTCAACCGGTACGGGATGAAGCAGCCCAAATGGCTCACCAGTATCGAGGTGGCGGACCACGATTTCACGGGATACTGGGAGCATCAAGGGTGGAGCAAGGAGGCGATCGTCAAGACGAACTGCGCCTTCCGCGCGGAAGTGAAGGAGGGCGGTGCCATGGCGCTCGGCGGATGGGCGTTCGCCGGCAGCCGCGGGATCTCCAAGGTGGAGGTCAGCGCCGATGGGGGACAGACGTGGTTCCCCGCGGCTCTGAAGGGCCCGCTCGGCGTGAACTGCTGGCAGTTCTGGTCGGCGGAGTGGACGCCCCGGGCGCCGGGCGACTATACCCTCATGGTCCGCGCTGTGGACGGAGGGGGAGCGGCTCAGCCCGCGGAGCCCACTCCCACGCTCCCGAGCGGAGGCCAAGGATACCATACGATCACGATACACTTCGCGTAAGCACGGTCACGCGCCCTCGCGTGAGGTCCCGGGCAAGGAATTTCCGCCGTCTTCCACCAACAGTATCACCGCTGCTGTCCTGGCGAGCCCGGGAGGTCTGCGAATGCCTTCCCGCACAGCGACCCGGCGCAGGGGAGTGCGCCGGCGCTCCCCCTCCGGCCTCCGGCGCGTGCACGGCCGGGCCCGGCGCATCGTGACCATCGGCGACCCCGATGCCGGGAAGCTGAGGGCGCGCGCCCGCGACGTGTCCACGGTCAACGCGTCGATCCGGAAGCTCATCGCGGACATGCGGGCCACGATGCTCCGCAACCGGGGGATAGGCCTTGCCGCTCCCCAGATCGGCGTGCCGCTCCGCGTCCTGGTGGCCGGACCGCGCCGGCCCGCGCTGGCCTTGGTCAATCCCCGGTTTCGGGAGCGGCGGGGACGCCAGGTGGGACCGGAGGGATGCCTCAGCATCCCCGGCATTTACGCCGATGTCCGGCGCGCGCGGCACGTTGTGGTGGATGGCTGGAACGCTCAGGGCCGGCGCGTCACGGTGCGGGGAAGCGGCCTCTTTGCCCGTGTGTTACAGCACGAGATCGATCACCTCAACGGGGTGCTGTTCATCGATCGTGTCGCGCCGCGCCGGCTCGTGCGGCGGCCCCGCCCGCTGCGCGCCGCCCGCCGCCGGTCTACTGCCGGTGCCGCCTCCGATGGTCGCCGCATGATCGAAGTGAAGACCGCGCTCCGCCACCGCCAGGTCGCCCGCCTCTCGTGACCCCGCGCCAGTATTTCAACATCGACGAAGCCGCTGCGCTTCTTCCTCGCCTCGCGGAGATGCTGGAGGCTCTCCGCCGGCTGCGTGACCAGGCGGTTCTCAAGAAAGCCCAGCTGGATCTCCTATGGACGCGCCTCAGCGACGGAGAGCCGGTGCTCGGCACGCTCGGGGAGCGGCAGAAGGAGATGGATGGACTCACCGCGGGCCTCGTCGCCGTGGCGAAGGAGATCGAGGCGACCGGATGCATCCTGCGGGACGTCGACCTGGGACTCGTGGACTTCCCCTTCCGCGCCTCCGGCGGCGTTACGGTCTTCCTCTGCTGGCGTCTCGGGGAGCCTGCGATCGCCTTCTGGCACGGTGTGGACGAAGGCTACGCCGGACGCAAGCCGATCTCGCAGCTGCCCGCACGGCCCGCCTGATGAGCCGGGAGGAGGGGTCAGATGGCGGAGTCCTTTGATCTGGTCGTTGTGGGCGGAGGCCCGGCGGGGTACGTGGGCGCGATCCGGGCCACGCAGCTCGGGCTCAGGACGGCGCTCGTGGAGCGGGAAAAAGTGGGGGGGACCTGCCTGCACGTGGGGTGCATCCCGACCAAGGTGCTGCTGCACACCGCCGAACTCCTGGAAGAGATGCGCGGCGCCGGCGAGATGGGAGTCGTCGCCGACGGAGTTCGCCTGGACTACGCGCAGGTGCACCGGCGGTTGGACCGGGTCGTCACCACCAACTACCGGGGCGTGGAGTACCTGATGCGCAAGCACGGCATCGCCGTGTTCCACGGGGAGGGGCGCCTCCGCGACCCCACCCAGGTGCGGGTGGCGGCCGCCGACGGGTCGGAGGTGAACCTCACCGCGCGGCACATCCTTCTGGCGACGGGGTCCCGGCCTCTCAGCCTCCCCGGGCTTGCCATCGACAACGACCGCGTTCTCGACAGCACCGGCGCCCTCCGCCTCCCGGCGGTGCCGCGCTCGATTGCCATCTTGGGCTGCGGGGCGGTCGGAACAGAGTTCGCCAGCATCTTTGCCGCCTTCGGCGTACAGGTGACGTTGATCGAAATGATGCCGTCGATTCTTCCGGCGGAAGATGAGGAGGTGGCCGCGGTCCTGGCGAAGGCGCTCGAACGCCGCGGGGCGGCGATCCGGACCGGGACCGTCGTCACCGGAGCCCAGGCGGTCGGGGACGGCGTGCGGGTCACCCTCGCCGCCGGGGACGCACAGGAGACGATCAACGCCGAGTGCGTCCTGGTCGCCCTCGGGCGGGCGCCGGTGACCGACGGGCTGGGTCTCGACCAGGCCGGCCTGGAAGCCGGGCGGGGCGGTATCGCGGTCAATGCCCGGATGCAAACGGTCGTCCCGTCCATCTACGCCGCCGGAGATGTCATCGGAGGGCTTCTCCTCGCCCACGTGGCGTCCGCGGAGGCGCTGATCGCCGTCGAGGCGATCGCGGGGAACACACCGCAGCCGCTCGACCCCCTGTTGATGCCGCGCGCCACCTACTCGATACCGCAGGTGGCCAGCGTGGGGCTGACGGAGAAGCAGGCGCGCGAGCGGGGGCATGATGTGGCGGTCGGCCGGTTCCCCTTCACCGCGAACGGCAGGGCCACAATCCTCAACCAGCGAGAGGGGCTCGTGAAGATCGTCGCCGATCGCACCCTCGGCGAGATCCTCGGCGTGCACATGGCCGGCCCGCAGGTCACGGAACTGCTGCCCGAGGGCGTCCTGGGGCGGGCGTTGGAGGCGACGGTGCTGGAGATCGGACAGGCGGTGCACGCCCACCCCACCTTGTCCGAAGCGGTGCGCGAGGCGGCCCTGGGTGCGCTCGGCCGCGCGATTCACGGGTGACCACCGCACGGCGTTTTCGGTGGGCGCACTCGACGGTTTTTCGGGTATAAAGAAAACGCGGGGATCGCGGGGAGAGGGCTCTCCGTGGAGGAGGGCCTGCGCGCGATGCGGAACACTGAGGTCGGTTCGCGGACCAAGGCCGCAGGCGCGCGTGGAGAGGGGAGGCCGCATGACGTCATGAGCGCAAAAGACGTGAAAACAGTCAGGGCCCCCGAGGGTATCACACCGAAAGCGCTGGGCCTCAGTGATGCGAACCTGCTGGAGATGTACTACTACCTTCGACTCGCCCGTGCGGTCGATGAGCGGATGTGGGCCCTGCAGAGGTCCGGACAAGCCGCCTTCGTGATCTCCGGGCAGGGCCATGAGGGCGCCCAGGTCGGCGCGGTGTATGCGATCGATCGGGAGAAGGACTGGCTCGTCCCGTTTTACCGCTCGGTCGCGGGGGTTCTCCTGAAGGGTATGCCCCCGGCGGAGATTTTTCTCATCCAGCTCGGGCGGGCCACCGACCCGAGCAGTGGCGGCCGGCAGATGCCGGGCCACTACGGGCACTCGCGGCACAAGATTCTCTCCACCAGCAGCCCCGTCGCCACGCAGGTGCTGCACGCGGCCGGCATCGCTTACGCGGCGAAGGTGCGGAAAACAGGCGAGGTGTGCCTGACCCAGCTGGGCGAGGGGGCGACGAGCGAGGGCGATTTTCACGAGGCCCTCAACTTCGCCGCGGTGCACCGGCTCGGGGTCATCTTCGTCGTGGAGAACAACGGTTACGCGATCTCGGTGCCGGTGAGCATGCAGATGGGCGTTCCCCATGTGTCGGCCCGCGCCCCGGGGTACGGGATGCCGGGCGTGACCGTGGACGGCAGCCACGTGCTGCAGGTCTACGGCGCGGCCCGCGAGGCCGTCGCCCGCGCCCGCCGGGGGGATGGGCCGACGCTGCTCGAAGTCACGGTGCCCCGCCTGACCGCCCACAGCAGCGACGACCGCCAGGAAAAGTACCGCTCTGCAGACGATATCGCGCGCAGCAAGCACGACGACCCGGTGCGCGTCTTTACCGAGGAGCTGCGCGCCTGGGGCGTCCTCACGGAGCCACAGCAGAAGGAGATCGAAGCCCGGATTCGGCGCGAGGTGGATCAGGGCACCGAGATCGCCGAAGCCGCCCCCCCGGCCGACCCCGTCACCGCGACGCGCCACGTCTACGACGAAGCCGGGACCCGCGCACGCCATGGCCGATAAGCGCTTCCTCGACGCGATCCACGACGCCCTCTATGAGGAGATGGCCCGGGATGATCGTGTGGTCGTCCTCGGCGAGGACGTCGGGCGGAAGGGCGGGGTCTTCGGCGTGACCGATGGCCTGTTTGAGGCGTTCGGGGAGGCCCGCGTGCTCGACACGCCGCTGGCGGAGTCCTGCATCGTCGGCGTCTCGATCGGGATGGCCGTGAACGGGCTGATCCCCGTGCCGGAGATCCAGTTCGCCGACTTCATTCACCCGGCGTTCGACCAGATCGTCAGCGAAGCCGCCCGGCTGCGGTACCGCTCCAACAACGACTTCAGCTGCCCGCTCACGATTCGCGTGCCGTACGGGGGAGGGGTGCACGGCGCTCTCTATCACTCCCAATCGATCGAGGCGTTTTATGCGCACGTTCCGGGTCTGAAGCTGGTCGTCCCGTCCACTCCCGCGGATGCGAAGGGCCTGCTCAAATCCGCCATCCGCGATCCGGACCCGGTGCTCTATCTGGAGCACAAGAAGATGTACCGGTTGATTCGCGGAGACGTGCCGGACGGGGACGCGGCGGTGCCGATCGGGCCGGCCGAGATCCGGCGTCGCGGGCGGGACCTCAGCATCGTCGCGTATGGTCTGATGGTGCACGAATCGCTTCAGGCGGCGGAGCAGTTGAGTCGCGACGGGATCGAGGCGGAGGTCGTGGACGTCCGCACCCTCCGGCCGCTCGATACGCGCACGATCCTGGACTCGGTGGCCCGGACGAGCCGGGCGCTCATCGTCCACGAAGACAATCGATTCGGGGGATTCGGCGCCGAGATCGCGGCCACGATCGCGGAGGAAGGGTTCGCGCACCTCGACGCCCCGCCGACCCGGCTGTGCGGTCCCGACGTCCCGGGCGTTCCGTTTTCCCCGGCGCTCGAGGACTGGTTCATGATTACCGCCGACAAAATCGCCGCGGCCGCCCGGAGCTTGGTGTCCTACTAACCCGCGGCCGGACGTCCACCGGGGGGGTCCCTGATGCCGACCGAGGTCAAGATGCCCCAGCTCGGTGAGAGCGTGCACGAGGGAACGATCGGCCGGTGGCTCAAGAGCCCCGGCGAGGCCATCGCCAAGTATGAGCCGCTCGTCGAGGTGATCACGGACAAGGTCAACGTGGAGATGCCGTCGCCGGTCGCCGGCGTGCTCCAGAAAATCCTCATCGAGGAAGGCCAGACGGTGGCGGCGGGAACCGCGATTGCTCTCATCGAGGAGGCGGCGGCGTCAAAGACCGCGGCGGCCTCCCCGCCGGTGGCCGAGGCGGGACGGAGCTCGCCCGGCGCTCTTCCGGCGGCAGCCCGCCCCGCATCCCCGGACGGCGAACGCGCTGCGGCGCCCACACGCGCGCCCGCGGCGGGGCGCGCGCGGGATCAGGCGGGGCGTCTCTCTCCCCTCGTCCGGCGCCTGGTGGAAGAGCATCACATCGCGCCCGAGGAACTGGAGGCGATTGAGAGGAGCGGTACCGGCGGGCGCATTACGAAAGATGATGTGCTCCGCTATCTCGAGACACGCGACCGGGCGGTCCCTCCGGCCGCCGCGTCCGGCGTGGGTCAGGACGTTCGGGTGCGAGTCCCTGCGCCGGCCGGCGTCCCCTCTCCCCCGGCGGCGACACGGGGACCGTCGCCTGCCCCACCCGCCGCGGCAGCCGCCCCTCCTGGCGCGCCGGCACCCCCTCGGGCGCCCGGCGATCAACTGCACCCGTTGTCGGCTCTCCGCCGCACGATCGCGGAGCGGATGGCCCGAAGCAAGCGGGAGATCCCCCACGCCTACGGGGTCGTCGAAGTCGATCTCACCACCCTCGTCCGCCACCGGGAGGCACACAAGGCCGCGTGGCAGGCCCGGGAGGGTGTCAACGTGTCCATCACCGCGTTCGTCGTGAGGGCGGCGTCGCGGGCGCTCAGGGCCTTTCCCGTCGTCAATTCCACGTTTGCGCCGGAGGGGATCGTCTACAAGCAGGCGATCCACATCGGCGTGGGCGTCGCGGTCCCCGACGGGCTGATCGTCCCTGTGATCAAGGACGCGGACCAGCGGAGCGTCGTCGGGCTGGCCCGGGAGATCGAGGCGGTGGTCGGCCGCGCGCGCCAGGGGAAACTGACGCTGGACGACGTTTCCGGGGGGACGTTCACGCTGACCAACCCCGGCGTGTTCGGGTCGATCTTCTCGATGCCGATCATCAACTACCCGCAGGCGGCGATCCTGTCTGCGGATGCGATCGTGGCACGGCCGGCCGTCGTCGGAGAGGGCATCGCCATCCGCGACATCATGCACCTCGGGCTGGCGTTCGACCACCGGATCTTCGACGGGGCGGTCGCGATGCAGTTTCTCAATCACATCAAGCAGCAACTGGCGGAGTTTGCGCCAGTCGGCGACTCTCCGGAGTTCTAAACGCGATGGCGAACGTTGAGCGGCGCCCCGAATGGCTCAAGGTGAGGCTCCCGGCCGGCCCCAACTTCCGGGAGCTCGTCGGGATCATGCGCACGCAGGCGCTTCACACGGTGTGCGAGGAGGCCCGCTGCCCCAACATCGGCGACTGCTGGGAGCGGCGCACGGCGACGTTCCTCATCCTGGGGAACGTCTGCACCCGGCACTGCGCCTACTGCGCCATCGCCCACGGCCTCCCGACCGAACTGGACGTCCGGGAACCCGAGCGCGTGGCGGGGGCCGTCGCGGCGATGGCGCTGCGGCACGCGGTGATCACGTCCGTCGACCGGGACGATCTGAGAGACGGCGGCGCGGGGATGTTTGCCCGGACGATCCGGCTCATCCGGGAACGCGTGCCCGGCTGCTCGGTCGAGGTCCTCATTCCGGACTTCAAAGGGGACGCCGAGGCTCTCCGTGTCGTGCTCGAGGCGGAGCCCGACATTCTCAACCACAACATCGAGACCGTGCCGCGCCTGTTCCGGGCCGTCCGCGCCGGGGGGAACTACCGGCGGTCCCTGGATCTTCTCGCCCGGGCGAAGACGTGGGCCCGCGGCGGGTTGACCAAGAGCGGGATGATGGTCGGGCTCGGCGAGACGTGGGACGAAGTACTCGACACGATGCGGGACCTGCGGACCGTGGGGTGCGATATCCTGACGCTCGGCCAGTATCTCAGCCCGGGCAGGGACTACGCGCCGATCGCCCGCTATTACCACCCTGACGAGTTCGTTGCGCTCAAGCGCGAAGGGATGGCGCTGGGCTTCCGCCACGTCGAGTCAGGTCCGCTCGTCCGCAGCAGCTACCACGCCGACGAGCAGGTGACCGCCGCCGCCACTTCCTGACGCAGCGATCTCCGACCCGCTCCACGGTTATGATGTCTTTGCGGCCGCTTCCTTCTGCTTGGCGTGCACGTCCTGCGAGCTGCTGTGGCCCGGGAAGACGCTGGCCTTCGGGTTGATATAGGCCGCCGCGTTGTTGACCGCGGTCGCGGCCTCGCCAAAGCCGGTCGCGATGAGCTTCACCTTCCCCGGAAACGTCACGATGTCTCCCGCCGCGTACACGCCCGGCAGGTTCGTCTCCATGCGCGTCGTGACGCGGATGCTGTCGTGATCGAGCTCGAGCCCCCACTCCTGGATCGGCCCCAGGGTGCTCAGGAAGCCGAGGGAGGCGATCGCGGCATCGACCTCGATGGTCTCGTCGGCGTTGGTCTTGTTCTGGTAGATCACCGCGCGCTCCACGCGGCCGTCCCCCTCCAGGCGGCGGAGCTCGTAGAAGACCTTGACGTGCACGGGGGAGTGCAGCATCTTCTGCACCGAGTCCTCATGCGCCCGGAACTGATCCCTCCGGTGAATGATCGTGACCTCGCGGGCGATGCCGACAAGGCCGTTGGCCCAGTCCACGGCGGAGTCGCCTCCGCCGGCGATGAGCACGCGCTTGTCCTTGAAATCCTGGAAGCTCCTGACGAAGTAGTAGAGACCCTTCCCCTCAAACGCGTCGATCAAGGGGTTCTTGAACGTCTTGGGATGGAACGCCCCGATCCCGGCGGTGATCAGCAGCACCCGGGTGGCGTGTGTGGCCCGGTTGGTCTCGAGGCGCAGCGTGCCGTCCGCCTCGCGCGTGAGCTTCCCCACCGTCTCTCCCGTGCAGACCGCCGGGTGGTACTGCATCGCCTGCTCCACGAGGTTGTCGACGAGCTGCCGTCCGATGATGCGGGGAAATCCGGCCACGTCGTAGATCCACTTCTCCGGATAGAGCGCCGTGACTTGCCCCCCCATCGCGTCGAGGCTCTCCACGATCTTGGTTCGGAGCGTCCTGAAGCCCGCGTAGTACGCGGCGAACAACCCGACGGGCCCCCCGCCGATAATCGTGATGTCATACAGGTCATCGTTCATCGCGTGCGCTCCTCCCCGGTGGCCTTCCCAGGCCTGCGCAGAGCCCATTATATCACCGGGACCATGCATCTCTCGTGCGGAGCGCCTCCGCCATGAGCGTACTCGCGCGCGCCAGGACGAGACAGCCCGCCGCGTCATGCATTCCGAGCGATGAGGACGCTCCATGCGAGTGTTATACCCCCCGCTCCGCGGGCGCAGCGGCACACGGAGCGGGAAGCCCGCGCACCTTCCCGTCGTTTTCCAATGTGCGGCGGTCGCGACAGTGCTCTGGACAGCGCTCGGGACGGGTTCGGACGGCGGGTTCCTTGACAGGCCCAGTGGGAATTTCTATCGTAAGGGTAACGCTCGGAGGAGGTTCGACAGAATGGCGACGACCAGAGTAGAGGAGAGGCGGTTACCGCCCCAGATTCTTACCGGGCCGCAGATGGAGCGGTACGCGCGCCAGCTGATCCTGGAGGAAGTGGGGATCGACGGCCAGGCCCGGTTGCTGCGCTCGAAGGTGCTGATCATCGGCGCCGGCGGGCTGGGCTCCCCCGTGGCGCTCTACCTGGCGGCGGCAGGCGTGGGGACGCTCGGGATTGTGGACGGAGATCAGGTGGATCTCTCCAACCTGCACCGCCAGATTCTCCACACCACACCGGCGCTGGGACAGCCGAAGACGCAGTCGGCGCGGCAGACGATCGGCGGGCTCAATCCGGACGTGACGGTGGTGCCGCACCAGACGGTCCTGACGAGCGCCAATGCGTGGGAGATCATCACACCCTACGACGTGGTCGTGAACGGGAGCGACAACTTCCCGACCCGCTACCTCGTGAACGACGCGTGCGTGCTGCTGCGCAAGCCGCTGGTGGACGCGAGCATCCTCAAGTGGGAGGGCCAAGCCACAACGTTTCTTCCGGGGCGGGGCTGCTACCGGTGCCTCTTCCCCACGCCGCCTCCCCCGGGCATGGTACCGAGCTGCGCCGAAGGCGGGATCCTCGGCGCGCTCTGCGGGACGATGGGGGCGCGCCAGGCGCTCGAGGTCCTGAAGATCCTGCTCGGCGTGGGCGAGACCATGGCCAACCGGCTGGTGATCTTCGACGCGCTGGAAGGCGAGACGCGCGTCGTCCGGTGGAACCGCAATCCGGAGTGCCCGGTCTGCGGCGATGCGCCCACGATTCACGCGTTGATCGATTACGAGCAGTTCTGCGGGATGCCGGCCCACGATCGGGCCGCCCCGGCCACGGTGATTCCCGAGGTGCTCCCGGCCGAAGCGAAGGAGATGCTCGACGGCGGTGCCCAACTGGTCGACGTGCGCGAGCCCTGGGAGTTCGAGGAAGCCCACATCCCGGGCTGCCGGCTCATCCCGATGACGGACGTGCCGGCGCGTCTGGCGGAGATCGACCCTGAGATCCCGGCGGTCGTCTACTGCCGGTCCGGGAGCCGGAGCGGAAAGATCGTCACGATGCTGCGGGCCGCGGGCTTCGAGAAGGCGGTGAACTTGAAGGGCGGGATCCTCGCCTGGGCCAACGCTCAGCTGCCGATCGAGTAAAATCCGAGGAGAACTAGACCCCCATCACCTGCGCGTACAGGCGGCGGGCCTGAGGCCCGTCCAGTTCGCAGAACAGAATGCGCTGCCAGGTCCCGAGCACCAGCCGACCCTGCTCGATGGGGACCTGGAGCGTCTGCCCGAGAACGAGCGTGGCGAGGTGGCTCCACGCGTTTCCCCGGCTGCAGTCCGAGAAGGCGGGATCGTTGTGCCGGTAATCCTCCCCTTCAGGGATGAGCCGCCGGAGAAACGTTTTGATGTCGTGGACGAGGGCCTCCTGGAACTCGTTGATGAACAGCGCCGTCGTGGTGTGGAGGCTGTGGAGCAAGATGAAGCCGTGGGAAATCTCGTCGACTCCGGGAAGGCGGGCGATCATGTCGGTGAGGTCCTGGACCTCGATCCGATCCCGGGTCAAGACCGTCAGGGTATCGGTGATGACCTTCATGGGAGCGAGCGTCCGCAGCATCCTGAGGGCCTCCTCCAGGGCTCCCCGCGCCGAGCCTGCGGGTGACGACCAAGTCCGACCGAACTATAGTAGCATGGGCGGGTCGGTTTGACAAACCCTTCTTGCGCGCGTAGAATCGGGCGCGGGGGAGTGTCTGAGCGTCCAGTCAGCAAGGAAGGATGTGCGGGATGATCACCCTCACAGATCACGCGGTCGCGAAGTTGAAGGAACTGCTCGCCCAGGAGGACGACCCGAATCTCTCTCTGCGGGTGTTCGTCCGACCGGGCGGCTGCGACGGGTTTTCGTACGGGATGACGTTCGCTTCCGAGACGGAGGCGGGCGACCAGGTGATCGAGCGGAGCGGCGTCCGCGTCCTCGTCGACAAGACCAGTCAGCAGTTGCTCAACGGCGCCGAGATCGACTACGTGACCTCCGTCACGGCGACGGGGTTCGCGATTCGCAATCCCAACGCGGTGTCCACCTGCGGTTGCGGGCACTCATTCAAGACCCGGGAAGAAGCCGGAGTGCCCGAGCCCTGCGGGGAGGCCGAAGCGAAGGCCTAACGGGACAGGCGCGGGAGGCAGCACGCATGGAACAGCTCGTGGGAGGGGCAACAGCCGAGACGACCGACCTGCACAACCGAGTGCAGCAGGTCCTCGATACCATTCGGCCCGCCGTCCAGGCCGATGGGGGAGACATTGAACTCGTGGACATTGTGGACGGGGTCGTCCAGATTCGGCTGGCGGGCTCGTGCGTCGGATGCATGTACTCGATGATGACTCTCCAGGCCGGTATCGAGCGGATGCTCCGGGAGCAGGTTCCCGAGGTCAAGGCGGTCGAAGCAGCGCCGTTCTAACGGGTCCGGACCACCCGGGCCCTGTATCCGAGAGGAACCCTGAGCCTCTCATTGAACCCATGAGGGGCTTTTTCATTGCCCCAGACCTCGCCTCCGGAGGCGGGCGCGTGCGGATCGAGTACACCGAGGACCAGCGTCTGATTCACCAGACGGTGCGCGAGTTCGCGGCCCGCGAACTGCGCCCGCATGCCCGCCGGTGGGACGCGGAGGGGGTGTTTCCTCGCGAACTGATTCCCCGACTCGCGCGGCTGGGCCTGTGGGGCATGAGCGTGCCCGCGGAGTTCGGCGGCTCCGGGGTGGACACGGTCAGCATGGCTCTCGCAATCGAAGCGCTGGCCTGGGGGGACGGCGGGATCGCCCTCAGCGTGGCCTCCCACAACTCCCTGTGCGCCGGTCATATCGTCTTGGCCGGGAGCGCCGACCAGAAGCGGGCGTACCTCCCGCGGCTGGCCTCGGGCGAGGCGCTGGGTGCGTGGTGCCTCACCGAACCCGGTGTGGGCAGCGACGCCGGGGCGCTCACGACGCGGGCTGTGCGGCGCGGGGACCGGTGGGTGCTCAGCGGCACGAAGGTGTTCGTCACGCAGGGAAGCATCGCCGGAGTCTACGTCGTCATGGCGCGATCAGATCCGGGCGCAGGTCGCCGCGGGATCTCGGCGTTCGTCGTCGAGCAGGGCACCCGGGGCCTCCGCGTCGGGAAGCACGAGGACAAACTCGGCGTGCGCTCGAGCGACACGGCGGAGGTCATTTTGGAGGACTGTGAAGTCCCGGAGACGCAGATGCTGGGCGCTCCCGGGGAAGGATTCCGAGACGCGGTGCGCGTCCTCGAAGGCGGCCGGATCGGCATCGGCGCGATGGCGCTGGGGCTCGGGCGAGCCGCCCTGGACGCCTCGGTCGCCTACGCGCGGGAGCGCCGCGCGTTCGGCCAGCCCATCGCGGAGTTCCAGGCCATCCAGTGGATGGTGGCCGATATGGCCACCGAGCTCGACGCGGCCGAACTTCTCGTCATGGAAGCCGCCGCGCGGGCCTGGCGCGGGCTGCCGGCCAAGCTTCAGGGTTCGATGGCAAAGCTCTTCGCCTCTGAGGCCGCGGCCCGAGCCGCCGCCCGGGCCGTGCAGATTCACGGCGGGTACGGGTTCATCAAGGACTATCCCGTCGAGCGCATCTACAGGGACGTGAAGCTGTGCGAGATTGGAGAGGGGACCTCGGAGATCCAGCGGCTCATCATCTCCCGAGAAGTCCTCGCCTGACCGCGCGGAGGGGAAGAGCGTGAAGACGACCGTCGTCGGAAACTACCCCAAGATCCCGGATCCTCCCGCCCCCGGACGGTGGCGGACGAGCGTCGAGAAGGTGCAGCGGGGCGAAATGTCCCGGGACGACCTCCACCGCGTCGAGGATGAGGTGACGATCGAGGTGCTGCGCGAGCAGGCCGAGGCCGGGATCGATGTCGTGACGGATGGCCAGATCCGGTGGGAGGACGGGCTCACCTATTTCGCGCGCAGACTGACCGGGTTCGCGGTCAACGGTCTGCAGCGCTACTTCGACACGAACATCTATTACCGGCAGCCCGTGGTGACGGGCGAGGTGACGTGGCGCGAACCGATCGCCGCGGCCGATTACACCTTCGCCGCCGCGCACAGCCCCCGGCCGGTCAAGCCCGTCGTGACCGGTCCATTGACCCTGGCCGTGCTCAGCCGGGACGAGTTCTACGGCAACGGGGACCAGTTGGTGATGGCCCTGGCCGCCGCCCTGAACTCCGAGCTGCGGGCGCTCGCCAGAGCGGGCGCGACCCTCATTCAGGTGGACGAGCCCGGGCTGCTGATTCAGCGCGATCGCTTTCCGGTGTTCCGGCGGGCCATGGAGGCGCTCTGGGACGGCGTGGACAGCCGGCGCGCGCTCTACACCTACTTTGGCCACATCGACGGTCTCTACCCGGCGATCCTCGACCTCCCCGTGGACGTTCTCGGGCTCGACTTTGTGGCCGGGGCGCGCAACTGGGAGGTGATCCGCCGGGCCCGGTTCACAAAAGACCTAGGGCTCGGGATCGTCGACGCCCGGAATACGCGCCTGGAGATCCCGGACGAGATCGCCGCGGCGTGCCGGCGGGCGGCCGAGATCGTACCGGCGTCCTCCCTGCACGTCGGGCCGAGCGCCGGCCTGGAGTTTCTGCCCCGCCGGGTGGCGCGCGGGAAACTGGAGGCGCTGGTGGCCGGCGTGCGCCGCGCCGGGGAGGGTGCAGCATGACGGAGCCGGTTCTCCTCACGACCACGGTGGGCAGCTTCCCCAAACCGCCCTATCTCCTGGAGGCGCGGCGGAAGACGTCCCGGAAGCAACTCGATCCCGAGGGCCTCGCGGCGCTCGAGCGCCGGGCGACCGAGGAGTGGATCCGGCGCCAGGAGGAAATCGGCATCGACATTCTGGTCGACGGGGAGATGTATCGGGGCGACATGGTGGCGTTCTTCGCCGATCGGATGGACGGGTTTGAGATCGCCGGGCTCGTGCGCTCGTACGGAAACCGGTACTATCCCAAACCGGCCGTCGTCGCGCCGGTGGGGCGGCGCGGGCCGGTGACCGTGGAGTGGTTCAGGTTTGCCCAGGGGCTCACGTCGCGGCCGGTCAAAGGGATGCTGACCGGCCCCTATACGATCGCGGAGTGGTCATTCAACGAGTACTACCCGACGCGCCGGGAGCTCGTGCTGGAACTCGCCCGGGCGATCCATGACGAAGCCGTGGATCTGGAGAGGGCGGGCGCCCGGTACATCCAGATCGATGAGCCGGCGATCCACACCCGCCCCGAGGAAGACTTCGAGCTCGCCGCCGAGGCGATGGAGATCGTGACCCGCGGTCTCACCGCGTACACGATCACCCACGTCTGCTACGGCGACGTGCCCCGGATCTACCCGGCCATGCTGCGCCTGTCGGTGCGCCAGATCGACCTCGCCCTCAAGAACGACGATTTCGCGCTGCTGGAGACCTTCCGCTCGCCTCGGTTCACGAAGGACATCGGGCTCGGGGTGATCGACGCGCACAGCCACCGGGCCGAGTCCCCCGAGGAGGTGGCCGAGGGGATACGTCGCAGCCTCAAGGTGATCCCCCTTCCCCAGGTGTATGTCTCGCCCGACTGCGGGCTCAAGACCCGCACGGTGGACGAGGCGGCCACGAAGCTCACGGCGATGGTGGAGGGGACCCGGCGGGTCCGGAAGGAGCTGGCCTGAGCGCTTCCCCCGCTCCGCCGATCCTGGTGATCGAGGCGCGCCGGGTGATCCGGGCGTCGTGCGAGCACGTCTTCGCGTACCTGGCGCGCGTGGAACATCTCCCTCGGTACGGAGCCCCTTTGTGGATGGCCGCGGACGCGGTCGAAAAGAGGGGGACGACCCAGGTGATCGCTCTGTCCGGATACTTCGCCGGACTGCCGGTCGAGTCCGTACAGCGGGTCTCCCTCCGCCCGCCGACGATGCTGGAAGTCAGCCAGGTCCGCGGCACTCTGCGCACCTTCTCGGGACGCTGCACCCTGCAGAGCGGCGAGGACGGGACCGAGGTCCTCTACCGCCTCGAGGTGGATCCCGCCATTCCGATGGTCACCGAAGACTCCGCCCGGCAGTTCCTGGTGCAGTACCTGGGGAGATTACTGGATCGCATCAAACTGGCTGCGGAGCGGAAGGCTCCGGGACGGCGCGCGCCAGAGACGGCCGCCACAGCCACGGCCATCCCTGTGCTCCTCGATGAGGATGACCGGGACGCCGAGCCGGGCGAGACGGAACTCGCGCGCCCGACCGGGCGGGAGGAACATCCCGAGGGACCCTCCGGGCCCGACGCCGCCGCCCGCACGGACGCGGGCGAGCCGGTGCACGCCGCACCCCCGCCGCGCGCTGAGCGCGCCGTGGAGAGCGCGCCGGCCTCCACGGAGCGGTCGCCGGGCA
>DASUDA010000016.1:0-2738 GCA_036275835.1 bacterium | reverse complement strand
GCTCGCGATCATCGGGATTCTTGTCGCCTCCGCGGTGCCCCTCTATCTCGGCGCCCGCAAGAAGGCCTACAAGGCCGGGGCGGACAGCACGTTGCAAGAGCTCAAGAGCATGGAGTGGGCGTTCTATCAGGAGATGAACACGTTTACCGACTCGTTTTCCTCTTTGGGGTTTAGTCCGCCGGCCAGCAAGTTTTGGAGTTACAATATCCCAAATGCCACGAACTCCGCCGTGACCATCGTCGCAACGGGACAGGCCAGGCCGCTTGGTCCTGGCGATCAAGTTTCCAGCACCCTGAACAGTGACGGCAGCTCAGCTTCTGCCGCGACTTTTTAGGATAGCGCTCGCCCTCAATTAGGGCCGAACCAGACCTTGACGGATAGCGTACCGGACAAGCCCGGCGGTCTCGTGGATGTCCAGCTTGGTCATGATCCGCATGCGGTGAGACTCGGCAGTCTTGACGCTCACACCGAGGAGGGCGGCGACTTCCTTGGTCGTCTTCCCTTCAGCGATGAGCTGGAGGACCTGGTGCTCGCGCGGAGTCAGTGGGTCAGGGGGAAGGTCTCGTTTGGCCAGGTACGCCTCGACCACTGTCTCTGAGATGCCGGGACTCAGGTAGACTGCCCCCCGGGCGACCTCCCGGATGGCCTGTACCAGGTCCTCTGCCGCCTGACTCTTCAGCACATAGCCGCGGATCCCGGCCTGGAGAGCCCGGGCCACGTACGGATCCTCAGTATGCATCGTGAGCAGGATCGTCCGCGTGCGGGGAGAGACACGTGTGATCTCGCGGGCGGCATCGAGGCCGTTGAGCATCGGCATCGCCAGATCGACCACGGCCACGTCGGGCGTCAGTTGCGCGGCCATCCGGATCACCGCATGGCCGTCCGCCGCCTCGCCGGCAACATGGAATCCCTCGCGCTCCAGAAGCGCCCGGACACCCTGGCGGAAGATCGCGTGGTCGTCGGCGAGGAGAATTCTGATCGACATCTCAACTCCCCAGGGGGATGGCGATGAGCAGCTCGGTGCCCTGCCCGGGCGCCGACCGGATCGTGAGCGTGCCGCCCAGGGCGCCTGCGCGCTCCCGGATTCCGGTCAGGCCGAGTCCGCGTTCGCCCCGGCGTGATAGAGCCGTGGAGACGTCGAAGCCGGCGCCGTCATCCCGTATTGAACACTGGATGGCGTCTTCCGCGTGCCGGATCTCGACGCACACCTGCGTCGCCCGCGCGTGCCGTACGACATTGGTCAGGGCTTCCTGTACGCTCCGGTAGAGGGCCGTCTCCACCGGCGGTGCCAGCCGCCCCTCCGTCGAGCCCTGCACGGTAATGGCAAGTCCACTTCGCTTCGCCACACGGTTGGCCAGGAACTCCAGTGCGGGCAGGAGCCCGAGGTCATCGAGGATGGTCGGACGAAGCTCGTGGGACAGGCGGCGCAGTTCTTCTTCAATCTGGTCCAGGAGCTCCTTGATGGGATGGAGCCCCCCCCGAGCCCCCGGCGGGAGCTCGTGCGCGAACTCCTCCAGGGCAAGATGCACCGAGCTGAGGAGCTGGCCCGCCTCATCGTGGAGGGCGTGGGCGATCCGCTTCGCTTCTTCCTCCAGCCGCTCGTTCAGACTCCGCAGCGCGTGCTCCGCCTGCTTGCGCTCGGTCACATCCCGCGCGATCCCCTGGATTCCTACCGGCCGGCCCTCTTGATACAGCACCGAAGTGTGCACCTCTACAGGGATCCGCCGCCCGTCCCGAGTCACGATGTCGATCTCGTACCGGATGCCTTCGACCTCGCCCGTGAGCCTTCGTTTGAGCATGCGTTGGGCGACGGGAAGGTGCTCCGGCGCCACCAGCGTCGAGAAGTTCATGGAGGAGACCTCGCCTCGCCGGTAGCCGGTCAGGTTCTCGCCGGTCCTGTTGACGGAGGTCAGCTCCCCTGTCAGATCCGTCGTGAACACGATGTCGTTCGCATTCTCGAACAGCTCGCGATAGCGTTTCTCGCTCGCCTGCAGCGCCGCGTTGGCCTCCCGGTATCCCCGATGCGTCATCTCGAAGGGCGAGAGACTCTCGGCTAGGAACTGCCCCGCGGCCGTAAGCGCGCCACGCAGGTCGCCGTTCGTGGTGAGGATCCTCACCATCGCCTGATGATGGATCGCCACCATTTCCAGGACCCCCAGCCCGTCGCTGAGCGCGCTCCGGCCGAGCTCGTACGCGTGTTGCAACGAGGCCTCGCCCCGTCCGAGAAGGTAGTCCTTCAGCGCGGCTGTGTACCGGGACAGCAACTCGGCCGGCGGTTCGCTCACTGTGGGAGTCCTACCCAGCGCGCCACCAGAACCAGCGCGTCATCCGTCTCCTTCTTGTGGCTGGAGAGAATCCGTTCCGCGATCGCCTGCGGGCGATCGCCCACAATCACGTCCTGCAAGGGCGGTAGGCTCACTCCGTCCGTGGCGAATACCAGCGTGTCGCCGGGGAGGACGGGGAGGACGACGGCGTAAAGCGGCGGGAGGTGGCTCCCGACTACACCGCTCCGCAGGAGCAAGAACTCGGATGGGGGCTGTTGCCGCCGCTCGGCCCGGCGCCGCTCGACCGCAACAGGTTGCTGTCGCGTTCGCCGATCGCCGCGTCGCCGGTCTTCCCGCAGCATCGCCTCGCGGCTGGCCCGGACGAATCTTCCCTCCACGTTGCCCACGCCCATCCAGGTCATCGTCTCGTCGCGTGCATTGAAAGAGGCGAGGCTCATGACGACGCCGCGCGTC
>DASUDA010000015.1:0-8682 GCA_036275835.1 bacterium | reverse complement strand
GGTCTCGAGGGAGACGTCGTCGAGAGTGACGAGGCCGTCTTCCGCGACCGCCCTGACAACACGGGCTCCGTGGGAGAGGCCGATCGGGAGGAGCCGCTCGCTCCGCGCTACCTCCGCCTCGTCGATCAGGCCGTAGACCGTCGCCCCGCCCTCGCCGTCGAGCACATCTCCGGGCTTGAGCGGCCGCTTGGCCGCGCAAACCACCGCCGCCACGGGAACAGGGAGCGGCGTGCCCGTCGCCTCGTGGGCAAGCGCGGCCCGGGCGATGCTGACGGGCAACTCCATCCCGACGAGGTGGTGCGGGCGATAGAAGGCCGCGTACGTACCCGTGCGGTCGACCGGCAGGCCGTACTCGGCGAAGCACCGGCGGAGGTACGGGCGCGGTGAGGTGATCACGACGTACACGCCCCAGCGCAGGTCGCCTGGGACCGGCCGCCCGTCCCGGTCGATCGAGCTGACGACCTCGACCACGCCGGAGTGTTCCAAGATTCCGCCGTCGCGGCGCGGCTTGAGGACCTCCGGCAGGCTCTGGATCCCGGCCGGCGGGAAGTGCATCCCGCGGCAGTCGGGCCGGAGGCCGGTCATGTTGCAGACCGCGGCCATCTCCACCGCGGACTTGGTGCCGTCGACGAACGAGTTGTACATCTTGGGGTTCAGACCGTTCCGCTCGCCCGGACCGATCCCGAGGCGGTCCCACACGCCGTCCGGGGGAGCGTGGCGGTACGCGGGGAGGTACTTTGTGCCCTTTCCCGCGGCCACCACTTCGAAGCCGAGCGCCGTCGCCCAGTCGTACAGTTCGTGGATGAGCGCCGGCTGGTCGCCGTACGCCGCCGCGTAGACCACGCCTGCCCGGTCGGCGGCGCGGCGCAGGACGGACCCCACCAGGACATCCGCCTCCACAGTGACCATGACGACGTGTTTACCGTGACGAATGCCTTCGAGGGCGGAGGCGGCGGCGACCTCGGGGATGCCTGTGGCCTCGACGACGACATCCACGTCGCTCCGGCACAGGGCCTGTGCGTCCTCCGTGACCACGGGCACGCCCCGCGCGATCGCCTCGTTGATGCGGCGCGTATCGCCGGCCCGGACGACCGCCTCCGCGGGGATCCCCGCGTGGGCGAGGGCGCGCATCCCCCGCTCGGCGCTGATCTCCGCGACCGCGGACGGCCGCATCCCTCGCATCGCGGCGAGCTGGCAGAGGATCATCGTGCCGAACCGACCGGCACCGATGACCCCGACCCGCACCGGCTTCCCCTGAGTCTCACGCGCGGCGAGCTGGGCGTTCAACACGACGGACCTCCTGTTTCACGAATTCGATGAGACGATGTGAAAGTCACTCGGGATCGGGAGTCGCCCGCGCCCGAATCTGGCGCAGCAGGGTGGCCATCTCCACCGCCGCCAGCGCCGCCTCCTCTCCCTTGTTCCCATGCGCTCCACCGCTCCGCGCCTCTGCCTGCTCCATCGTTTGCGTCGTCAGGACGCCGAACGCCACCGGGAGCGAGGCGTCGAGCGATACGCGCTCCAGGCCCATGGCCGCCCCCAGCGCCACGTAGCGATCGTGGGTGGTCTCGCCTCTAATCACGCAGCCCAGGCAGACGATCGCGTCGTAGCGCCCTGAACGAGCGAGCGCTTGGGCGAGCACCGGAAGGTCAAAGGCTCCGGGAGCCCAGGCGATGTCCACAGCGGTGTCGGCCACCCCGCACCGCCGCAGGGCCTCTTGCGCACCGTGGAGTAGCCGGCGTGTGATGTTTTCGTTGAAGCGACTCACCGCGACCGCGACACGGAGGCCGGCGCCGTCGCGCCGGCCGCGGAGAGGCTCGCTCATCCGCCCACCCTAGTCGAGCGTGAGCAGGTGACCGAGCTTGTGGCGCTTCGTGGCGAGGTACCGGTAGTTCTCGGGGTTTGGCGGCACCTCGATCGGGACGCGCTCCACCACCTCGATGCCGTACCCTTCAAGGCCGACCCGCTTCGCGGGGTTGTTAGTCAACAGGCGGATACGGCGCAGCCCCAGATCGATCAGAATCTGAGCGCCGACCCCGTAGTCGCGCGGGTCGGGCGCAAACCCCAAGAGCTCGTTCGCCTCCACGGTGTCGCTGCCCGCGTCCTGCAGCGCGTACGCCCGAATCTTGTTGGTGAGACCGATGCCCCGCCCTTCCTGCCGGATGTACACGAGGGCCCCCCTGCCTTCGCGGCTGATCGCCCCGAGTGCCGACCGGAGCTGCTCACCGCAGTCGCAGCGGAGGGAGCCGAAGACGTCGCCGGTCAGGCACTCCGAGTGCATCCGGACCAGCACCGGAGCGTCGCCGGACAGGTCGCCAAGCGTCAGGGCCAGGTGGCTCGCGCCGTCGAGCGTGTTCCGGTACACGACGACGGTGAACTCTCCGAGCCGGGTGGGGAGGCGGGTGGCGCCCTCCCGCGTCACAAACCGATCCCGCTGAAGCCGGTACCGGATCAGGTCCCGCACCGAGATGATCGGGATCTCGTGACGGGCGGCGAAGGCCTGAAGTTCGGAAAGCCGCGCCATCGTCCCGTCGTCGCTCATGATCTCGCAGAGGACACCCGCCGGTGCTAACCCGGCCAGCGTCGCGAGGTCCACCGCCGCCTCCGTGTGGCCGGCCCGCCGCAGCACGCCGCCGGGCGTCGCGCGCAGCGGGAACACGTGGCCCGGCCGGCTCAGATCCTCAGGGCGCGTCGCGGGATCCACCAGGGCGCGAATCGTGGCGGCGCGGTCGTGGGCCGAGATCCCGGTCGTGATCTTATGCTGGGCTCCGACAGAAACGGTAAACGCCGTCCCCTGGTGGGACGTGTTGTGCGAGACCATCTGCGGGAGATCGAGTGCGTCCAGCCGGTCGGCGGTGAGGGGCACGGTGATCAGGCCGCGCGCGTACTTCAGCATGAAGTTGAGCGCCTCCGGTGTGACGCGCTCGGCGGCCATGACGAGATCGCCCTCGTTCTCCCGGTCCTCATCGTCTACGACGATGACGAACCGGCCTCGCCGAATCGCGTCGACGGCCGCCTCAACCGTCACGAACACGGAAGGGGTATCCGCGTGCTCACGCATCTTCCGCTCCATCCGTCTCCCAGTGGTCCGAGGCCTTGACTGGCCGAGACGGCGTCCTGTCCGGTACGTACGACGCGACAAGGCGCTCGACGTACTTGGCAAGAACGTCGGCCTCGAGATTGACCACGGCGCCCGGTCCGAGCGCCCCCAACGTCGTCACCGCACACGTGTGGGGAATGAGACAGACCGTAAACCTGTCGCCAGAGGCGGCGGTAACGGTCAGGCTGACGCCGTCAACGGCGATTGAGCCCTTCTCCACAACGTATCGTCCCACGTGCGGAGGGGCGGCGATTTCGAGAAACCACGCCTCCTCCTCTTTCCGGCAGGCGACCACCCGACCGACTCCGTCGACGTGCCCCTGCACAAGATGGCCGCCGAGCCGGTCCCCTATGGCCAGGGGCCGCTCCAGGTTCACCGCGCCACCGGGCCGCAGCCCCCCCAGCGTCGTCCGCTCAAGCGTCTCCGCCGAAAGGTCGGCCTCGAACGTCGTCGCGGTTGTGGCGACGACCGTCAGGCATACTCCGTTGACTGCGATGCTGTCCCCGATCCGCGTTCCGCGGAGGAGCTTTCCCGCGTCCACGACAAGCCGCGCCGAGCCGTCCTGGGTACGCACAGCCCGGACCGCGCCCGTTCCCTCTACGATGCCGGTGAACACCCGGACCCTCCCTCCTGGAGCGGTGCGGCCGTCCGAGCCTCCGCCGGGCGGGGCATCTCGGCCGGGTGAGAGGCGTGCGCCGGCCGAGAGAGATATCCCTCGATCACCACATCCTGTTCCACCTGGCGGATCGTGGCGCGCTGAATCTGCCAGGCCTGAGCCACGGCCTCCACGCCGACACCGCCAACCGGTGCTGGCGCCGGCCCGCCCACGATCAACGGTCCGACAAAGATCATCACCTTGTCGACGAGTCCGGCATCCACGAACGCCCCGTGGACCGTCCCGCCTCCCTCCACGAGCAGGCTCATGACCCCACGCCGGCCCAGCTCGCGGAGGACTGCCCCGAGGTCGACACGTGCATCCGGCCCGTCGGCCACCAGCACCTCGACACCTCGAGCCTCCAGCGCCTTCCGGGCCTCCGGGCTCGCACGCCCGGTGGCGGCCACGATCACGGGCGTGCCGTCTCGCGCCAGCACGCGCGCATTCGGGGGGATGCGGAGGCGGCTGTCCAGCACGATCCGCCGCGGATTTCGCCCGATGGGTGTCCGGGCGGTCAGCGCTGGGTCGTCCCGGAGGATCGTGCCGATGCCGACGAGGATCGCATCCGACGTGGCGCGGATCTCGTGCGCGATGGCGCGTGAGGCCTCACCCGAGATCCAGCGGGAGTCCCCCGTGCGGGTGGCGATCCGCCCATCGAGCGTCATCGCCCACTTTGCCGTCACAAACGGAAGGCCGACCGTGCGGTGCTTGACGTAGGCTTCGTTCAGGTCCTGCGCTTCGCGCTCGACCACGCCCACACACGTCTCAACCCCGGCCTCCGCCAGCCGGCGGAAGCCCCGGCCGCTGACCTGGGGGTCAGGGTCCGCCATCGCGGCGACCACGCGGCGGACGCCTGCCGCGATAATCGCTTGGGTGCAGGGCGGGGTGCGGCCCCAGTGGGCGCACGGCTCCAACGTGACGTACAACGTGGAACCACGGGCCCGCGCCCGGGCATCCCGCAGGGCGAAGATCTCCGCGTGGGGCTCGCCGGCGCGCGGGTGAAAGCCACGCCCCACGATCTCGCCCGCTGAGACGACCACGGCGCCGACCATGGGATTGGGGCTCGTCGCCCCCGCTCCACGGCGCGCGAGGTGAAGCGCTTCACGCATGTAAACCTGATCGGTCCCGACCGCATCCAAATGAAAACACCCCGAGAAAGAGACACCTCGGGGCGACACAAATGAGACCGTTCCGGCCCTCTCCCATCCGGACTGTACCGTCGGCCCTGGAATTTCACCAGATCCTGCCCGTCCACATCTAGGCGAACGGGCTCGCGGGCTTTACCGCCGATCGGGAATTGCCGGCCGCGCCGGCTCACCCTGCCCCGAAGGCCACGACAGTTCTATTCAATTGTCCGTAAGAATGATAGCACGCGTTTTCTGAACGGGTCAAGCGCGTCAGATCCTCTCTAACTGCGCCACCGTCCGCTCATTCCGCACGTTGCCGGTATTGAGCGTGGTCTTTGGCTCGATCAGGACGACGTGCACCTCGTCGGTGAGCGCGCGGGGGCAGTGTTCCACTCCTCGGGGCACGATGATGAACTCCCCGGGCCCGAGGTCTCGGTCGCCGGTCCGGAACCGCATGCGAAACCGGCCCTCGACGACGAGGAACAGCTCGTCCTCTGCGTCATGGTGGTGCCAGACGAATTCGCCTTCGAACTTCACGACCTTGACGTAGGAATCGTTAAACTCACCGACGATCTTCGGGCGCCAGTACTCGTGGAACAGGGCGAACTTATCCGTGAGCTTCACCGGTTCCATTGCTGAGCCTCCTGTCCGCCCCACTCGTGGTGCGGCGCTGCGCATCCCCGCCTGCCGGGTGTTTATTCCTCGGCGATGTCTCCCACGACCGCGCGTGTAATGCGGGCGAGATCCGGGGGAGTGATCGCGAACACGGCGTGCGGAGTCCCGGCCGCGGCGTAGACCACGGGATGCGCGAGCAGGGTCTCGTCGAGGTACACGGGCAAGACCGTCGGATGGCCCACCGGCGGGACGCCGCCGATGCTGAACCCGGTGGCCGCGCGGGCGATCTCGGCGGTAGCCTTCTCCACACGCGCGGTTCCCGCGAGGCGGGCGACCTTGCGGGCATCGACTCTGTTGCGACCAGAGGCCAGCACCAGAATCGGGCGACCGCCGGCCACGAAGACAAGGGATTTGACGATCTGCGCGACGGATGTGCCGACGGCCTTCGCCGCGTCCTGCGCGGTGCGCGTGCTTTCGGGAAACTCGAGGATCTCCACCGGAAGACCCCGCTGCGCCAGCGCGGCCCTCACCCGCTCCACAGACGTCGGGAGCGTTGGTTCCGTCACTTGGTCTGGGAGAAGGTGTGCTCGTAGAGGATGACGAGCCAGCGCTGCTCGGGGCTCAGCACGCTCTCCCACGGCGGCATTCCGGAGCCGGCGGCGTTAAACGGAGGGACTCCCCCACCCTTCGACAGGCGCCAGAACCAATACCCGTCGGGTAGCTTCGTATGGATCGGGGTATGGAAGTTGGCGGGCTTCGGATTGAGCGATGCACCCCCCGCGCCGTCGCCTGCGCCACTCGCCCCGTGGCAGATCGCGCAGTTTGTCGTGTAAATGTCCTTGCCCTTCGCGAGGTTGGCCGCCGTGGCAGCCACCGAAGCCTTCAGGGACGCAAACTGCGCAGGCGGCTGTGGGCGCGGGGAGTTAGGGTTCTTGGGATAGTCGGTCGTCGCGGCGACCGCTGGCCCTGTGAACGCAGGAGGCGGTGGTGTGGCCGCGGCCGGCCCGGTGACCCCCGCGGGCTGTTCTGGGTGCTGCCGCATCGCGAGGATCTGCCTCCCCGTGCATCCGGTGAGAACGAGGCTGGCCAGCATCACCGCTCCAGCCAGCAGGTAACGCGAAAACATCTCTCACCCCCGAAACCTGGGACAAAGGATAGGCTAGACCAACTCTGTGGTGTTCCTGCGCTGTCTGTCGCTTTTAGACGGCGGTGCGCGATTTCCTGCGGGACGTTACGGAAGCACGGAATCCAGCATGCGTGTGAGCGCCTTCTCACCGTCGGGGCCGATGAAGCCGCCCACCTCACTGCCTCGAATCACGCCGTCAGGGCCGATGAAGACCGTTGTGGGCAGGCCCACGAGGCCGTAAGCGGTCATGATCTTGTGGTCAGGAGCGCGGACCACGGGAAAGTCCATGTGATATTGAGCCATGAACCGGCGGGCATCCGCCGCCTCGTCCTCAACGTTCACCCCGACGAAGACCACGCCCCGGGGGCCGTACACTTTATACAGGCGGACGAGGAGCGGCATCTCCGCCCGGCACGGTGCGCACCAGGACGCCCAGAAGTTCAGGAGAACCGGCTTTCCCCTCAATGAGCGGAGCGCGAGCGCACCGGTCGATGCGGCGCCCGTTGCGGCGCTCGGGGACAGGGAAGGAAGCGTAAAGTCGGGAGCGGGGTGGCCCACGAGGACCCCGTTCCCGGACGGAAGAGAAGGAGGTGGGGGGAGTATTTGGAGGGGAGCGAGCCATCCCCGCACCACAGCCACCGCGGCCACGCCTCCCAGGACCACGGCGAGCAGGACCACCCACAACCGCCGGCGAGGAGAGATCTTGTCTTGTTGAATCATGGCTCGTCAGTAGGCACGCGCGTAGTACACGACCACGCGCGCAGGGCTGCCGCAGGCGACGCAGGGCCCCTCTGCCGGATCATCGGCGATCAGGCGCGGAGAAGCGCCGCTGTCCCGCCGGAGCATCCGCTCGCAGTCCTCGCCGCCGCACCATAGGACGCGAACGAACCCACGGCGGGCCGCAATGGCCGCGACGAATTCGTCCCGAGTGGAAGCGGACACGATGTGGCTGTCCAGGTACGCCTTCGCCTGCCGGAACAACTCCTGGTGCACTTCCTCGAGCCCGGCCGTCACGTCCTCCTCAACGCTGTCTACCGGCGCGGCGCGCCGCCCTTTCCCCACCCGCGGGACCAGGACGACCTGCCGCTGCGCGATGTCGCGGGGTCCCACTTCGATGCGCAGGGGGACGCCGCGCATCTCCCAGTCGTTGAACTTCCACCCCGGCGTGACCTCCGTCCTGTCGTCCAGGCGGACCCGCACGCTTGCCGCCAGCCGGGTGGCCAGCGAACGGGCGGCAGCCAGGACGTCACCCTGTCCCGCTCCGGTGAGAATCGGGACGATGACCGCCTGGAATGGGGCAACCTTCGGAGGAATGACCAGGCCACGATCGTCGCCGTGAACCATGATCAGCCCACCCAGCACCCGCCAGCTGAGCCCCCACGAGGTCGTGAACACGTGCTTTTCGACGTTGTCGCTGTCGAGGAATTTGATATCGAACGCGCGCGCGAAGTTCTGGCCCAGGTTATGCGACGTGCCGGACTGCAGCGCCTGGCCGTCTGGCATCAGCGCCTCTATCGTGTACGATCGCACCGCTCCAGGAAACTTTTCGCTCTCCGGCTTCCGCCCCGACAGAACAGGGATCGCCAGGTCGGTCTCGACGAAGTCCCGGTAGACTTCCAGCATCTGGCGTGCCTCCGCCTCGGCCTCCTCCACGGTCCGGTGCGCCGTGTGACCCTCCTGCCAGAGGAACTCGGTCGTGCGGAGAAACGGCCGGGTCGCCTTCTCCCACCGCACGATGTTGCACCACTGGTTGATCAGCAGCGGGAGATCGCGATAGGACCGGATCCAGCGGGCATACATGTGGCCGATGATCGTCTCCGAGGTTGGTCGGACCGCCAGGGGCTCGCTGAGCTCCTCGCCGCCGCCCCGTGTCACCCATGCCACCTCTGGGGCGAACCCCTCGACGTGCTCCGCCTCGCGCGCGAGGAAACTCTGCGGAATGAACAGGGGAAAGTATGCGTTGGTGTGGCCCGTGGCCTTAAACCGCCGGTCGAGCGCGTGCTGCATCAGCTCCCAGATCGTGTATCCGTAGGGGCGGACGACGATGCACCCGCGGACC
>DASUDA010000014.1:0-2167 GCA_036275835.1 bacterium | reverse complement strand
GGTAGGTTGAGGCATGGCGCGACCTGCTGCCTGTCGACGTGCAGCCACTGCGTCGCCACGTAGAGGTCGACGCCTCCGTCGGAGGCGGGGAGCGCCATTCCCGCCTCCGGGCCCAGAGCCGCCTGATCCTGCATCCCCGTCTCGTAGTACCCTTCTGCCCACACGTCCGCGGAGGCCTCCGGGTCGCCGTGAACGATGTGGATGTGGCGCAGCACGTTTCCGAACTCATGGACCCGGGGAGCATCCGGGCGCAGGGCCTGCTCCATGTCCACGACCGCGGGGAGAATCTCGTAGGTGACCTCGATCTTCTGCGCCGCCCTCCGGGCGGTTTCCAGATCAGTGGCCGCCAGGATCGCGACCGGATCGCCGGAGCACCGGACGCGCTCCCACGCCAGGACGGGCTGATCGGCAAACTCCAGCCCGTACGTCTTCTTGCCCGGGACGTCCTGGGCCAGCAGGACCGCCGCGACGCCCGGGTGCGCCACGGCGGCGGCGACGTTGATCGCCCGAATCCGGGCGTGAGGGTGAGGGCTGCGCACCGTATAGCCCCACAGCATGGCTTCGGCCCACAGGTCGCTGCCGAACAGGAACGCGCCTTTGACCTTGGGAATGGCGTCCACCCGAGCGGCGTCTTCGCCCACCCCCCCCCGCGTCACCGGTTGGGTGCGGACGCTCACGTCGGGATCCTCCCGGCGCTCCGCGCCAGAATGCGGCGGCCCAGGCGTCTGGCGGTCTCGGCGATCTCGTCCTCGTCGGCGGTGACGAGACGCCCGCGGTGCACCACGGACCGACCGTTCACGAACAGGTGGCGGACGCGCTGCGGCGCACAGTACACGGCCGCGGCCACGAGATCCGCCTCGGCACCGGCCGCCGCGACGCCGTCAACCGGGATGAGGGCGATGTCGGCGCGTTTCCCTACTTCGAGAGACCCGATGTCGTCGCGGCCCAGGCAGGATGCCCCTCCGCGGGTGGCGATCCAGAGCGCCTCACGCGCGCTCATCCACCCGTGCGGGTGTACCCGCGCCACCAGCATGCCCAGCCGCGCCTCCGCGAGCATATGGCCGGCATCGTTCGAGGCCGAGCCATCTACGGCGAGCCCCACCGGGACGGCTGCCTCCCGTAGCGCGCTTACGGGCGCGATGCCGGAGCCGAGGCGCAGATTGCTCGTGGGACACCACGCCACGGCCACGCCGCTTTGGGCCATCCGCTGAATATCCGCGGTCGCGAGGTGCACGCAGTGGGCCAGCCACACGTCCGGGCCGAGCCAGTCGAGATCATCGAGCAATTCCAGGGGGCGGCAGCCATACGTCCGGGTGCAGTACGCTTCCTCGTCCGGCGTCTCGGCGATATGTGTGTGCAGCCGGACCCCGAGGCGGCGGGCGAGAGCGGCCGACTCCCGCATCAGCCGGTCGCTTACCGAGAACGGCGAGCACGGAGCTACCGCGAGGCGGAGCATGGAGCCGGGCGAAGGATCATGGAACCGCCGCACGACCTCCTCCGTGTCGGCCAGGATCGTGTCGGTGTCCTGAACGACCGAGTCCGGAGGGAGCCCTCCCTGCGATTCGCCCCTGTCCATGGAGCCCCGGGAGGGATGAAACCGCAGCCCGATGTCCCGGGCTGCGTCCACCTCGGCCGCCAGCACCCTCGGGCTACCGGCCGGGAACAGGTAATGGTGATCGGCCGTCGTGGAGCACCCGGAGAGGGCCAGTTCCACGAGAGCCGCGCGCGCTGCGGCCCGCTCCCACTCTTCATCGAGGCCGGCCCACACCGGATAGAGGGCCCGGAGCCACCCGAACAGGCGCTGATCCTGGGCCCGCACGCGCGTGAGCGTCTGATACAGATGATGGTGGGTGTTGATCAGTCCCGGGAGGGCGACGGTTCCGCGGCCGTCCACGCGCGCGGTGCCGGCCCCCCGGGGGGGGATCCCGGGGCCGATCCCCGAGATCGTGCCGCCGTCGATGAGAATCGATCCGCCCGGAATTTCCGTGCGCGCGTCATCCATCGTGACGACGGTCTCGCACCCCTCGATCAGGATCCGGCCCATCGGGCCCTCCCGCGCATCCGCTCGGATGCACGCCGCACGGCGTCCAGGATCTTCTGGTACCCGGTGCACCGGCAGAGGTTCCCTGAGAGCGCCTCGCGGATGGTGGAGTCTGCGGGAGACGGG
>DASUDA010000013.1:0-2526 GCA_036275835.1 bacterium | reverse complement strand
GAAGATCTGGCCGGGACGCCGGTCGACGAGATCGGCCTGCCCGGCCGGTACCCGTTCACGCGAGGTCCGTATCCCACGATGTACCGGGGCCGGCTCTGGACGATGCGGCAGATCGCCGGTTTTGGCACCGGCCCGGACACGAACAGGCGATTCCACTATCTCCTGACGCAGGGCCAGACCGGGCTCTCCGTGGATTTCGACATGCCGACGCTCATGGGCTACGATTCCGACGACCCCCGGTCACGGGGCGAAGTGGGGCGCGAAGGCGTCGCCGTCGACACGATCGACGATATGGAGGATCTCTTCGACGGCATCGATCTGGGACGCATCTCGGTCTCGATGACGATCAATGCTCCGGCGTGGATCCTCCTCGCCATGTATGTGGCGGTGGCCGAGACGCGCGGCTGTCCGCCGGAGACCCTCTCCGGGACGGCGCAGACGGACATCCTCAAGGAGTACATCGCCCAGAAGGAATGGATTTTCCCCATTCGCCCCTCGATGCGGATTGTCCGCGACATGATCGTGTTCTGCGCCGGGCATCTGCCGCGATACAATCCGATCAACATCAGCGGGTATCACATCTCCGAGGCGGGGGCGACCGCCATTCAGGAACTGGCGTTTACGATGGCGAACGCGATCGCGTACGTCGAGGAGGTCGTGCGCGCCGGCGTCCCCGTCGATGCCTTCGCGCCGCGGCTGGCTTTCTATTTCATCGCCCAGGCCGACTTCTTCGAAGAGATCGCCAAGTTCCGCGCGGCTCGCCGGATCTACGCCAAGCTGATGAAGGAGCGATTTGGCGCACAGACACCGGAGGCGATGCGTCTCCGCTTCCACTGTCAGACCGCGGCCGCGACATTGACCAAAGCCCAGCCCCTCAACAACATCGTGCGGACGGCGCTGCAGGCCCTCTCCGCGGTCCTGGGGGGCGCCCAGTCGCTCCACACCAACGGGATGGATGAAGCCTATGCCATCCCCTCCGAACAGGCGATGAAGGTCGCGCTGCGCACGCAGCAGATCATCGCCGACGAGGCGCGGGTGGCCCACGTGGCGGATCCGCTCGGAGGATCGTATTATGTGGAGGCGTTGACCAACCAGATCGAAGCGCAGGTTTGGGACATTCTGAAGAAAGTCGACGCCATGGGCGGGGCGATCGCGGCCATCGAGGAAGGCTATTTTCAGCATGAGATCGCAAACTCGGCTTACGAATTCGCCACCCGCAAGGCGACCGGGGAGCAGCCGGTGATTGGCGTCAACAAGTTCATCGAGCCCGCGGAAAGCCTGCAGATCGAGATCCATAAGGTCGCCCCGGAGGTCGAGGCGCGTCAGATCGCGCGCCTGGCCGCCGTCCGCGCCCGGCGCGACACCGACCGCGTGCGAGCCCTCCTCAGCCGGTTGGAGACGGACGCGCGCGACCCGTCGGTCAACCTCATGCCGATCACGATCGAGCTGGTGAAAGCGCGCGCGTCCCTCGGGGAGATCGTCGGGTGCCTGCGCCGGGTCTTCGGCGCCTACGTCGAGACCCCCGTCCTCTGAGGGCGCGCCGTCTTACCCCGCCAGGTCGGCGATCATGCGGGCCAGGACGGAATAGTCCATCTCGCCTAACCCCCGGCTCATCGCCATCTGGTAGAGCTGCGCGGCCAGGCCGGCGCCGAGAAGCGGCATCCCCGCGGCGCGGCCCGTCTCCACGACGATGCCCATGTCCTTGTGGAAGAGGCGGGTGCGGAATCCCGGCTCGAAATTCCCGTCCAGCATTCGCTGGCCGTGCATCTCTAAAACTCGGCTCTGGGCGAACCCCCCGAGCAGGGCCGCGCGCACCTTCGCCGGGTCAACCCCGGCCTTCCGCGCCAGCGTCAGCGCCTCGGCCACGCCGAGGAGGGTGAGGGACAGCACGAGCTGATTGCAGGCCTTCGCCACCTGGCCGGCGCCGTGGTCGCCCACGTGCACGATGTTCTGCCCCATCTTCTGGAAGACGGGAAGCACCCGTTCGAAGACCTCGGGGTTTCCTCCCACCATGATCGAGAGTGTCCCCTCGATCGCCCCCCTCTGACCTCCGGAGACGGGGGCGTCCAGCATCTCCGCTCCCCGCCCGGCGAGCGCGTGGGCGATGTCACGCGTCGCGGCGGGAGAGATCGTGCTCATGTCGACCACGACCGCGCCGCGCCGAACGCCCTCGCTCACGCCCTCCGGCCCGAGGATCACCTGGCGGACGTCCGGGGTATCGGCCACGATCGTGATCGTGATCTCGCTCCGCGCCGCCACGTCCTTGGGCGAGCCGCCGGGTCGCGCGCCGGCGGCGACCAGGTCCGCGGTTTTGCTCTGCGTCCTGTTCCAGACCGTGACCTCATACCCCGCATCCACCAGATGGCCGGCCATGGGCCGGCCCATGATCCCGAGTCCGATGAAGCCTATGCGGTCCCCCACGCGCCTTCACCTCTCCCCGTCATCGGAGATATCCCGCGAAGCGCCGAATCCGCGTGTCCGTCTACGGGAATCCCCGTGCAACAATTGGGTAATCTGCATGGGGCT
>DASUDA010000012.1:0-7322 GCA_036275835.1 bacterium | reverse complement strand
CGCCCGCGTGATCAGGGCGATTCCCTGAGTCGCCATGAGGTCCGTCAGCGCCGTCGCGTTGGTGGACAGCATTCCCTCGATGCAATGGCTCAGCGCATCGAGGCCCGTGTGCGCGGTGACCGCGGGCGGGAGCGAGTGGGTCAGCAGCGGGTCCAGGATCACGCCCGCGGCAAGCAGTTGCGGGTGATTGTTCGCAAACGCCTTCCGTCCGTCCCTCGTCACGACCGCGTTCCGGCTGGCTTCGGCGCCCGTCCCCGCGGTAGTCGGCACCAGGACCGCGGGAACGGCCGGCTCGGTGAACCGGCGGCCGACGACGTGGGTGTAGTCCACTACGCTCCCGGGGTTTCGGACGAGGGCGGCGCTGAGCTTCGCCACGTCCATGGCGCTGCCGCCCCCCACGCCAACGACGAGGGTGGGCGCGAGGTCCCGCGCCAGCGCGGCCGTCCGGTCCGCGACGTCAGAGGTCGGTTCGCCGGGAATCTCAGAGTAGCGGTGGACCGCAAATCCGGCCCGGCCGAGTCCGGCCGCCATGCCCCGCGCCAGGCCGATCTTCTCCACAGCCGGGTCTGTCACGAGAAGCGCCGGCCCCGGGGGAATTCCGAGATCCTGGACGCACTCGGCGATCCGCGCGGAGGCGCCGGCGCCGTACCAGACGCGGCTCGGAGCGTGAAACGGCCGGAACTGATCGTGCAGGGCGTACGGCATGAGCAGGTTGACCCGTTGTCAACTGAGATGATACCATCGGGGCGGCCTCGCGCGCAATTTCGGGCGCGGCGGCCCGGAGCCGCACGGTTGGGCATCGGCGTCGAGCGCGTTCCCGCGGGCATCCCTCTTCCCACCGCCGCGCCCCTCATGGTCCGGGTGCGCCAGCACTTCGCTCGCCCGCGGATCGAGGATGTCCCGGCCGCGGTTCGCAACGCCCTCCGCCGTCTCGACCTCAGCACCCGAATCACCCGCGGAGCGCGGATCGCGATCACGGCGGGGAGCCGCGGCATCCGGGATATCCTTCCGATCCTCCGCACGACCGTCGCCGAGATCCGGGCAGCGGGAGGCGACCCCATCGTGGTCGGCGCGATGGGCACTCACGGCGGCGGAACCGAAGACGGTCAGCGCCGGCTTCTGGCGCACCTCGGCATCACCCCGGAGGCGGTCGGCGCGCCGCTCTCAACAGCGATGGAGGCGGTGGTGATCGGGCGGACCCCGAGCGGGTTCGCCATCTACTGCGACCGCGCGGCGGCGGCGTGCGAGTGGATTCTCGCCGTCAACCGGATCAAGCCCCATACGGGATTTCACCGGCCGTTCGGCAGCGGCCTGATGAAGATGCTCGCGGTCGGTCTGGGCAAGGCGCCTGGTGCGGCCCAGATTCACCGCCAGGGTGCGGGCGAGCCGATGGCGCGGGCGATCCAAGAGATCGCCGCCGAGGTGATCGGGGCGGGTCGCGTCCTCGGTGGAGTGGCGGTGATCGAGAACGCATACGACGAGACGGCCCGAGTGGTGGCGGTGCCGGCGGACCACATCCCGGAGGAGGAGGTGGCGCTATTCGGGGAGGCCCGGGCTCTGATGCCGCGCCTGCCGGTGGATGTCATGGATCTCCTCATCGTCGAGGAGATCGGGAAGAACTACAGCGGGACCGGCATGGACGTCAACGTGATCGGCCGCTGGCGGATCGCCGGAGTGCCCGAGCCCGAGACCCCACACGCCGAGCGCATCGTAGCTCTGCGGCTGTCAGAGGCCTCTGAGGGGAACGCCCAGGGGATCGGATTGGCCGACTTCACGACGCGCTCGCTCGTCGACCGGATTGACTTTACGGCCACCTACCTGAACTGCATCGTGAGCACGTACGTGCAGCGGGCGATGATCCCGATTGTGCTGGCGACCGAGCGGGAGGCGATCATGGCGGCAGTGGGCAGCCTCGGGTTGGCCGACATGCGCGAGGTGCGCATCGTCCGCGTGCCGAATACGCTGCACCTGGAGGACGTCTGGGTGTCCGAGCCGCTCGTGCGCGATCGGGGGCTGCTGCCTCACGTCACGGTCGAAGGAGAGCCGGAGCCGCTGCGGTTTGATGGCGGGGGCAGGCTGTGTTGATGACGCAGGACGTACAGCGTGTGGCCGCCCTCCTGCGGCAGAGCCGCTGGACGGCGGTCCTGACCGGCGCGGGGGTGAGTACGGAGTCGGGTCTGCCGGATTTCCGGTCTCCCGGCGGCCTCTGGACCCGCGTGGACCCGGCACGTGTGGCGTCACGCACCGCGTTCGAGCGAGATCCGGACGCGTTCTACGGGTTCTACCGGACGCGCCTGGCGACGCTGACCACAGCCGCGCCGAACGCGGCCCACGGGGCGATCGCGCGTCTCGAGGCTCTCGGACTCGTGAAGGTGGTGATCACCCAGAACGTCGACGGCCTGCACCAGCAGGCCGGGTCCCGGGAGGTTGTGGAGGTGCACGGTAACCTTCGAGAGGCGCGGTGCGGAGCGTGCGGCGAGGTCGTCCCGATCTCGGACATGACCGGTCAACTCGAGCGGGAGACCCGGCCCCTGTGTGCGCGCTGCGGCGGCCTGCTCCGCCCGAATGTCGTCCTGTTTGAGGAGATGCTGCCCCCGCATGCCTATGATCGCGCCGAGGAAGCGTGCCGGCGGTGCGAGGTGCTGGTCGTTGTCGGGTCGTCCCTCGAAGTGTACCCGGTGGCCGGCCTCCCGCACCTCGTTCAGGACCGGGGTGCCCATCTCGTGATCGTGAACCGGGACCCGACGCCGTACGATGGGGCCGCCAGTGTTGTTCTTCGGGGCGCGGCCGGGACGATTCTCCCGGAGATCGTGGCCGCGGTCGAAGCGGATCTCCCACGGACGCGGGCGGGGACGCCGGAAGGGCAGGGGTAAGAGACGGCATGGGAGAGGCGCAGGCGGAGATCGGGGTCTTCGGAGGCTCCGGGTTCTATTCCCTCCTCGAAGATGCGCGGGATCAGAAGGTGGACACGCCCTACGGCGAACCCAGCGACACGCTCGTCGTAGGTGAGATCGCAGGCCGCACCGTCGCTTTCCTCCCCCGTCACGGCAGGACACACCGCCTGCCCCCCCACCGCATCAACTATCGAGCGAATGTGTGGGCGATGAAATCCCTCGGCATTCAGTGGGTGTTTGGCCCCTGTGCCGCGGGCAGTCTGCAACCCGACGTCCGGCCGGGCGAATTCGTCGTCTGCGACCAGTTCGTGGATCGCACGTGGGGACGGGCCGACACGTTTTATGATGGCCCGATCGTCACCCACGTGTCGAGCGCCGATCCTTATTGCCCGACCTTGCGCCCGCTGGCAGTGCAGACGGCCCGGGACCTCGGCATTCCGGTGCACGATGGCGGCACCGTCGTCGTCATTCAGGGGCCCCGGTTCAGCACCCGCGCCGAGAGCCGCTGGTTTCGGACCCAAGGGTGGGGGGTGATCAACATGACCAACTATCCGGAGGCGATCCTGGCCCGGGAACTGGAGATGTGCTATGTGAATATTTCCTTGATCACGGATTACGACGTGGGCGTGGAGGATGATCCTGGCGTCGAGCCCGTGAGCCAGGAGGCGGTGCTGCGGGTGATGCGGGACAACAATGAGAACCTCCGCCGCCTCCTCCATACCATGATCGCGCGAGTGCCGAAGACGCGGGAATGTTCCTGCGCGCGGGCCCTGGGCCACGCACGCCTCGAGTAGAGCGGCGAGGGAAGGGAGGAGCGCAATGGCATGGGGCGAAGGAGACTCGGCCGGGCGCACCACGGGCATGGTCGTGTTCATCGTCGGCGTGGTGTTGCTCCTGGCTGTCTTCTACCTGGCCTATCTGGAACTGATCGCGCCGGGAAGCGCCGGCTCCCTCCCCGGCCGTCCCACGGGGGCGGCGCTGTTTGTGGCCGCGAAAGGGCTGTTCCTTTTCATTCTGGGGTTTGCCGCGTCCTCGGTGGCGAACAAGGGGATCGCGCTCTATCTGGCCGCAGGCCGGGGGCGCGAGGAGGAAGAATAGTCTCGTGGGGAACACGGCGAGCAGCCCGGTGCATCCTGGCGCGGGGAATTTCCCAGGGCGCCTGGACGCGAGAAAGGGGGCGTGATGGAACTCCAGGTCGCGATGCGAACTCAGGACGCCGTCACGGTGGTGGACGTTGCGGGGGAGGTGGATCTGTACACGGTGCCCCGGCTTGAGGAGGCGCTGGCACGGGTCTCCCCCGCGATGCCCCCGCTGCTGGTCGTGAACCTGACCCGGACGACGTATCTCGACAGCACCGCTCTCCGGGTGCTGTCGGCCACGCTGAAGCGTGTGCGGGAGCAGCAGGGCGAGATCGCGCTCGTCATCACACAGCCGAGGATCGTCAAGCTCTTTGCCATCACGGGGCTCGATCAGGTGTTTCCCATCTGCGGCACCGAAGACGAAGCGTTCGGGAGGGTGCGGGCCCATTCTCCGCGCCGTTCGTGAAAGCGGCGGTCGAGGTGCACTCGACGCGGGACGGCGGCGAGCGGGTCCGGTAGAGAGTCTGCCGTGAACCTTTCCCACTCCGCGGTGAAGTCTCGGGAATCGGTCGCGTCGCCCGCGGGGGCTCCCGCGCGGCCAGCGGGATCTCCCGTGACGTCTGCGGTGGCTGCGCTGAGGTCTGCCGGGCGCCGCCTCCGAGGCGTGCGGTTGGGGATCAGAGGCAAGATCGCCGCCGTGATTTTACTCTGCATGGTCCCGGTGTTGATCCTTGGCGCTGTTCTGTACTATGCACGCACGCAGGAACGGCGAAGCCTCGTTCTCCGGACCCAGCAGGATACGGCGCGCGGGCTCGCGGCGGACATCGAGATGTTCATCACCAACACCGTGCATGCCGAGCGCGCCGCCGGCGCCGCGGTGATGAGCCAGCCGTACCCGGTCGGTGGAATTGTGGAACTGTTTGCGGCGATCCGGGCGAACGATCCTGCGTTCCTCTCGCTCGCCCTGGCCCTCCCCGATGGTCGCGTGGAGGCCGCCGATCCGTCCGACGACCGGCGTGCGGGCGTGGAAACGCGCCCGGCTTTCGCCAGCGTGCGGAGAGGCGCGGAGTGGGCAATCGGTGCCCCGTTCCTGGTGGATGGGTCCCCTGGAGTGGAGGTGGCCACCGGCATCAGGGATCACGGCCGCCTCGTCGCCGTCGTGGACAGCATCGTCGATCTCGGCAGGCTCAGGACGGTCTTCACGGCGTTCGCCCCGGAGACGGACGGGATTATCGTGGATGGCTCCGGAAGGGTGGTGCTTGACCTCCGCCGTCCCGACCGCCCCCCTGACGCTTTCTGGCAACTGTCACCGGTGCAGAAGGCGCTCTCCGGGCAGGCGGCTGCGATTGAAGGGTATCGCGATCCCTCGACCGGGACGCGGCACCTGGGCGCGGCAGTGCCGGTCCCCCTGCTGGGGTGGACCGTGATCCTGCTCGAGCCCGAGTCCTCCGCGCTCGAGCCCGTGCGCCAGGCCGGCGCCCAGGAACTCGGGTGGGTGCTCGCCGTGGCGGGCCTGGGTCTGGTCCTGGCCTGGGTCCTCGGCAGCGAGTTGAGCGCGCCGATCCAGTCTTTGGCGCGCGGCGCGCGAGCCATCGGGCGAGGAGAGGTCGGGTACCGCGTCTCTGTGAGCCGCTCGGATGAACTGGGCGAGCTCGGCACCGCGTTCAACGAGATGAGCGCCCAGCTCCACCGCCACGTCAGCGAGATGGGCGCCCTTCAGGCCGTGAGCGACGCCGCGCTCTCAACGGTGCGCCTCCGGGAGCTGCTGCCAACGCTCGTTCAGCAGATCGTCTCGGCCCTGGGGGGCGACGGCGGAATCGTGTGGTTTGCGGACGACACGACCGGAGATCTGGCGCCCACGGGCTTCGGCGCCGGCTCAGCGGTCACCACTCGCCGCCTCCGCCCGGGCCAGGGGCTGGCCGGTCGGGTCGCGGCGAGAGGCCGCCCCCTCGTCGTGTCAGATCCCGAGACTCTCCGCGCTCTCGATCCCGACCTTCCCGCGCGGGAGGTCCGCGCGGCGGTGAGCGTGCCCCTGCGTGCCGGCGGGAAGGTGATCGGGGTCATCCAGGTGTTCTCCCGGCGGATGCGGGAGTTCCGGCCGCAGGAGGTCCGCCTGCTCGAGACATTTGCCGACCGCGTGGCGCTGGCCGTGGACAACGCCCGGGCGTACGAACGGCAGCAGGAGATTGCCGGGATCATTCAAGAGGCCCTCATGCCGGCGCCGAGCGTCCGGATCCCCGGCCTCACCCTCGCGGGCCGCTACCGGCCGAGCCGCGAGGTGGGCGGCGATTTCTACGCGATTTTCCCGCTGGCAGAAGGTCGGGTCGGGCTGGCGATCGCCGACGTGTCGGGGAAGGGGATCCCTGCGGCAACGCTGTCTGCGCGGGCCCGGTATCTTCTGGAAGCGTTGGCCCTCGACGCCAGAGGGCCGGGCGAGGTCCTGGAGCGGTTGAATGCCGTGCTGGCGCGCGATGCCGACACCGGGATGTTCGTGAGTCTCTTCTATGGCGTGCTCGACCCGGGGGCGGGAACGCTTGTGTGCGCCAACGCCGGCCACCTTCCTCCGTTCCTCCTCCGCGCCGGTGCCCCGGGGCCGGTGCCGCTGGAGGCGCGCGGAATCCTGCTGGGAGTGCAGCCCGGAGCGCGTTACCCTGCGGTCGAGACGCGGGTGGGGCCCGGCGATCTCCTCGCCCTGTTTACCGATGGGATCACCGAGGCTCGAAATGCTGCGCGGCACCAGTTCGGGGACCGGCAGCTCGCAGGACTCATCGTGAGCCACCGCGACGCCGGGCCGGAAGACATCGCGGACCGGGTGATGGATGCTGTTGCGCGGTGGACGGGCACCGGGCCGGCCGACGACCAGGCCCTTGTGGTGGCGCGCGTCCTTCCGCCGGAGTGAACGATCAGGCCCGGCGTTCCCTTCTCACACTCTTCATCACAACGCGGCGGCGGGCGCCTGCTGCGCGGGCAACGGCGTTATGGGGCACCACCGTTTTGTGAGGCCGGAGCGGAAACCCGGCATCGCGCTCACGAGCCGGCTGGCGGGGGAGATTTTCGTCGGGTCGAGTGCGCTGCGCACCCCATAGTAATTCCACCAGGTGTGGAGCGCCATCACGATCTCCTCTAGCGAGGCATTCCCCGCCCGCCCCCCGATCCCGTTGATCGTACACTCCACCTGCCGGGCCCCGGCCCGCACCCCGGCGAGGGAGTTTGCGACAGCCAGCCCGAGGTCGTCGTGGCAGTGGACGCTCCAGATCACCCTGTCGCTGTTCGGGATCCGCTCTATGAGGGCCCGCAGCAGCCGCGCGTACTCATCCGGCGCCCCGTATCCCACGGTGTCCTGCACGGT
>DASUDA010000011.1:0-12743 GCA_036275835.1 bacterium | reverse complement strand
CGGGAGATTCGAGCCCCGATCGACTTCGTCGGGCTGAACTACTACACGCGGGCGGTCCTGGCCTACGCTCCCGGCGAGGGCCCCCTGCATGCCCGCCAAGTCCGGCAGGCGTCCTCCCATACGCTCATGGGATGGGAGGTCTACCCCGAAGGGCTCTACGAGATCCTGCTGTGGATCCACCGTGCGTACGGAGGTCCCGCAGTGTACATAACCGAGAACGGCGCGGCGTACGAGGATCAAGTGGTGAACGGCACGGTGGCCGACGACGCGCGCCTGGACTACCTTCGGGCGCACCTCGCCCAGATCCCCCAGGCTCTTCGGGCCGGGGTCAACGTGCGCGGGTACTTCGTGTGGTCGCTTCTGGACAACTTCCAGTGGTCCCAGGGGTACTCCCGACGGTTCGGCATCGTCCACGTTGACTTTGCCACGCAGCGGCGCACGGTGAAGAAGAGTGGCCTCTGGTACCGTGACGCGATCGCCCAGAACGGATTCTGACAGACACCCGTGTCAACCCGCGGAAGTCACCCGCGCGAGGGGCCGGACGCTACACTGAGGCGCTGTGCCCTCCGACGGGGACCTGCTCGCGCTCCTGGTCCGCCCCTATGCCTATCCCGCTCTCGTCGCGCGCCCGAAGGGAGTGGAGGTCCTGTTCCATCGCTTCCAGTCGTGTCCGGATATCCTCCAGCGGCGGCCGCTCCTGATCGTAGCAGGCGGCCTTCATGCGCAGCATCTCCTCACCCATCGCGTGCAGAGCGGCATCGCGCTCGTCGAGCCGCGCACGGATCCGGCGCATGAAAGCGAGACGATCCGCAAGCCCCGCCAGCCAGATCAGGACAAACGCTGTCCCGACGACGGCCATCAGGGCAAAGTGCGTGACGCCGATCCCCGGGGCATTCGGGATGATGCGCGCCACCCGCAACCAGTTCGGATAGTGGAGCAGCGCGAGAACGATGTCGGCGATGACCAGCACGATCACGACAATCGTCTGAATCATGGCGCCCTCCCCCTTGAAGGTCGTCCTACATCACTATTTTCCCCACAAGAGTCGCGATCGAACCTTCGCCGCAGGGCTGCCGCACAGGAAGCCCGGGACGGCCGGAGAATAGCGGGCCCGTGAGCGTTTACCGTCGGTATGCCGAGGCGTACGCAAAAGCCGGTCAGGGCCGCTTCAGCCTGCAACTGGTCCCGTGGATTACGGCCGTGTTCGACCGTCACAAGCGGACCCCGCGGACGCTTGTGGACATCGCCTGCGGCGCCGGAGACTTCGCTGTGGCGATGGCGCAGCGAGGGATCGAGGTCATCGGCGTCGATCAGTCCCCGGAGATGCTCGCGATCGCCCGCCGGAGCGCGCAGGCGAACGGTGTCACGGTGACCTTCCTCGAGCAGGATATGCGCACCCTGCGGCTTCCGGCGCCGGTTGATGCCGCCACCTGCCTCTACGACAGCCTGAATTACCTCGTCGACGAGGCGGAGTTCCGCCAGGCCCTGGCCGCGATCGCCTCCGCGCTGCGCCCGGGCGGACTCTTCCTCTTCGATATGAACACGCTGCGGGGTCTGGCGACTCGGTGGGGAAACCGAATCTGGATCATCCAGGACACGGACGACGCGTTCGAAGCAGACCAGAGCGAGTTCGACTATGACTCCGGCATCGCGACCCTGCGGGTGAACGCCTTCCTCCACCGGCAGAACGATCTGTACGAGCGGGTACGGGAGGTCCACCGGGAGAGGGGATATCCGGTGCCGGTTATTGATGCCGCGCTGGCGAGCACCGGATTCGAGATCCTGGGCTGTTGGAGCAGTCCGGAGTTTTCCGCGCTCACACCGGACACCGGCAGGGTCTTCTACGCCACCCGCCGGGGTCCAGCCTAAGGACGGGCGAGCCACATTGGGGCTGCAGCTCCTGTCCTGTCACCTAAGAGTTTTCTCCTGCGTGACTTAACCCGCGTTCCTGCAGAATCTCGTCTAATATCGCTAAGAACTTCTTCGCCTCCAAGGGTTTGGTCAGATATGCCTGAGCTCCAGACGCAAGCAGGCGGTCAATCCGGCCAGCCGTGGCGTCCGCGCTGATCACCACCACCGGGATCCCCCGCGTCTCAGGCGTGGCGCGCAGCCGGAGCAGAAGCTCTTCCCCGGGCATATCCGGCAGATGCAGATCCAGAAAGATCACGTCGGGACGGTGCTGGCGGGCCAGGTCCAGGCCCAGGCCCCCCTGCATCGCGGGAATGAGTCTGATCTCTGAGCGAAGGGAGAGGAGGCCCTGGATCAACTTCAGGTTGGACAAGTTGTCCTCGATGTAGAGCACGGTGCCGGCGCTCCGGGACGCTGTGATGTCGGACGAAGCCGGCAGAACCGTGCCCTCTTCCGCCACCGGGCCCTCCGCGAGAGCCAATTCGACCCAAAACGTGCTTCCCCGGTCTACGATGCTGTCCACCCCCAGCGTCCCTCCCATGACCTCGACCAAGCGCTTGGAGAGCGCCAGGCCGAGACCCGTGCCTTCAATCGCGGTCTGCTCGGCCCCCAACCGCTCGAAGGGGATGAAGAGACGCTCCAACCTCTCCGGCGCGATGCCCGGGCCGGTGTCGCTCACCTTGATCCGCAGCCGGTCGCCGAGAATGACCTCATACGCAAGGGCGACGAGCCCCCCTTTGCGATTGTACTTGACCGCGTTGGAGAGGAGGTTCAAGAGCACCTGCTTGAGCCGCTGGCGGTCAGCCCAGACGAACCGATCGGGGACCCCGGCCGTCCCGTCCTCGAGCCGCACACCCTCCCTGGCGGAGATGGGCGCCATCAACGCGAGACTTTCCTGGACGACCTCCTGCACCGAAACGGGCTCGGGCGAGATACTGAGCCGGCCCGCCTCAATCCGCGCGATTTCCAGGACTTCGTTGATCAGGTCGAGGAGCAGGCGCCCTCCCTTGAGGATGTCCTCCACATACTCGCGCTGCTTCACGCTCAGGGACTGCATCTCCAGAAGCTGGCCGAAGCCGAGGATGGCGTTGAGGGGGGTGCGCAGCTCGTGGCTCATGCGGGACAGGAACTCGCTTTTGGCCTGGTTGGCTCGGTCGGCCTCCCTGGCCTTCCACACAGCCTCCTCCGCCCGCTTGCGTTCGGTCATGTCGATCATCGCGCCGATCATACGAAGGGGTCGCCCTCCGGCATCCCGCAGGACATACCCACGGTCGAGCACGTAAGCAAAGGAGCCATCGGCGCGACGAAACCGGTACTCATCTGACCAGAACCGCCCATCACTGGCGATCACCGCGCGAAACCCGGAAGTGACCCTTTCTCTGTCGTCCGGGTGCATCTTTTCCGTTCCCCATTCCAGACTGGGTTGGATCGCGTCACCAGGATAGCCGAACATTGTCTGGTATCCGTCACCCCGCCATACCTGGTTCGCCAACAAATCCCAATCCCACACCGCATCGCTTGCCGCACGGGCGACGAGACGAAAGCGCTCCGCGCTCTCACGCAGCGCTTCCTCGGCCCGCTTGCGCTCCGTGATGTCCTGCGCCACAACCAACGCGGCTTTCCGGCCGTCGTATGTCAGAGCGTGCGACGTAATCTGGACATCAATGATGTGACCGTCTTTGCGCTGGTGGCGCCACTCGCCTGAGCTTTGCAACCGAGGCCGCCGCATGGCCACGTGCTCAAGCAATCGGGAAACATCCTCCTTCGGCCTGATATCGGTGATCCGCATTCGGAGGAACTCGTCGCGAGAATAGCCATACTGCACCATCGCGGCATCATTCACTTCGAGAAACAGGAGCGTCTCGAGGTCGTACACCCACATGGGAAGGGGGTTGTTGGCGAAGAGGAGCTTGAAACCATCAGGGGGGTCGGTTCTTGCCGTTCTGCGAGGTGACATTCCAGAGATCGCTCCAGAGGGCGCTGGTGCATCCCGTCTCACAAAAGCTAAGTACCCCGCGGAGGGCTATGTTAGCCTTGGCGCGCAGATTGAGTCAGAAATTCTGCCGGTGATTGATAACTTAGGTGGCGATGGGGTCGCGATCGCCTTCGAGCAGACCCTGGAGCACGCGGGCGTTTCTCGCCATATTGCCCCGCACGTGGTTATTGAACATGGCGAAGAATCGAGCCGCGCGCTCGCTCAAGCGGCCCACGACCTGCGCCCAGCGGTGAAGCTCCTCCAGGGAGTAGTCGTAGTCGTACCGCTCTCCTGTGCTGGCGCCGGCGCGCGCCCACCCCTCGCGGTTTCGTCCGTGGAACCGGACCACGGCCCAATCGCTCGTCACCGCCTCGACCGGCGGCATCAGCCAGGGCAGGTCGGGGAGGTCCGCCATCACGTAGATCAGCCCCTCTTGGGAGAGCGCGTCGAGCGCTTCCGGGTGCCGCGACCAGTCGCGGTGGCGGAATTCCACGGCGAGGCGATGGCCCTCGAGCTCGCGCCCCCATCCCCGGATCTCGTCCAGAAGGTCCGGATCGTACCGGGTGCTGGGAGGGAGCTGAAACAGCACATATCCGAGTTTCCCGGCCTCGGCAAGAGGGGCCAGGAATTCTCGGAACCGATCCCAGCAGGCGTTGAGGAACTCCTCGGGCACATCGCCGATGCGAACCTGCGCGGCCTGCTGCAGCCCGGAGGGGAGGAGGTCGCCGAATCCCGGCGGGAGGCGCGAGACCGAGATGGCGTGGCCGGTGAACAACCCAAAGGCCTTGGCGTGCATGACGAAGCCCGGCGGGGTGTCCTCCGCCCACCGCCGGCTGTAGGCCGCCGGCAGCAGGGCGAAGTAGGATGCGTCGACCTCCACGGTCGGGAACTGCGTGGCGTAGTAGCGCAGGCGATCGTCCGCGCGCCGGACAGACCGGGGGTAGAAGTCACTCTTGATAAATGACTTCTCGGCCCACGAACAGGTCCCCACGTAGATGCGGCCCCGGATCGGGATGGGGCCCGCGTTCGGGAGGAGGGGAAGCTGGTCGCTCGGAGGCACTTCTCGTCTGCCGCACCTACCGTCCGCCGCCGAACAGGTGGACGATCATCGCGATGTGCTTGATCCCGTCGATGTAGTCCGCGATCCGGATGTTCTCGTTGGGAGCGTGGTTGTTGCTCTGGGCGTAGCCGACGCCGGTGGAGACGGCGGGAGCCCCGTTCGCCGCCGCCAGGATGTGCATCGGCCCTGTCCCTGGGGTGGACGGCAGCGCGAGCGGTTCCCTGTTGTAGATGCGCCGCACGCTCTCGGACACGATCTTGACGATTTCGGCGTCCATCGGGGTCTTTGCCGGATTCTCGTTGCCGAGGGGCCGCGCTGTAATATCGGCGAACCCATGAGCCGCCAGATGGGCCTTGACCTTCTCAAAAATGTTCTCCGCGCGCTGGTTGGGCACCAGGCGGAAGTCCACCTTCGCCGTGGCGCGGTGGGGGAGAACGGTCTTGCTGCCGGGCCCGCTGTAGCCCGCCGCAAAGCCGCAGATCGTGCAGGTGGGGTGGAAGAGATTCCGCTTCAAGAGCTCGACGCCCGTCACTCCGAGCAAAAACCGGTCCAGGCCGTAGTCACGCCGCTGGGAGTCATCGTCCCGGATGGCGGCGATCCGGCGGAGCTGCACCATCTCCTCCTCGGTAGGCTCGACGACATCTTCGTAAAACCCTTCGATCAGGATTCGCTCATTCCGGTCCTTGAAGGTCGAGAGCGCCCACACGAGCCGCCAGGCGGGATTGGGCACGATCGTCGCCACCGATGAGTGCAGGTCCCGGTTCGCCCCCACCGCCTCGAGCTCGACGTAGCAAATCCCCTTGACCCCCAGCGAGAGGACAACGTTCTCGCGGATGTCCCGGTATCCGCTCTCCCAGATGCAGGCGTTCGCCACCACAAGATCATCGTGCTCCCGGATAAAGCGCGGCAGCGTGACGCTTCCGATCTCCTCCTCCCCCTCCACGATGAACCGCACGGTGACCGGGAGTTCCCCCTGAACCCGCAGCAGCGCCTCCACCGCGCAGATGCGGGCGACGAGGTTTCCCTTGTTGTCGGCGGCGCCGCGGGCGTAGATTTTCTCGTCCCGGATTTCCGCCCCAAACGGTGCGCTCGTCCACTCCTCCACGGGGTCGGGAGGCTGGACGTCGTAATGGTTGTAGAACATCAACGTCCGGGGGCTTTTGCCCTTCACCTCGCCGTAGACGACGGGCGCCCCGTCGGGGACGGGGATGACGCGGGCCTGAATTCCCGCCTCCGTCATGAGCGCGGCCACCTGCGCGGCGGTCTCCGCGAGCCCAATGCCCTGCGCGGAGATGCTGGGCTGGCGGCACAGAGCCTGCAGGCGCCGGACATACTCGTCCTTCTGCGCGTCAATGTGTGCGAGGACGTCCTTCATGACCGCTCCTTTTCCGCGCCTCCAAGCGTGCAAATGCCAGATGAGGATTCCAGAAGCGTCGAAGTGTTCCTGCGCGGCGGCACGCCGGGTGACATCAATGGGATCGACGGCCTCCACGGCGCCGGGCGCCGGCGCGGACCCCGCCGGGTGATCGTCGCGCGGGGCCTCCCGGCGCGCCGGCGGCCTGACCTGTGTTCTCCGCAAGCCGCATCACCGGGAAACCGCGACGGTCCCACGAGTGCATCGGGGGCATCGTCCCCGCCGCGGCAACGACGCTCTCCAGGCCTCCCACGAACGCGGCGACGTCCAGCCCCAGGGTCGCCGGCGCATAGGGCCGGAGTTTGGCGATCGCTTTCCCGATCAGCGTGCGGGCCCCGTGGAGGTTCCCCTTCTCAAGGTGATAGAACCCGGCCGCCGCCTGCACGAGCCCATGATAAAAGGTGCGCTCAGGCTCGCGGGAGGCGCGCCACACATCTTCGAGATACTCATGGCACTCGAAGAACAGGCCGGCGTTGAAGAGTGCGGCCGCGCGCCACATACGCGGGGAGACGCTCGCGGGGCGAGGCGCCTCCAGCAGGCGCAGGGTGTCCCCGAGGCGCCCCACCTGCTGAGAGAAGTATGCTGCAAACGGACGAAAGGCGGGCGCGAGCGCAATGGCACGGTCGCCGTCTGCCGCATCGAAGAGTCCTGTTTGGAGAAGAAGCCGGCGCACACCCTCCGCGCTCATCCCCATTGTTCCGGCGATGTCTGCGAGCGGAGCGGGCGCGCCCGCGGCGCTCATGCGGGCATAGGCGGCAAGAGCCGTGACGTTCCGGGCGCGGCCGGGATGCTCGATGGCGTCGAGCGCGATCTCAGAAAGCGTGTGCTTGAGCCGGACGTAACTCACGACTCGTGCGTCCGTGCGCCGATCCTGCCGCGGTTAGGGGACAGGAACCCGGCCGAACCCCTGGATCGTTTCCCGGAGCGCATCTGGCTCGGTGGCCGGGGCGGCGCAGGCGGTCGCCGTGCAGGCGTAACCCCGCGGTTCCCCCCAGCGTGTGGCCTCCGCGGCCACCGGAGCCGGCAGGCTGCCGTTCGCCGAGGACGGGTCATGCAGGTGAACGATCACACCGGGACGGTACGTCGCGAGCGCGGCTTCATGCAGCCGTCGCGTCTGTCGATCCTCCCGGGGGCCGACGACCACGACGTGGAGCGGCGGATCCAGGTGCATCTCGAGCGCGTGGGACAGCGTGGCCGCGAATACTCCGTGTGACGCGTTCCCCGGGGCGCACGACCGGAGCGCCCGCTCGGCCGCGTCGCGGTAGCCGGCGTTGCCGGTCAGCGCGGCGAGGCGGTCCAGCGCCAGCACGGCTATTCCGTTTCCGGCGGGGGTGGGGGCATCCTGCACGGGAACGTAGGGCAGTCCCAGGCCTGGCACCTGGCGCTCACGGGCGGTCCCCCCCGCGGTATCGTAAAACGCGCCGTCGGAGTTTCGGAACTCGGCGAGGAGATAGGCCATCGTCTGCTCGGCGATCTGAAGATACTGCGGGTCACCGGTGACCTCGAACGCATCCAGGAGGGCGCGGGCCATGTGCACCTGGTCATCGAGAAGCCCCCCCACACCCCCCGAGGTGTTCACGACGTGCCGGAACCCCTGCCCGTCCACACCCGCGCGGGGACTCTGGTAGGCGTCTCGCAGGATCCGGTTCAGGGCGCGCAGCGCGGCGTCCCGGGCAGAGGCGTGCGGCAGGCCGCGGGCCGCGGCGAGGACCGCCGAGATCATCATCCCATTCCACCCGGCGTAGATCGTACGGTCCACAAACGGCGCCGGCCGGGTGGCCCGGGCCTCCAGGAGACGGCGGCGGCCACGGGCGAACGCCTCCCGCACCTGCTCCACGGGCCGCGCAAGAAGCGCGGCGACGACATCGGGATCTTTCTCCACGAAGAGCACGTGCCGCTGCGGATCGTGCTGCATCTCTCCCCGGCCATCGAGGTGGTAGATCTGCCGCACGACCTCCAGTTCGTCCGGGGGAAGGGGTCCGGCCGCTTCCTCGAGCGTCCAGGTGTAGTAATCGCCGTCATCGTGAAGCGAAATGTCGGCGTCCTGGCTGGCGTAGAAGCCTCCCTGGTCCGCATCCATCAGGGTGCCCATGACGTAGTCCAGAATGCCCAGGGCGACCTCGCGGAAGATGGGAATCCCGGTTGCCTGGTACGCGTGCACGTAGTTCCGGAGCAGTTCGGCGTTGTCGTAGATCATCTTCTCGAAGTGCGGGACGATCCACGACGCATCCACCGAGTAGCGGTGAAACCCCCCGCCGAGCTGGTCGTAGACGCCGCCCCGGGCCATCTTCTCCAGCGTGCGGGTGATGATCAGGAGGACCGCGGGATCGCGCGTCCTGTCGTGCCGCCGCAGGAGCAGCTCGATCGCGCCGGTATGAGGAAACTTGGGCGCGCCCCCAAAGCCTCCGTTCTGCATGTCGAACTGCCGCTCAATGTCCGCGACCGCCTCCTGCACAAGCGCGGGGGTGAGCAGTTCCTCCGACGCCCGGGCATCCCCCAGCCGGCGCAGGGCCTGGAAGAGTTCATTGGCGTACGCGTGCGCCTGATCGCGCCGGGTCCGGTAGAACTCCGCCACGGCCAGGAGCACCTGCTTGAAGCCGGGCCGGCCCATCGCGCTGTCGGGCGGGAAGTACGTGCCGCCGAAGAACACCTTGCCCTCGGGTGTGAGGAACGCCGTGAGCGGCCATCCTCCCTGGCCGCTGATCGCGCTGACGGCGTTCTGGTACCGTACGTCGACGTCCGGGCGCTCATCCCTATCCACTTTGACGGGGACGAAGTGGGCGTTGATGACTGCCGCGATCTCGGGATTCTCGTACGATTCGCGGTCGATCACGTGACACCAATGGCACCACACCGCTCCCACGTCGAGCAGGATCGGTCTGTCCTCCGCGCGAGCGCGGGCAAAAGCCTCCTCCCCCCACGGGTGCCACTCGACGGGCTGGTGGGCGGCGGACCGAAGATACGCGCTTGCGGACTCCGCCAGCCGGTTCGGCATTCCTCACCTCATCGGATGTCGCTTGAATTATAGCGAAAAGGCGAGAAATAAAAAAATACGGGAGGCGCTCACCCCCCGACTTCTCACCGTCTTCGGCTCCCACCGCCGGTGCCTACCGGCCGCCAGCCGTTCTCCGGAGTTACCCCCGAAGTACACTTAACAACCTATCGGCGTCCACGTATTGGAGCGTTTGAATCGGCTACTCTTGCCGGAGAGCTTGCGCCTCCACAAGTATTTGTAGCACAGTTCCGCTCTGGTCACAATCCGGAAATCTTGTTCGAGGAATGTCCGGATTGTGTGGATAACCCGTGTCCGTGTCACGCGGTGCTTTTCTCCACGAAGTTGAGACGGAGCGTTGTGAGCACAGTCTCCATCTCGCGGCGCGGTTGGTCCTCGATCTGGGCGCGGACCGACTCAAAGAGCGCAGCATATGCGTCGATCGCCATCCGTGCATCCTGGAGATCCTTCTGGATCTTGTTCGTGGCCGGATTAGGGACAAGGCCCATTCCCTCCCATGCTTTCGCGGCGAGAAGACCGAGAAACCACACGAGAAGGTCGCCGGTCGCCAGGGCCCCGAGCGGAACAGCCTGCGCGCCGGATTCCTGTGGACCCGCTTCCTGCGGGCCGGCCACCTCTTCCGGCGCCTGCTCCGGCCCTCTGGACGGCTCCTCTCCCCCGAGCATGGTGGACACCTCCAACCGTCTTTCTGCTCTGCCCCTTACGGGGTCACACGCGATCGGACGCGTCGAGGCGTTCTACGGCCCGGCATAATGCCTGCGCGCCGCGCGCAACATCTTCCCATGCGGTCCGCTCACGTGGAGAGTGGCTGATCCCCCCGGCGCTCGGCACGAAGATCATCCCCGCCGGGGCGACCGCCGCAAGGACCTTCGCGTCGTGCCCGGCCCAGCTGGGCATCACGTCGATCGGCCATCCCAGGTCTCGTGCGGCCGCGCAGATCTCATCGCGGACAGCCTGGCTGAGCAGCACGGGAGGCTCCGCGCGCCACGGGCGGATCTCCAGCGCGAGGCCGTAGCGGCCGGCGCCCTCTCGTGCGGATGCCTCGACATGCTCTTGCAGGCTCCCCAGGAGGCGGCCATCGGCACTCCTCAGTTCGACCGTGACTTCCGCACGGCCGGGGATCACGTTCGTCGCCCCGGGCAGCACGCTGCACCGCCCCACCGTGCCCACGGCCCGCCCCGCCGTATCCCCGGCGAGGGTCCGCACCGCGGCGATAAGATCGGCCGCTCCCCACAGCGCGTCCCGGCGGGCGTCCATCGGGGTGGTTCCCGCGTGATTAGGTTCGCCAAGGAAGACAAACACGGCCCGCGCGATTCCCACGACCGCGTCCACGGCGGCGAGAGAGGCTCCCCGGGCGGCCAACGTCGGGCCCTGCTCGATGTGCAGCTCGAGGTATGCCGCCATCGGCGCAGGCATGCGGCGGCGTGGAACGCCCGGGGCGAACGCGCGAAGGAGATCGCTGAGGAGGGTGCCGTCCGGGCCCTGGATCGTCTCCGGAGCGGGCCCCGTGCCCGCAACTCCGAGCGCGCCGAGGCAACCGATTCCAAACGACGTCCCTTCTTCCTCCGCAAACCCGAGGAGCAGAAGCGGATGCCGGAGCTTCGCACGTGCATCGTGGAGGGAGGCCGCGACCTCCACCGCGGCGAGAACTCCGAGCGCGCCGTCGAACATCCCTCCGTTCGGCACGGTGTCGAGGTGCGAGCCCGCCGCCACCGGCGAAAGCGCGCCGACGGCGCCCGGAACCAGGCCGAACAGGTTTCCCCACGGATCCAGACCGGTCTCGGCGCCCGCCTCCCGCATCCAGCGCGCCACGAGCCGGACCGAGTCGGCATGGTCTTTCCGGTACGAGAGGCGGGTCACACCCCCCTCGGGTGTCCGGCCGATTCGGGCCAGCTCGGTGAGGCGGCTCTGAAGCCTCTCCGCATTGATTCGGACCGTTGCCACGTTCTCCCCCGTCCGGTTCGTATGATAGCGGCGCGCAGGCGGTGCGCACAAGGGCGACCGTCACCGGGTCCGCGGGTCCCAGATCTCCCGGAGGCCGTCGCCCGCGACATTGACCGCGAACACCGTCACGGCGATGGCGGCGCCCGGCCAGAACGACAGCCACGGCGCCTGCGTCAGGTACTGCTGGGCCGCGTTCAGCATCGATCCCCAGGAGGGGGTGGGGGGCTGCGTGCCGAGCCCGAGAAAACTGAGGGTTGCTTCGGTGATGATCGCCTGGCCGACGGTGAGCGTCCCCTGCACCACGATCGGAGCGAGGCTGTTGGGCAGCAGGTGGCGCCAGATGATACGCCGGTCCCCGGCGCCCATCGCGCGGGCGGCGTCCACGTACTCACGCTCCCGCTCGCTGAGCACCTGCGCCCGCATGATCCGCATAAAGATCGGGGTGAAGACCACAGCGATGGCGATCATCGCCTTGGCCAGACCCGGCCCGAGGACAGCCGCTACGGCAAGGGCCAGAATGAGTTGGGGAAAAGACAGCATCGCATCGGTGAGCCGCATCAGGACGTCGTCCAGCCGGCCACGGTAGAATCCCGCGGCGAGTCCCAGAGGGAGGCCGGCGGAGATTGCCAGGCCGACGGAGATGAGGCCTGCTTCGAGCGATGCGCGGGCGCCAAAGATCACCCGGCTGAGGACATCCCGGCCCAACTCGTCGGTGCCCATGATGTGCCGGGGACCCGGCGCCTGCAGGGAGGTGGCAAAGTCTGTCTTGATTGGCGACGCGGGGGCGACCCACGGCGCGAACGCCGCCAGCAGGATGATGAAGACGAAGATGATCAATCCGAAGGACGCCAGCCGGTTTTGGGCGAACCGCCGCGCAAGGTGGCGGAGCCCGCGCCTTTCGGCGGGAAGACGCATGAGGCCGGGGAGCGCCCCGGCGGTCGCATTCACGATCCCCCTCCGGCCAGTTTGATCCGGGGATCGACCAGCGAGTAGACGACGTCCACGAGAAGGTTGACGAGCAGGATGGCCAGCGCGCTGAAGATCACGACGCCCTCCAGCATCTGGTAGTCGCGGCCGTAGATCGACTCGATGGCCAGCCGCCCCAGGCCCGGGACCGCGAAAATGGCCTCGGTGATCACCGCCCCGCCGAGCAGCGTCCCCATCTGAATGCCCATCACCGTGATCACCGGGATCACCGCATTCCGCAGGGCATGTCGGGCCAGGACGACGAACTCGCCCAGCCCCTTGGCGTTCGCCGTCCGGACGTAGTCAGCGCTCAGCACCTCCAGCATGCTGCTCCGCAGTTGTCGCATGACGACGGCGGCCTGGACGACGCCCAGAACGAACGCCGGCATGACGAGGGCTCTCAGGTTGCTCCCCGGATCCCGGGTGAGAGACGTGAATCCGGACGCCGGCAGCCAGCGGAGGT
>DASUDA010000010.1:0-18120 GCA_036275835.1 bacterium | reverse complement strand
CCGCCCAAGAGCTGCGTCAGCACGGCCGACACCTTGCCGCGGTAGGGGACGAGCGCCTCGATCCCTTCGGGGACGATCTCGGCGAGCAGCTCATCGTCCTGGGGCATGTCCCGCCGCTCCGCCGAGGTCCACAGGCTGGCCATGCCCCGGTAGACCTTGTACTGGCGACCGTTCCGGGTGACAAAGGCGCCCGGGCTCTCCTCGGTCCCGGCCAGGAGGTTGCCGAGCATCACGGTCTCGGCTCCGGCGGCCAGGGCCTTCACGAGGTCGCCCGCCCCCCGGATGCCGCCGTCGGCGATCACCGGGATGCGGCCCGCCGCCGCCGCCTCGGCACAAGCGAGGATCGCGGTCAGCTGCGGGACGCCCGCGCCGGTCACTACGCGCGTCGTGCAGGTTGACCCCGGACCAACCCCGACCTTCACGCCGTCCACGCCGCAGGCGATCAGGTCTCGCGTCCCCTCCGGGGTAGCCACGTTCCCGGCGATGATGGGCACGTCATTGCACCGGGCGCGGACGGCTTCCACCGCGCGAAACACCAGGTCCGAGTGGCCGTGGGCGACGTCAATCACGAGAACGTCCGCCTCGGTGCCCGCGAGCGCCTCGGCGCGCTCCAGGTAATCGCCCCGCACGCCGATCGCCGCACCGACACGGAGGCGTCCCTTCTGGTCCTTCGTCGCGTGCGGATACCGGAGCCGGCTCCGGATGTCCCGGCTCGTGACCAGCCCTCCCAGACGTCCTTCCGCGTCGACCAGCGGCAGCTTCTCGATGCGGTGGCGGTGGAGGATCTCCTTGGCCTCTTCCACCGGCGTGCCGGCCGGCGCTGTCATCAGGCGGTCTCGCGGGGTCATCACGCTGGTGACCGGGCGGTCGAGGTCCTCTTCGAACAGGACGTCACGCGCGGTGACGATTCCCAGCAGGCGGCGGTCCCGGTCGATCACCAGGATGCCCGCGGACCCGTGCTCCTCCATGAACGCCGCCGCCTGGCGGACGGTCGCCTCGGGGCCGACCGTATAGGGAGTCTCGATCACCACGCTCTCCGCCCGCTTCACCCGGCGCACCGCGGCCACGTGGTCCTCGACCGGTAGGAACCGGTGGATGATGCCGATCCCCCCTTCGCGTGCGATCGCGATCGCCATCTCCGCCTCGGTCACGGTGTCCATGCTGGCGCTGACGATCGGGATGGTCAGGTCGATCCCCCGGCAGAGCCGCGTCCGGGTGTCGACCTGGCGCCGGGTGCTCACGCTCGACCGCCGCGGCACGAGCAGCACGTCGTCAAACGTCAGACCGAGTTCGAATGGCTCGGGCATATCTAAACCGCCCTCCCGTGAACGTGAAACCACCGCCACCATAGCACGGCGGATGTTATTATGGAAGGGTGATGCGCGATCGCAAGGTGCCCCCCGGTCGGGCGGGCAGCATGGCCGTCGGCTGGAGGCTCGATCCCTTCGCCGCGCTTCGCCACCTCAACTTCCGGCTGTTCTGCATCGGCCAGCTCATCTCGCTCGTCGGCACGTGGATGCAGCGCATCGCCCAGGCCTGGCTTGTCCTCCAGCTCACCAACTCGCCGTTCCTGCTGGGCCTGGTCGGCGCGCTGCAGTGGCTTCCCGTGCTCCTCCTCTCGCTCGTGGGCGGTGTGGCCGCCGACCGGGTGAGCAAGCGCGGACTCCTCGTCGTGACCCAGACGCTGCAGATGCTGCAAGCGTTCGCCCTCGGCGTCCTCATCCTCACCGGAGCGGTCCGGTTCTGGCACATCGCGGCCATGGCCACGGCCCTGGGACTGACCGCGGCGTTTGATATCCCCGCCCGTCAGGCGTTCATCTTCGAGATGGTCGAGGGCGAGGACACGATGAATGCGGTAGCGCTCAACGCCTCGATCTTCAACACCGCCCGCCTGTTCGGCCCTGCTGTCGCCGGCCTGGCGATCGCGAAGGTGGGCATGGCATGGACATTTCTCGCAAACGGCGTGAGCTTTATTCCCGTGATCATCGCCTTTTTGCTGATGCGGGTGCGCTCGGCGGAAATGGTGGAGACCGGCGCGGGTCTGCTGGGCCATCTCCAGGAGGGGATCGCGTATCTTCGCCGGTCCCCGTCATCTCAGCAGGTCATCGCGCTTATCGCGGCCCAGAGCATCTTCGCGATGAACTTCATGATCCTTGTCCCGGTACTGGCGAAGGACGTGCTGCACCAGGAGGCGGCAGGGTTCGGATTCCTGATGTCCGCCCAGGGGGCGGGGGCGCTCGCGGGAGGGCTCGTGGTGGCGTCGCTCAGTTCCGTGGGGCCGCAGGCGGCTTTTCTCTTCGGAGGCGCGGGAGTGCTGAGCCTCGCGGACCTCGCCCTGGCGTGGACGCGGCAGGCTCTCCCGGCGGCCGCCGTCCTGGGGCTCGCCGGGGCAAGCCTCGTGCTGCTTACGGCGACAGCGAACACGATGCTCCAGGTGACCGCCCCCGATCACCTCAGGGGCCGCGTGATGGCGATGTACGCGATCGTCATGGGCGGGATGACCCCGGCCGGCGCGCTCGTGGCCGGGACGCTCGCGCAGGTCTGGGGCGCGCCGCGGGCGCTGGGCGTCGGAGGGACGCTCGGGCTCCTGGCGACCGGGGCGATCCTCCGCTGGAGGGTGCGAAGCGCGGCCGCATCGTCCCCGGCTGCCGGTTCTGCGCTCCTTCAATTCGGCGGACGAGAGACGGAAGGAACCGGCGGAGACGGCTGATTTAACGACCGGCCCGGGCCTCGGGCCGCGCGAGCCGCTCCTGGGCGAGATCGCGTGCCACTTGCGCACGTCGCCGCGTTGTTCACGTATCCCCGCTCGCGGGTTCCTCGGCGAAAGGTGAACCCCTCACCCCGATGGTCCATGAAATACCCGCCGTGGGCAGATAGAAAAGTGAACTAGATGGGTCAAGTGCGTGTCGCAATGGGAGCGAGGCGAGGAGGAACGTTCATGCACATCCCGCCAGGAATGCCGATGGACGCCCTGCTCGTAGCGGTAATGTCGGCGGCGACCTTGATATCGCTTGTGCGGGGAGCGCAGGGGATCAAACGCTTCGGCTGGAATTCGCGGCGAGGACTGTGGTCTGGGTACGGGATTCTTGTGGGATCGTATATAGCCTACATAACATCCCATTTCACTCACGGTGGACCAGTAAGCGTGATCGCTGTGACGACAGGCCTTGCAGGAGGAGGACTTTTGCTGGGCCTCGTGAGACCGCAACGGCCCACGAGCCTATCCGGCTGGCTGGGAGCGAGCCTATCCGCGCTGATCCTTGTGTGTATCCTGGGAATCGTGTGGGTGATCGCCCCGCGTCCCGAGCAGCTTCTGAAGGGTGGCGTAGCGCTGCTCGCGTTCTCGTTCGTTGTCCTATTCATCACCCGCGTGCATCCGGAGGACTCCGGAGTCAAAGAATAAGCCAGAATAGATCGTAAGCCGGTAGAGGAGCACCGCGGGTCAGCCCGTTGGACAGGGATGCGAGGGCCGGGCCTAGCGGTACTTGTGCGCCACGACCTTCGGCTGTAGGAAGTTGAGAAGGTAGTCGGGGCCTCCCGCCTTGCTATCGGTGCCGGACATGTTGAACCCGCCAAACGGGTGGGACCCGACGAGCGCGCCGGTGCACTTCCGGTTGAGATACAGATTGCCGCACATGAACTCGCGGCGCGCGCGCGCCAGCTTCTCCGGATTGAGCGTGTACACGGACCCGGTCAGTCCGAACGCGGTGCTGTTGGCGATCCGGAGCGCCTCGTCGAAGTCACGGGCCGGGATAGCGGCCACGACCGGGCCGAAGATCTCCTCCTGGGCGATCCGGGCGTCCGGAGCCACGTCCACGAACACCGTGGGCGCGACGTAGTATCCTCCCTCCCGCGCGTGGCCGCCGCCGGCCGCAAGACGCCCTTCGCGCTTGCCGATCTCAACATACTCGAGCACCTTGCGCTCGGCCGCCGCGTTGATCACCGGACCGGCCGGGAAGTTCTCCGGCGCCGGACCGACTTCAAGCCGGCGGGCGCGCTCCGCGACCATTTCGACGACCCGGCCGTAGACCCGCGGCGTGGCGACGACCCGCGAACCGGCGGAGCATTTCTGCCCCTGGTAGCCGTAGCCCGCCGCGACGATCCCCGCGATCGCCTCTTCCACGTCGGCCTCATCTTCCACAATCACAGCATTCTTGCCGCCCATCTCGGCGATAATTCGCTTGAGCCAGATCTGGTCCGGAGGTGTGCGGGCGGCGAGCTCGAACAGGTGCGTCCCGACCTCCCGGGATCCGGTGAAGGCGATCATCCGGACCTTCGGGTGCGTGGCCAGGGCTTCTCCCACCACCCCGCCGGGCCCGGGCGTGATATTCAGCACACCGGGCGGCAACCCGGCCTCGGTGAGCGCCTCCGCCACCATGTAAATGGAGGCCGCGGAGTCGCTGGCCGGCTTCATCACCACCGTGTTGCCGGAGACAACGGCCGCAAGGGCCATACCCGAGGGGATCGCCAGCGGGAAGTTCCACGGGGAGATCACCGCGACAACGCCGAGCGGAATGTACTGGTACTCGCTCATCTCCCCCGAGGCCGGGGGGAGCGCCCGCCCGGGGGCGTACCGGAGGATCTCGCGGGCGTTGTACTCGGCGAAGTCGATCGTCTCGGCCACGTCCGCGTCGGCTTCCGTCCAGTTCTTCCCGACCTCGTAGCACAGCCACGCCGCCGCCCGCAACCGCCGGCGCCGGAGGATGTGCGCGGCGCGCATGAACAGCGCCGCCTTCTCCTCGGCCGGAACCCACCGCCACGACTCGAAGGCGGCCAGCGCAGCCTGCACCGCGGCCTGTACTTCGTCCGGGCCGGCCTGGTGGAGGAGCGCCACCACCTGGTCGGCCTGCGAGGGATTGAGCGAGCGGAATGTCTTCCCGGTCCGAACCTCCCGGCCGCCGATCAGCAGCGGGACCTCGCGGCCGAGCTCTGCGCCGGTCGCGCGGACAGCGGTCTCCATCTCGCGCCGGGGCCCCTCCATCGCGAAGTCGCTCAACGGCTCGTTGCGAAACTCGGGTAGCGTCATCATCGCGATCACTCCCCCGCCGCTACACTCGCGCGGCGATCGGTTCCAGCGCCTGCGCCAGGCGGTCGAGACCTTGCTCGATTCGGGCCATCGCGGTGGCGTAGGAGAGCCGGAGGAATCCGGGCGCCTCGAACGCTTCCCCGGGCACGACCGCCACGTGCGCGTGTTCGAGCAGGTGCTCGGCCAGCGCCGCCGACGTCTCAGGCCCGCCCGGCCTGCCGAGAACGGCCCGCACGTCCGCGAATGCGTAAAACGCCCCCCGGGGCGTCCCACACGCGACGCCGGGGAGATCGTTCAGGCGGGCGACGATGTAGCGCCGGCGGCGGTCGTACTCGGCGACCATCTCGGAGAGGTCCACGCGCTCCACCAGCGCATAGAGGGCGGCTTTCTGGGCGATGGAGTTGGGGTTGCCGGCCACGTGCCCCTGCAGGGCGGTGATCCCCTCCGCGAGAGACAGCGGCGCGGCCGCGTAGCCGAGCCTCCACCCGGTCATCGCGTAGGTCTTGGACATCGAGTTGATCAGTACGATCCGTTCCCGCGCCCCCGGCCACACCGCAGGAACGCACAGATGGCGGGCGCCATCGTACACCATGGTCTCGTAGATCTCGTCGCTCAACAGGTACAACTCGTGTCTCATCGAGAGATCGACGAGGCAGGCCAGCGTCTCTCGCGTATAGACGGCTCCGGTGGGGTTGTGCGGGGAGTTGATAATCATCGCGCGCGTCCGTGGAGTGATGAGCGCTGCCACCTGATCCGGCGCGGGCTGCCACGCGTCGTGGGCGCCGGTGGGGACGAGGACAGGCCGTGCCCCGACCAGGCGGACCTGCTCGACATAGGACACCCAGGCGGGAATCGGCACGAGCACCTCATCTCCGGGCCCGCACGTCGCCTGAAGGGCGAAATACAGCGCCGCCTTGCCCCCGGCCGTGATGACGATCTCGTCGGGCATGTACTCGGCTCCATAATCCCGGCGGAGGCGCTCCGCCACGGCCTGCCGGAGTTCGGGAATCCCGGCCGGGCTCGTATACTTGGTGAATCCTTCCTGGATCGCCTTGACCGCCGCTTGCTTGACCGGCTCAGGTGTGTCGAAGTCGGGCTCCCCGGCGGCAAAACTGACGATATCGATCCCTTGCCGCCTGAGGCTGCGCGCGCGATCGTCCATCCCGATCGTCATCGACGGCGTGATCTGTCGTGCGGCCTGCGACAGGTGCATCAGGCTCCCCCTGTTCGGCTGCGGCCCGCTCGACCCCCCGCAGAGTCCGCCAGAGTATTCGCCAGAGGAGGAACGAGTCCCGTCACGAGGACGGGGATCAGCGCGTCGGCGAGATCAGGGTTGGGGGCTGCCCGGACGGCCGCCCCGGGATCGCGCGCCCGCCGTCGCGCCATAGGATGATGTTGATCAGGATGAGGACGGGGATGGCATACATCATCTGCCCCATCACCCACATCACCGCGCCCCCCAGCCGGAGGTCATCCAGCGGAGCCATCCTCCACAGGCGGGCCACGGTGGTGTAGGGGGCATAAAATGGCCGGCCGGCAAATGCCAGCGCAAACCCCAAGACGAAGTTGACAACATCCGCCCCCACCAGCATCGCCAGCTTGAGCCCGAGGGAGGCCCGCACGAAGATCGGAGCCGGCGACACGATCACGCCCCAGAATACCAGACCCGCCCCGACGAAGCTGAGGTGTTCCGCTGCGTGGATCCAGGTGACGCGGAGCGTGGCATCATACGCTGCGGGAAGATGCCAGAGGAGCAGCACGCCGTTGAACAGGAGAAACGCCGGGACGGGCGCCCACAGGGCGCGGAGCGCGCGCCGCAGGGGCGGACGCTGGTACATCCATCCGAGGAGTGAGGAGGGCACCGCCAGCGCCAGGAGGGGCGGAGCGACGAGGAGCAGCAGCATATGCTGCGACATGTGCAGCGTGAACAGGTACTCCGCTCCCGCGTCCAGCGGCGATAGGAGAGCGCCGGCCAGTACCAGCAGCCCGGCCCAGAAGTACAGAGGCTGTCGTCCGCGCGGGGGGAACCGGCGGCAGATCCTAAGGTACGCCAGGGCCGCCGCCACGAGACCGGAGAGGATCACGGGATCCCCGCTCCAGTCCGTCCACCGCAGCGCGACCGCGTTCTCCACGACACGCTACCGGCTGGCCCAGCCCTTGCTGTGCTCCACCGCGCAGGCGAGTTTCAGCAGCGCCATCCGGATGTACATCCCGGCTTCGCTCTGCTCGAAGATGATCACCCGCGGGTCGGTATCCACGGAGGTCGGAAGCTCGGAGTGCACCCCCTCTACCCGCGGCAGCGGATGCATCACGATCGCGTCCGCGGGAAGCGCGGACAGAATCTCCGGGCTTACGGAGAACGTATCCCGGACCTGTTCGTAGGGGCGCAGGTCCTCCCCGAACCGTTCTTTCTGGATGCGGGTGACGTACAGCACATCCGCTCCCCGCACGCCCTCCCGAAGGTCATCGGTCTGGATGACCGGGACCTTGTGGCGGCGGAGGTACGCGAGGAGGTCTTCTTTCATCTGCACGGCCCGGGGGGCGATAAGCCGGAAGGTCACCCCCTCGTACTTGGCCAGCAGGTAGCACAGGGATCGCGCGGTGCGGCCGTTGAGGAGGTCGCCGGCGACGGCGACGGTGACGCCCTCGAGGCTCCCGCGGCGGCGCCAGATCGTGTACGCATCGAGGAGGGCCTGGGTGGGATGCTGGCCCGGGCCGTCCCCGGCGTTGAAGACTGGAATCGGGCGCCGCGACCGAGAATCCAGCGCGACCGCGGCCGCTCGTTCCGCCGCCCCCTCCTCGTAATGCCGGATCACGATCGCGGAGGGGCGGTACCGGCATACGACCCGAATCGTGTCTTCGATGGACTCCCCCTTTGCCGCCGAGGAGAACTCCCGGGCCGCCTCGGAGGAGAGGACGCGCCCTCCCAGGTGGTATGTGGCAAATTCGAACGAGAGCCGGGTGCGGGTGCTAGGCTCGTAGAATAGCGTGAGGACGATCTTCCCCTTTAAGAGATTGCTTCCGCCGCTGTTCACGATCTCCTCGGCGAGCTGGGCTTCACGGAAGAGACAGTCCAGGGCCGGTGGATCGAACTGCTGGGAGCGCAGAACGTGGGGCCACCCCGCCCACAGGTGGAGAGTGACTGGTGCGGCCATACGATGGCAGGTGTTTCGAGCCGGCCACCCGCCAGCCCTCCCTGGTCACCAGGGGCTCCCCGCGGCGAAGGAGAATCATCCGTCAAAAGCCCCGTCTGCCGAACCAAGCCGGTTGTGGAGGAGGAGCAGCCCATGGTCCCGCCGGCAGGGACCGCACCCTATCATGATCTTCTCGTTGCGTACATGGCCGCCTGGAGCCGGCACGACCTTGAAGCCATCATGAGCATGATGACCCCGGACTGCGTCTTTGAGACGTCCGGCGGTCCGGAGGCCTGGGGACGCCGCTATGAGGGACACGCCGCTGTGCGGGAAGCGATCGCGGAGATTTTCGAGATGCTGTCCGACATCCGGTTCACCAACGCCCGCCACACTGCGTGCGGCGACCGCGGGGTCACGGAGTACACGATGACCGCCACCCGCCCCGATGGAAGCCGCATCGAGGCGCGGGGATGCGATCTCTTCGAATTCCGAGACGGGAAGATTCACCGAAAGGATTCCTACAGGAAACGCCGCCTCTCCCGATAAGGTCCCGCCCATTCATCTGAGCACTCGTCACCGCGAAGCGCCGCCCACACCGAGTTTGTAACAACTTGGTGAAGATGCCCCAGAGTGGGAATGTCCGACCCTCGCGTGAGGTTATGTGATATGTAAGCAAGAGTACAACCAATAACTTCACACGAAAGGAGGAACTCCAATGCGTCAACTTCTGGCAACTATCATCCTGGGAGGGGCGTTGGCGGTGACGGCGTCCACGGCATTCGCCGCAGCCGGCGATCATGGCAGCGTGACCACCCCCGCCTTCTCACCCGTTACCCTGGATAGCTCCACCGACAGCGTGAGCATGTCGGGCACGGACACGCAGCAGATCTTCCCGGACAAGTATCGCAGCGATAACATCGAGAATTAACCTGCCGTTGCAGGGGCCCGACAGATACCGACCGCTCGGAGAATCCACCGGGCGGTCGGTCTTTTTGACATCCGACGGCGACTTCCCCGGGGCGAAGCGGCCGCCCGCGAAGAGTCTGTAACAACTTCGTGAAAATGCCACGGAATGGGAATGTCCGGCCCTCGCGCGAGGTTATGGGATATGTAGGACGGAGTACGACAACTTACATGAAAGGAGGAACTCCAATGCGTCAGCTTCTGGCAACTATCATCCTGGGAGGGGCGTTGGCGGTAACGGCGGCCGCGGCATTCGCGGAGACGAACTCTGCGGATCAGAATGTCGCGCCCTTCGCGCCCGTCGTCCTGCAGAACACGACCGACAGCGCAAGCATGTCGGGCGCGTACACGCAGGAGCCCTATTTGACCCAGTATCGCGGCGAGAACATCGGGCGGTAGCTTTAAGAAAGTGCCGGCCGAGACTGACCGCCCGGAAATGACCCGGGCGGTCAGTCTTTTCCGAGGTTAGGCCGATGACCCCTTACGGCGATTCCTGCTTGGGGCCATGATCCGAACGAGCCTGCGGCTGAGACAGCACTTAGGGGAGATTTAGTAAGATGTTCGCGATCCTCGCGATCTGTTCCATTCCCGGCGCGGACTCGGGCACGCCCGTGGAGAACTGAGGTCGAACCGGCGCCGGCCGAGCCGTCCCCGGCGCCGGTACGGAGGTCGGGATAGGGCGAACGGACGGTGTACCGGCAGGAACCCCGGTGGCGCGAGCGCCGGAGGTCTCGCGAGATGACGGCCGCAACGGGACAGGTGCTCCCGCCCTGGGGGCGCCCTGGACCCGCGCAGACCGGTGCAGCTTCGCCGGCGCCATTCTGGGCGCCGGCAGCCTGTCCGCGATCACCGTCAGGGAAGGTCCGGAAGACGCCGACTTCATCCCGAACAGCGCCTGACCCGGTGAGGTCATGAGCAGGCTTGCGAGCGCCACGGTAAGAACGCCGAGCCATGCGGTCATGGTTCGCATAACGTCCTGCCCTCCGTCAGGTACAGACCGCCCCGTGCGCGGAAGACGACACCAGGCGCGCATACTTGGCAAGCGCGCCGGTCCGGTAGCGGGGTTCAGGCGGCTTCCACGCGCGAAGCCGGGCCGCCACCTCCTCCGCGGGCACGACGAGATCGAGGCGGCGGCCCGGGATGTCGATGTTGATCGTATCACCCTCCCGCACGGCGGCAATGGGGCCGCCATTGGCTGCTTCCGGGGCGACGTGGCCGATCACAAATCCGTGCGACGCGCCGGAGAAGCGACCGTCGGTGATCAGCGCCACATCCTCGCCCAATCCCTCGCCGACGATGGCGCCTGTCACGGCCAGCATCTCGCGCATCCCGGGCCCGCCCTTCGGCCCTTCGTAGCGGATCACGACAACATCGCCCGGTGACAGGCGCTTGTGAACTACCGCCTCAAACGCGTCCTCCTCCCGATCAAACACGCGCGCCCGACCCCGGAACGTCTGCCGCGCGACGCCGGCAGTCTTGATCACCGCCCCCTCCGGCGCCAGCGTCCCGCTGAGCACGGCCAGGGTGCCGCTCGGTGCGATAGGGCGGCTCGCTGACCGGACCACATCCTGGTCTTCGGGCCGCCGCACGCCGCGCAGGTTATCGGCCAGCGTCTTTCCGGTCACGGTCAGCGCGCCGCCGTGGAGGTGGCCGCCGTCCAGCAGCTCGCGCAGCACGACGCCGACGCCGCCCACGCGGTCGAGATCAGCCATCACGTACCGGCCGCCAGGACGCATGTCCGCGATGTGCGGTGTTCGGCGGCTGATGCGGTCGAAATCGGCCAGGGCGAGGGGGACCTCAGCCTCGCGGGCGATCGCCAGCAGGTGCAGCACGCCGTTTGTCGAGCCGCCCATCGCGACGAGTGTTGAGATCGCGTTCTCAAACGCCTCCCGGGTCAGGATGTCCCGCGGGCGCACGCCGTCCCGGAGCAACCGCATCGCGGCCTCCCCGGCTCTGCGGCACGCTTCGCCCCGGCGGGGATCGAGGGCAGGGATGGACGCGCTTCCCGGGAGCGACATCCCAAGCGCCTCCACGCAGGAGGCCATCGTGTTGGCCGTGTACAGCCCTCCGCACGACCCGGCGCCCGGACAGGCGACGCACTCCAGGCGGTAGAGCGCCTCCGCGGTCATCCGCCCTTGCGCGTAGGCCCCGACGGCCTCATACACGTCCTGAACCGTGACGTCGTGGCCGTCGTACCGGCCCGGCATGATCGTTCCGCCATAGAGGAACACCGCCGGAACATTCAGGCGTGCCATCGCCAGCATCATCCCGGGCAGGCTCTTGTCGCATCCGGCGATCGCCACCAGGCCGTCGAACGCCTCGGCCAGAACCATCAGTTCCACCGAGTCGGCGATGACCTCCCGGCTTACCAAAGACGCCTTCATACCTTCGTGCCCCATCGCAATCGCGTCGCTGACCGCGATGGTCGTGAACTCGATCGGCGTCCCGCCGGCGGCGCGGATCCCTTCCTTCACCTGACGGGCGAGGACATTCAGGTGGAGGTTGCACGGCGTCACCTCGTTCCACGACGACGCGACCCCGATGAGAGGCCTCCGGAGGTCCTCATCCTTCAAGCCGGTGGCCCGGAGCATCGCGCGGTGCGGAGCGCGCTCGGGGCCTTCCGTCACCGCCGCGGAACGGCGCTTCACGTCTGCGATCGTCCTGGCCATTCGACAGACCTCCTGCCGGAGACTTTCGTGCGCGGTGGCGAGAGCGCACGCAGCGGACAGCCCTTCTCCAGCGCAGCGCAGATGCCCTCCCCCGCGTCGCTGCGCGGCCTTACGTCTCGAGTCTCGCGCCGGGAAGCGGCGGTGAGGGTGAGACCTCACCGTTCGGGTTCACGGCCGTGAACAAGCGCCTCAGGCGTTCGCGCACAGCGCGGCCGGCGGCGAGATTCCAGCAGTTCACGATCGCCAGCCGGAACCCGCCCGGCGGCATCGCGTGCAATTCCGGCGGCTTCCGGACGTCGAATGTAATCTGCACGCTCGACACGCCCGGCCGGGCGCGCAGCGCGCTCACGGCGTCCGAATCAATCGAATACCGCAGGCCGTGGGGACCGAACAAGACGACGCTGTACCCGGTCTGCCGCCGGTCGTGAAATCGCCACCGACCGCTCGAGTAGAGCGCGATCACGCTGTCGAGCCACCCCGGGCCGTTGAGATCAACCCACTGGTCCGCCATTCGCAGGTGCACCTCGATAATGGCCCGTCCGATCGTTTCGAAGTTCACCATGCCCGTGAAGCCGCGCAGGTGCCGCCGAATCCAAGCCCCGCAGTACGCCTCCACCCGCGGCATCGGGCGAGCGAAGACCGTCCAATAGTCAAACATGCCCGCGGGAAGACTCTTGCCTTCCGCGTGGCGCCACCACCGGGGCCGGCCGTCTGCGAGCGCCACGTCGGTGCTGATGTGCCGTCCGGTGAGCAGCGACATCCACATATATCCCGGCGCGAAGCGGGCCTCACTCTCAGCCGCGGACGCGAGAGTGTGCCCTCCCGCCCCCATCCCAGGGAGGTTCATGATCGGCTTGCTGAAAACAGGGAACCGATCGGGCATGACGCCGTGAGGGCCGCACGGGATGTCCTGGCTTTCGCACACGAAGAGCTTGTCGTACACTCGCCGATGGTGGGGGTACAACCGCCAGGCGGTGGAGTCATCGAGCGGAATCACCACCGCGGGCGGGCAGGCGGTGTCCTCAAAATACTGCCAGCGCCAGAGATCAGCCCCGGGAAAGCACGCGCCTCCTCCCGGAGGCATGTCCACCTTCAGGTTGTGAAGTCGGAGAAGCGCTCGCGGGGTCCGTTCTGGCGCGGCCGGGGGACGCACGGCGGCCTCGTTTCTCCGCCACGAACCGCGCGCAGGCCGCCCGGCAGCCACACGCGTTACTTCCCCGGCCAGGTGGTCTCTCCTGTCGCCTCTACCGGGCCGTCCACCCCGCGTCGACCGCCAGCGCCGTCCCGGTCACGCCCGCGGCCATCTCGCTGCACAGGTAGAGAACCGCGGAGGCGATCTCTTCGGGCTCCAGCAGGCGCTTAATTGCCGCGGGAGCCAGCATGATACGCGCCACGACTTCCTCCGGCGGGATACCATTCACCCTGGCCTGGTCGGCGATCTGGTTCTCGACAAGCGGGGTGCGGACATAGCCCGGGCAGATGGCGTTCGCGGTGATGCCGTGGTCGGCGACCTCCAGAGCCAGGGTGCGCGTGAACCCGACGATCCCATGCTTGGCTGAGATGTATGCGCTCTTATACGGCGAGGCGACCAGGCCGTGGATCGACGAGATGTTGACGATTCTCCCCCAGCGGCGGGCCATCATGTGCGGCAGAGCGTACTTCGAGCAGAGAAAGGTTCCCGTCAACATGACGCCGATCAGCAGGTCCCAGCGGTCCTCGGGGAACTCCTGGATGGGCGCGATGAACTGCAGCCCGGCGTTGTTCACCAGGATATCCAGGCGGCCGAAGGCTCGGGTCGCCCCGGCGACGAGGGCCTCCACCTGGCTGCGCTGGCTGACATCCGCGCGCACCGCGATCGCCCGGCCGTCCGCGCGCTCGATCTCGGAAGCGACGCTCCGGGCGGCCTCCAGATTGACATCGCCGATGCACACCGCTGTTCCATGCGCGGCCAGAGCATGCGCGATCGCGCGCCCGATGCCGCTCCCGGCGCCCGTCACAATCGCCGCCTTCGCTTCAAGACCGAGATTCCACGGCCGCATCGTCTCTCACCTCCGGCGACAGCAGTACACTCTGCTTTCGGCGCGATAACCGGGGCCTCCCGCAGACCGACGGAGTATCAGGTGGCCAGCCGGTTGCGCCCCGCGTGCTTGGCGCGGTAGAGCGCTTCGTCCGCCGCCCGGACGACGTCGGCCGGCTCCGGTCCGGCCCGGGTGGAGTCGGCGAGACCGATGCTGACGGTCACGCGGACATGGTGGCGGGGCCCGAAGGCAGGTCTGTGGCGCCAGCGCCTTCTCCGCCGGCGGTCGGACCCGCGCACGGTGAAGGGCATGTCCGCGATCCCCTCCCGGAGGGCCTCAAGGTGGGGCCTGGCCCCTTCTGTCGACAGACCGGGAAAGACCACGGTGAACTCCTCGCCGCCGTAGCGGAACGGCCGGCCGCCATGGGCCGCCCCCGCGAGTATCGCTGCCACCTTTCGGAGGAGCTGGTCGCCCGTTTGGTGCCCGTACGTGTCGTTGAAATTTTTGAAGTGGTCGATGTCGATCATTCCCACCGCGTAAGGCGGGCCGAGTCCACCCAGCAGCCCGTTCAGGGCGCGTCGCGCCGGCAGCCCCGTGAGCTCGTCGCTGTAGGCCAGAGCGTACGACGTCTCGATGATGGCGACGATCAGGATCGCGCCGCCGGTGGCGAGGTAGAGCCGCGCGACAAGACGCGCGCCGGTGAGATCGAGCGCGAGGAACGCCGCCGCCAGAGTCCAGACAATCCCGGCCTCGGTGGCGCGCGGGCGAAGCACGAAACGGGCCAGCGCGAGGACGAAGGCGATCGCGAACGCGAAGTGGGCGAGCCGGCCGACACCGGGCCACTCGTACTGGACGTGCTCGAGGGTGCGCCAGAGCACGCGCGCCGCTTCCGCAGCCCCGGGACGGAGGAGCTGCGCGCCGGCGAGCACCTGGGCGGCGATGATGGTTGTCCACAGCCGCCGCGTACCCCGATCGGGCATCCAGGCGAGAGCGGCGAGATTCAGCGGCACCAGCAGCGCGACGACCGCGCCGATGGTTTTGGCGGGCGTGAATGCGCCGCCGGGCGGTGCGAGGCGCACAGCCTGATCGGCCAGGGCCAGGACGATCAGGGAGAGGACGACGCGGATGTTTCCGAACCTGAGGCCGAGCAGGATACCTGCGATCGTGACGAGGTACGCGGTGACAGGGACGGCAGCGCGGACCCAGTCGCTGAGATCGGGGAGGGAAGCGAAGCCCCAGGCCGCTCCGAGGAGCAGCGCGCCGGGCAGCAGGCGAAGGGCAAAACGGCTCACGCGCGGTCAGCCTTCCACCCACTCCCCGGCAGCGCCACGTGTCCGGCATCCGGCAATGATGCCGACGCTCGTGTTCCGGTCGGGAGGTGATGGTTCGACGTTGGGAGAGTCCATGCTCTGGTTTGCACCTTCGGCCATTATCATGCACACGGAGGGGGGGTAAGAGGACACTATCAGGGGCACGGCGTCAGGGAATGTGGGTGTCGACGATCGTTATCTCCCCCTCCACCATGCGGCCCGTGAACGTAAACTTTGGCCCGAAGAGGCTGTAGTTCACCGGCGCGTCGCGCGGGTCGAAGAAAACCGTAAAAGCAAATGAGTCGCCCGCTCTCCCCCCTCCGATCCCGCCGTCCACCGCCTCGATGAGGTAGCTCGCGTGCTCGGCCGCGGTGCGCGACCCCAGGGTCACTGTTGCCTGCCCGATCTCTGTCGCGCAGCTGAGTCCTCCCCGCATTCTGACCTGCCGTTTCCCATCGGCGCGCGTGGACACCTCATATTGGTCGATGGATGTGGCCGCCATGGACATGAAGAACCTGTGTGGCTCCACCACAAGGTTCCCGCGAGAGTAGGTGGGCAATGTGAACCCCTGGGGATTGGAGTCGACCCGGCACAGCGCGTGATTGCGGTCGAAGCTGAACACCTCCTCCAGCGGCACGGTGGGTGCGCCGGTTTTGGTGTCCGGCATCATCTTCAGGTTGATTCCGCCGCCGGATGCCGAATTATAGGAAAGCCGCCTGACACGATCCTGGAGGATTCTCACGTCTTTCTCCAGCGAAGAGATACGCGCCGTCCCGGCCACGACAGTCCAGGAGGCTGCCGCCAGAACGACCACGGCGATCACACGGGAAGCTCGCGCCATCCGAGACGGGAGCCGCAATGTAAGGCGCTACTTGAGGCGCCGCACAAAGATGCCGGTCGGGTTCGTCCCGAGCGAGATGCGACCGATGGCCTTCCCGGTGCGCGCATCGAGAACGGCCACCGCTCCCTCTCTGGAGAGGATGGCATACACAAACGTCCCCGCGGGGTGAACGCCCACCTTCTCCGGGTAGGTTCCGGCCTGGGCGCGCCATGCTTCCCTGAGGGTCTTCGTGTCGTAGGCAACCACCACTGTATCGGCCGCGTGGCCGGTGATGTGCAGCCGTCCGTCCGGGCTGAATGCGCCGATGATGGGAGTCTTCCCCACCGGCACGCGCCTGAGTACGCTGAGGGTGACCGTATCGACGACGGCTTCGCTGCCGCCCGTCCTCTCTTCCACCCACACCTGTCTCCCGTTCGGAGAGGCGGTCAGCATGAAGGGTTCGGTGCCCGGAAACCGTAACGTGCCCAACACGCGAAGCGTCCTGGAATCGACGCTGAGCACGGTGTTCGCGTTGCGGGTTGGAATGAATACCCGTTCGACACCGTCCGGACCCTGGGCGACATCGACGTCGCAGGCCACTCCGCCATTCACTGGGAGGTTCACCGTCGTGACCGTGAAGGTCCGGGTGTCGACGACGGCCAGCTGTCCCGACGCATGCTTGGCGACAAAGACTCTCCCAGTTCGGGAAGGCTTCCCGATATAGAGGGTCGTCGCATCTTTGCCCAGAGGGATGCGTCTCGTCACCCGAAGCGTATCGAGGTCCAGGAGGACGACCTCTACATCGTCGGTGTCGGGGTTCCGCATTCCGAGCCAGAGGTTCGTGCCGTCGTAGTAGTTGTTCTCATCATTCCAGCCCCAGGACGTCATACCGGGCATGTCCGCCGTCTTGACGATCCGGTTCGTCTCCGCATCAATGACACTCACATGAGGGGAGCTATTGCTGAGCACGATCACCTGAGCGCGTGGGACCTGGGCGGCCGGAGCCGTGAATACCAACGGCGATCCAACCAGGAAAATGAGCGCCAGGACGATCCGCCACGGCTTCATCGTCATCACCTCCGACATCCCCAGGATGCTGCTGAGACGCCGCCTCATGACCGCACCTCTCGGGCGGCCGGGCGGCGGAGCCGGATCCGCCACTCGCCGCTCCCCACGGGCTCAACCGCCATGAGGAACCCGCGCCGTTGTGCCATCATCCGGATCGTGTCGACAGCCGGCGGGTGATCGACGAGAATCTCCAGTTCCTCGCCGGCCGGGAGCCGCTCCATCGCTTCCAGTGTTTTCTGCATCGGAAAGGGGCAGATCTCCCCGCGCAAGTCCAGAAACACTCCGGCCCTCCTCAGGGAATCCGCTGAATGACCTTGAGGCCGATGAATGCCCCCCCGGCCAGCGCCAAGGCGAACACCCAGCCGTTCAGAGCAAGCGACGGGATCGCCGAGAAGAAGGCGCCCACTGTGCACCCCAGGGCGATCCCGGCCCCGTACCCCATCAGGAGCCCGCCCCCTGCGGACTGGAGAAAGCGGACGCGGTTCCGGGGGATCCGCAGCTTGAACTCGTGCGCCAGCAGGGCCGCGAGCAGGGCGCCTGCGACCAGCCCGACGTTGAGCAGCAGCCCGTGCGTGAGGACGCCTCCACCGACGGTCAGCGTGCACGCGGCCAGGTCTTCCGTCCCCAGCAGACGGCTAGGCGCGAGGCCCACAAGCCCGGCCGCTCCGTTGGCCCAGCGTGACAATTCCCCGACCACTCGCCACGGCATATGGGCGTCGTAGGACAGGATGTTGAGAAATCCCAGCACCACCCCGCCCACGGCCGCGGGCCATCCCCGAATGAGGACCCCGTGGGTGAGCGCCCGCACCTTCTCGCCAAACGTCGCCGCGGGCTCCTGCGGCGCCGACTCCTGCACTCCTACCCCGCCCCACGACTCGATCCAGAGAACGAGAAGGTAGGCGGCCAGCAGGGTACCCAGAGTCAGGGCTGTCGCCCCACCGTACCCCAGATAGCTAGGAAACCACACGACAGGGGCGTCCCGGATGAAATTCCACCACCACCAGTTCCAGGTGCGGCCGGCCAGCAGCAGGCCGCCTAGGATGCCGCCAAAGGTCACCCAGGATGCGACGTACCCTTCGCCCATGCGGTAGAGGGAGCCCGAGACGCACCCG
>DASUDA010000009.1:0-19958 GCA_036275835.1 bacterium | reverse complement strand
ACTCAGCGTAACCGCGGTTCCCTGGGAGGTGCTGTTTCCTGGGAGGGAATCGAGGAGGAGGCCCGGGTGCTCCTCTCCGACGCCCAGACCTCGGGCGGCCTGCTCATGGCCGTTCCGGAGGAGCGGGTCGATCGGCTGGTTCGGGCCCTGCGCGACCGTGCGGTTCCGGCGGCCGCGGTCGTGGGGGAGATCGTTGGTCCCGGCCGGGGAGAGATCACCGTTACCCCTCGCTGACCAGAGTCCTGCGGTCTCCACGCCTGGGAAGATGCCGCGGCGCATTCCGAAAGTGGGCGCGCGCATACGCGAAGAGATGCTGCTGCGCGTACCCCGCCAGGGGGCCGAACCGGTCCCGGGCAAACGTCCGGATCTGCTCGAGGGTGCGGGAGCGGTTTCGGAAGTACAGCCGCTCCACAGCCCGCCTGACCCACACATCAACGGGAAATGCCGTCATGTGACGGAGCCCAAACAAGAGGATGCAGTCTCCGACTTTCTCCCCGATTCCGGGAACGCCGCATAGGACATCCCGCGCGCCGGACTCAGACATGTGCTGAAGCGCCACGAGGTCGAGACGCCCGTCCACGACCTGCCGAGCCGCCGCCCGGACATAGGGCGCCCGGTAGCCGAGCAGGCACGCCTGAAGCGTCCGGGGATGCGCCGAGGCCAGCCGGGCGGGGGGCGGGAACGCGTATGCGCTGCCGTCGAGGGGTTCACCCAGGGCCTGGGAGAGCCGCTCGATGGACTGCGTGATCTTGGGGATGTTGTTGTTCTGAGATACGATGAACGAGATCAGCACTTCCCAGGGATCCTGGACGAGGAGGCTGATGCCACGTGTGTGCCGGAGAAGGCGCGCCAGGACTGGATCCCCGGCTAGCATGGCCTCAATGCCGCCGATGCCTGCCCCGTCCGCGGACGAGAGGCCGAGGTAGCGAAGAATGGTGTTACGGGCGTCCGAGGTATCGGGAGAGATCAGGCACAGGCCCCGGGCATCCTGGGAGAGACGCACTACGTGGCGGTCGATGATGCCCGTGGCGATTTCCCGTCCGGCCGTGTCAGTTCCCCATCTCCACCGGAAGGCCTGGCCGGAGTCCAGTGTCCGCCGCAGATGCAGCCCCTTCACCTGGGGAAGCCACGCCGGCACGCTCAGGCCTCCAGCAGGTCAAGCCCGTCCACAACGAACTGCGACCACGATTCCAGGCGCGCATAGGCGGCCCGCACTTCCTCCTGCGTCGCAAACGCGCCGGTGAGCTTCGCGGTCTCGCGCACCTGCACATCCGGCGTTGGAAGGTCGGCGATGTAGACGAGGCCGAAATGCACCCGCCCCACCGGCTCGAGGTCGTCGTTGAGCACGCCGACGGGTCGGGCGCGCCACCCCGGGGGGAGCGCTACCTCTTCAGCCAGTTCCCGTTCCATGCCCGCTGTGAGGGGATCGGCGGTGTCCGCGGTGTCCTCCGGCGTGATATGGCCTCCGAGGCCGATGGAGAGCTTCTCGCGGAGGCGCACCTCTGCCCCGGCGCGCGTGCGTTCGACGAGAAAGATGCGATCCCGGTGCCGGAGGATAACGTAGGGGATAATTTGCTTCAAGTCGGGGTTGTTCTCGACGCGGTCGCGCGGCGCGGAAAAGGCGTGCGCGGCGATAGCGGCGAGATATGCCGGCATCCCCTCGCGCGAGAACCCGTAGAACGCACCGCCATGGAAGAGGCGAGCCCGCGGCACCACGAGGACCTCTTCCGGCATGTCTTCCAGTTGGTTCCCGCAAGGCTGAACTCCTCCGCGCGCGTGGCGGCGCCTCTCTCTACCGAGCCAACATCACACGTCGCAGGAACGGAGGGCATCATGAATCGAAGACGAACACCAGTGCCGGCTTGACCTCAATCACAGGCGGGAATTCCGATTGGGAGGCCATCACCATCGCAAGGGGGGAACTGTGGGAAACTTGACACCCGGCCAGCAGCGGGAGGGTCTCCTCTGGCAGACCGGTGTGTGGGACAAGATCTCACAAACCTACCTCCGTGAGGTAGATCCACGATTCGCGCCGGTGGTAGAGAATGTCCTCGCGCGCTCCGGGCTCGCGCCAGGTCAGCGAGTGCTCGATCTTGGCACCGGAACAGGAGCGGTGGCATTCGGGGCTGCCTCGATGGTGAGCCCTGGGGGCGAAGTCCTCGGAGTAGACATCAGCCCCCAGATGCTTGAGATAGCCCGGGCCCAGGCAGCCCGTCTCGGGCTGGGCCACGTGAGCTTCCGGGAAGCATCCGCGGAGTCCCTCCGAACCGAGAGCGAGTGGGCCGACGCCGTGCTCGCCTCCCTCAGCATGATGTACGTTCTTGACCGCGACGCCGCGGCCCGCGAAATCGCCAGGGTTCTCCGGTCCGGAGGCCGCTTCGTCGCTGCCATCTGGGCGGGACCGGAGAGGTGCGACATCGTCCTTTTCCAGCAAACCGCGGGTCGCTTTGCCCCCAAGCCCCCAGTCCCGGGTGTCGGGCCGGGCGCTCTCGGACCCGACGGAGTTCCTGGGCCAGCTCAATGCCGCAGGCATCGCGGCGACCGTTGAAACGGAAGATCTGGGTTTCGACTTCCCTGATTTCCGGAGCGCGTGGGATGTTCTGGCCGGTGTCACCACCGCGGCCCTCGCGCCGGAGCGGCAGGAGGAGGCCAAGCGGGCGGTCGAGGCCGTCATGTGGCCGGATGGGAAGGGCTCACGCCACTTTCGCAACGTTACGCAGTTCGTCGTCGGCCACCGCGCCCGTTGAGTGCCGCGCCGATCAATGTCTCGATGACGGCATTCTACAGGTCAGGCGGGGCGGAACTCGTAGTCTACGAGGCTGTCCGCCTCATCGTTCTCGGCATGGATCTTTCCCATGAGCACGCCGGGCTGGGACGCGAAGAGGTGCGGCAGGATCAGCGGAATGTCCGCGGGGACCGGCAGCGACGGAATCTCGGCGAGCGGTATCCACTGCAGGTCTCCCTCGTCCGTAGCAACGGGGCCGGACGCCCCGGGGGGCCGGTCGGCGGTGAAAACGAAGAGCAGCCATTGGGCCCCCGTTGATCGGGTGATGACGGTAAGAAGGGCTCGGAGCCTGGCGGCGGGGAGCCTGATGCCCGTTTCTTCGTAGACTTCGCGGAGACAGGCTTCGTAGGGATCTTCGTGCGACTCGATTTTTCCGCCGGGGGCGTTGTACAGTCCCTGGTTAGGTGGATTCCGGCGGCGCAGCAGCAGCACCCGATCGCCGTTCCGGATGAAGCACAGGGTCCGCAGGTAGATAGGAATTACTAGTGCTGGAGCTGCGCCAGATGTGTCTGCGCCCAGCCGGAGAACACCGCGTCGTAGAAACTTCCATGAAGCGCAAGCGCCACCTGAAACTCCCGCACCGCGTCCCCATGCCGGCCCTGCCGCTCGTAGACGCGTCCCAGAGTAACATGATACAGCGCATAGCGTGGATCCAGGCGAATCGCGTCCTGCAGCTCCTGCATCGCCTCGCGGGTGTGGCCGAAAAGCGCCAGCGCAGCTCCATACCGCCAGTGAAGATCGGGCTTGGTCGGATTTTCGTCAACCGCCTCTCTGATTCGTGATAACTCGAGCACAGTTGACTGGGTCCACTGAAATGTCACGTTGTTTTGAGAACCGTCGGTGTTCTTCACCTGAAGAAGCCAGGAACCGACGTGCGTTTCGTAATCTGTTCCCAAGATATATAAAGGAGCGGCGAAATCGAACTCTTTGGGGTTGCCTCGATGAGCCGGTACCTTCGCCTCCACCGTGTACGCAGGGCCGCTGGGGTCCGCAAGGTCGAAAATCACAGACGCGTCGGGGCTCAGATTCTTGACCCGGACAATCGCATAGGGCAGGTCGGTGTTGATGAAGCTTGTTGTGGGATTCACAGGGGAGATGAGGCCTTGCCCGAACAGGGTATCGGCTTGAACCCCACGGGCCAGCGTCACGGACGCAATCTGGTTCGGTGGACCCTCGGAGGACGGAGGCGGGGACGTCTGCGCCGGAGACCCCACCGGGGCCATCGCCCCCAGAAGTAGCGCAGCGGCGGCGATCAACACGCCCGCATACGCTTTAGAGAATCGCACCCGACCTCACCTCCGGGCTTTCGTTCAAACGGTGTCTTTTAACGCACGGTGAGGGGTACATCTCCCCTCACCGCGGAGCGCCTACCGGCGATGTGTTGCGGTTAACGGATGATGAGGTGGCCGGTTGCCCAGAGAGCCAGGCCGACGAGCGCGAGGAAAGCGACGAGTGCCACCGCCCTCACCTCCTTCGCAAAGGTCCTGCGCGTGGGCCTTTCGCGGAGGGGCAGGAAAATCCTCCCGGCGATGACTGCGAGCGAGACGGCCCTGGATGGCCGTGTCCGCGGGAGAGTCCTAGGCGGGAGGGGTCTGGCGCGGGCGCGAATGGCTAGTTGGACGCAGGGATGCGGCGGATGCGCTGCATGGGCCGCTGGGCCCACGGGCGTTTTGGCTCACGCCGTAGGCACGAGGCAGATCCGCGACGCCCCTGAACGATTGCTCCGGGGGAACGACGCGAACGGAGGGCGCCGATGGGCGGAAACTACATCTTCACTTCAATTAAAGCGCTGCCGGGCAAAGAGATCGCGAAGGGGGTGACGATCAAGCCCCTGGCCGGCGATCACGTGATGCTGAACTACGTGGAGTTTGCGCCTGAAGCCGAGGTGCCGACCCACTCGCATCCGCACGAGCAGCTGGGCCTGATGATCGAGGGTGAATTGGATCTGTGGATCGGGAGTGAGCGCCGGACTCTCCGGCCCGGAGATACCTACCGCATCGAAGGCGGAGTCCCGCACGGAGCCCGAACGGGAGAGTCGCGCGCGCTCATTCTGGACGTCTTCTACCCGCTGCGGGAGGATTACCTCAAGCTCTTCGCCTAGGACTCCGGTCCACCGGCCTCGATCGCCCCGCGAACGAGCGCGCCGAGCCGTGTCGCCAGGTCCGCGCGCGTCATCACTCCCCCCGCCATCGCGTCGACACGTGTAGCGGCCGTGGCGCGCGGGACGGCAGAAGCGATGAGAGTGGCCGCCGCATCCTGGGTGAGAGGCAGGGCCCCCTCGTCCGGCGCCGGATGAAAGATGCTCGCTTCGAGATCAGAAGCCGCCTGTCCCTGCCACTGCCGGGCCCGGAGGGCCGCGCGTGCGACGGCCCGCTTCCCCTCGCTCACGGTGACCGCGTCGCCGGGCCGGAAGTGAAGAGTCCGCGTGTCTTCCTCCCATCCCCTGTCGATGGCGAGGAGCTGCGTCGAGACGAACGCCGGATGTTCCAGCGGAACGTCGTCATACCAGTAAAGCGGGACCCCTTCGTCGAGAAGGAGGAGCTGGAGTCTCCGGACCAGGTCCGGGCGGGCATGGACCTGCTGGGGCGAGGCACCGGTCCGCAGACAGAAGACGGCCAGTACGGCCGCAGCCTCGCCCACCGCCCACTCGACCGGGTGAAGACGGTACGCCCCGTTCGTGAGGTGCGTCGTCCCGATGTTCTTGGCCGCCGGAAGAAGGTTGGCCGTCCGCACCGGCACGAGCGCGCCGAGCGGGATCTGGAACGGCCGCGTGGGGATGCTGATCGTGTGCACCCCGCCCCCGTGGAGGTCGATCGGATAGAACCCGATTCCCCCCGTGTCGTCGAACCGGGCCGCCCGCGCGCCAGGTTGCGAGGCGGCGGAGATGTCCTGCTCCCGGATCGTAGACAGCGCTCTCAGGCGCCGCCCCTCGCGGATGTACGGGACCTGGGAGAGGCCGTCGAGGCTTCCCATCACGTCGGGGCGGGGTCGGAGTTCGGGATAGCCCGTCCCCCCATCATCGCGCGGGGCCTCGGTCTGGAGCCAGTACAGGAACCCCAGGCTGAGGAGGCGCGCCTGCCGGTACTGAGCTGCCTGCTCGTCCGGCGGGCGGTCCACCACCGTCCCTCCCCGGAAGTCGTTTCCGGTCCAGTTGATGATGCTGACGTCACGGGCGACCCGCGGATCCGCGAAATTCCGGGCGTCGAGGGCGCGCCGGTAGCTCCAGAACGGCCCGTAGGTCCCGGGAGCGGTCTCGAACATCCGGTATGCCGGCGCTGCCGGGTCCCACGGGTGGTAGATGAACGAGTAGGGCTGCTCCGCCCGGTTTCGCTCATACCCGTCCGGGCGTGGAATCGTATGCACTTCGCCCGGGCACAATTCGACGGCGATGGGGAAGGTGAAGTGCTGGAGGCAGGAGGGATCCGCCGCCTCCGGGGCCGACGGTTCCCCGGTCTCCGCCCGCGACTCCGCGCCGACCGCGTAGGCCGTGCCGGTGAGAGGAAAAAGATCCCCGAGGTCGGTTGCATCGAGCACAAACGCGGCCCGAAAACGCCGGGCGGGGCCATGTTCGAGATCCCGGGTCACGACGGACGCGATCCGATCATCGACCACCTCGGCGGCCACCGCCCGGGTGTGGTAGAAGACCCGCAGGGCGCCGGAGGCGCGCGGCTCCGCCATCATGGCCTCGACCGCGGCCGCTCCCGCGCGCGGCTCAAACGCGAGCCGGCTCACCCAGGCGTTGCCGGGGTTGAGGAACGGGGTCAGGAGCGCTTCGCCGGAGAGCGCATACCGCTCCCGGTAGTAGGCGCGGATCGCCTCGCGAAGCGCATAGTACCCGCGTGTGCCGCCGACCGTCTCGATGTGCTCGTGCTCGTCGAGGGCGGAGACTCCCTGCGCGCTGATCTGACCTCCCGGCCATCCTGTTTCCTCGATCAGGCAGACGCGCCGGCCGAGATGCACTGCCCGGAGCGCCGCCGCAACGCCGCCGAGTCCTGCTCCGACGACGAGGATGTCGCAGGACTCTTCGGGGATCTGCTCGGGGACAGGTGTGGACACTCGGACCCGCGAGGGCAAGCGTGCCCTCAGCGGATGTTGAGGGAGATGGATTTCACCTCCAGATACTCGTGGATCCCCTGCCGCCCGCCCTCGCGGCCCAATCCGCTCTCCTTGAACCCGCCAAACGGGATCTCGTGCGTGTAGCCCGTGGCGTCGTTAACGCAGACGAGGCCGTACTCGAGGGCCTCGCTCATGCGGACGACGCGGCTCAGATCCCGCGACGAGATGTACGCGGCAAGGCCGAAGGTGGTGTTGTTGGCCCGGGCGATGATCTCGTCCTCGGTGTCGAACGTCATCACCGGGGCCACCGGGCCAAACGTTTCGTCCCGGGCGACCCGCATCTCCTCCCCCACGTTCGCCAGCACGGTCGGCTGGTAGAAGAATCCGCGCGCGTAGGCGCCGTCCGTCAGCCGCCGGCCGCCGGTCATGATGCGCGCGCCTTGCGCCACCGCCTCGGTCACCAGGCCCGCGACCTTCTCGAGCGTTTCGGTGTTGATGAGCGGCCCCACCTGGACGCCGGGCTCGACCCCCGATCCCACCTTGATCCCCCGGACCGCTTCCGTGAACTTCGCGAGGAACTGGTCGGCGACGGGCCGCTGCACGTAGATGCGGTTCGCGCAGATGCAGGACTGCCCGCCGACCCGCAGGTACTTGATCGCCACGGCGTTGTCGACGGCCCGCGAGAGGTCGGCATCCTCGAAGACGATGAACGGCGCGTTGCCTCCGAGTTCGAACGCCACCCTCTTCAGTTGATCGGCGGCCGCTCGCATCAGGAGCTTGCCGACCTCTGTCGACCCCGTGAAGGCGATCTTACGCACACGCGGATCGGTGAGGAACACCTCCGCGATGGGCGCGGCGCGGTTGCCGGCCACGACGTTGAAGACGCCCGGCGGGAGGCCGGCCTCCTCAAACGCACGGGCGATCTCGAGTGCGGTGAGCGGAGTCTCTCGGGGGGGCTTCAGCACCACCGTGCACCCCCCGGCCAGGGCGGGCGCGATCTTCCGCAGGACCATCAGCGCGGGGAAGTTCCACGGCGTGATTGCCGCGACGACGCCGACAGGCTGGTGGATCACCCAGAGGCGCTTGTGCCCGACCGGCGGGGGCACGATCTCGCCGTACACGCGGCGCGCCTCCTCGGCAAACCAGGAGAGGTACTGGATCGCAAACGCGACCTCGCCTCGCGCTTCGGCCACCGGCTTGCCGTTCTCCTCGGTGATGAGGCGCGCCAGCGTGTCGAGTCGGCCGGCGAGAATCTCCCGCGCCCTCACGAGGATGGCTCCGCGCTCGAGCGCGGTGAGTCCGGCCCACGCGGGAAACGCCCGCGCCGCTGCGTCCACCGCCGCCCTCGCCTCCCCCGGGCCGCCGTCGGAGACGGCCGCGATCGGCTCGGATGTGGCGGGGTTCAGCACTTCGAACCGCCCACGGCCGTCACCATCGACCCAGCGTCCACCGATAAACAGGGGACACTCCCTGACCGCCATCGCCGGACCCTCCTCACTGCATCGTCGGATTCGCGCACGGGTGCTTCGGCAGGGAGTCCGCGCGCTTCCTGCCTATGACGATTCGCGGGGGAACACGGACGGGAGGGCCTGAGGTGCGGGGAGAAGTGTGTCCCGTCATGCCCCGGCGGCCGCCCGATGAGCTCGGGCCACTATGGTATCAGGGACAGGTGCAGACGGCTCTGGCCCGCCGGGGCGGCCCTCTCCTTTTAGTCCGCGGGGACGGGAGCCGGGTGTGGGATACGGACGGTCGGTCCTACCTCGATGCGCGCTCGGGGCTGTGGGCGGTCCTCGTCGGGTACGGGCGAGCGGACGTCGTCGAGGCGGTGGCCAGGCAGCTGCGCGGCCTATCGTTTGCCCCGCTCACCGATGCGGCATCCCCGGTGGCGCAAAATCTCGCGGTTCGGCTCACCGCTCTTCTGCCGGGTGACCTCCGCACGGTCGTCCTCGTGCCGACGGGCTCCGAGGCCGTCGACACGGCGCTCAAACTGGCCCGCCTCTACCACGCGGCCGGCGGCGAACCGCGCCGGCGCATCCTCATCAGCCGGGCGTACTCGGCCCACGGGAGCACCTACGCGGGCGCCTCCCTGAGCGACCCCGACAGGGGGCTCCTGCGCGGAATCGGTCCCCGGATCTCCGGCATCCGGTTCGCGCCGGCCCCGTACCGGTACCGATGCCCGTTCTGCGCGGAGGCGCCCGCGTGCACCCTGGCATGCGCAGGTGCCGTCGAGGAGATGATCGTCTCGGCCGGGCCTGAGCGTGTGGCGGCCGTTTTCGCCGAACCGGTCCCGGGGCCGGGGGGCGTGATCGTCCCGCCTGATGACTACTGGCCGCGTCTTCGGACAGCCTGCGATCGGTATGGCGTGCTGCTCGTCGCCGACGAGGTTGTCACAGGATTCGGCCGGACCGGCCGGTGGTTTGCGTGCGACCATTGGGGCGTCGTGCCCGATCTCATGATTCTCGGAAAGGGGATGACCGGCGGCTACCAGCCTCTGGCGGCCGTCGCCATGCGCGCCCGCGTGGCCGAACGGCTCGCCGGCAGGCTGGTGCCCCATGGGTTTACCTACAGCGGACATCCCGCGTCGTGCGCGGCGGCTCTCGCGTGCCTCCGGATCATCGAGACCGAGGGGCTGATCACCCGTGCCGCCTCGGCGGGAACGCGCCTGCGCGAGGGTCTCCACCGCCGGCTCGAGCCCTGCTCGATCGCGGGCGAGGTGCGCGGTCTCGGCCTGATGTGCGCCGTCGAGCTGGTCGAAGACCGGGCGACGCGCGCACCGCTCCGCCTCGGCATCCGGGGCGTCGCCCGTTTGGATCAGGATCTGCGCGCACGCGGCGTCCTGTGCTTCGCTGACAATCCCGTGATCCTCGCACCGCCGCTTGTCGTCACTGACCATGAGGTGGACCAGCTGGTGGACGCGGTCGGCGGCGCCGTGGAAGAGCTCGCCGCGCACAGATCGGCCCTGGAAAGGAGGGGCACAGAATGACGGGAACGCGCGTGACCCTCGAAGGCCGGGAGGGGGTCTTCACGCTGACACTGCGCCGCCCCGAGGCGCTTAACGCGTTGAGCTCGGCGGTGTGCGAGGAGGTGGCGGCGGCGCTGGCCCGCGTGTCTGGGGACCCCGCCGCCCGCGTCCTGATCCTGACGGGCGAAGGGCGGGCATTCTGCGCGGGCGCGGATCTCAAGGAACGCGAGGGGGCCACTCCCGAGGCGATCTGGCAGCACAACCGCAAGATTTTTCAGATCCCGCTCGACCTGGAACACCTGCCCGTGCCCACGATCGCCGCTGTCAACGGGCTTGCGCTCGGCGGTGGCTGCGAGATCGCGCTGGGATGCGATCTGCGCTGGGCCGCCGACACCGCGGAGTTCGGATGCCCCGAGGTAACCCGGGGCATCATCCCCGCCGCCGGGGGGACGCAGCGGTTGCCGCGCGTGCTGGGGCCGTCGCAGGCCATGGCGCTGATCCTGACAGGCGCGCGCCTCAACGCGCAGGAGGCGTACCGGATCGGGCTCGCCGACGCTGTCGTCCCGCAGGGCGACCTCATCGCCGCGGTCCGGGAGCTGGCCGGGACGATCGCCGCCAACGCCCCGCTTGCCGTTCAGGCGGCGAAGCAGGCGGTCCGGTATGGAATGACGCACACGCTGGACGCCGGGCTCCTGCTCGAAGGGGAACTGCAGCGGATGCTGTACGCCACGGAGGACTGCCGGGAGGGCATTACGGCGTTCCGGGAGCGGCGGCCGCCTCGATGGGCGGGCCGGTGAAGCTTATGCCCGTCCGAGGGCGAATCCGACCATGAGCATGGCGAGGACGAACGCCGCAAACCCCACGTACGTCCAGTCCCACTCTACGACAAAGGCGGCCATGGAGAACGCCACGCTTAGGACCGGCGTCACGATCAGGAGGAGCAGCCCGAGGTCAGTGACGGCCGCCGGCTGATGCGGGATCAATTCATCGAGGACGATCCGAAGCGACGTGGGATCCCTGTCCGCTCCGGGGGGTACTCCGCGAGGCGCGAACAGGATCGCGCCGGGACCGGCCTCGGCCACATACAGGGCGATTCCCAGAAGGATGATGGCCGCGGAGGAGAGGACGCCCCAGCGAAGCACGGTGCTGATGACCCGTTCCGTCCGCATGGCCCTACACTCCGAACCCTTTCACGATCATCTCGACGGCGGTGGCCAGGATGAGGGGAATGAACAGTTTGCGGATCGTTGTGCCGCGCAGCCGGGGCATGACGCGGGTCCCCACCCAGGCCCCTCCGAGCACGCCCAGCGCGACAGGCGCCGCGATCAGCGGGTGGACGTCTCCGCGGGCGAAGTACACGCCGGCGCTCGCCGCGGCCGTCACGCCGATCATGAAGTTGCTGGTGGCCGTCGACACTTTGATCGGAAGGCGCATCACGACATCCATCGCCAGCACCTTGAACACGCCGCTCCCGATGCCCAGCAGCCCCGAGAAGAGCCCGGCCAGATACATCACGAGCCCTCCGGGAACGACGCCGGTCGCGGAGTATGATACCGGCCGGCCCAGGGTCTCGTCGTAGTACTCGCCCGAGAACTGCAGCCGGGCGGCGAGCGCATCGTGGGGGACCTCGCTGGGGAGTTCGACTGTGAGACGGCCCAGGAGCGCAACCGCCGAGTACGCCAAAAGGAGCCCCAAGCTCCAGTAGAGCCACCGGGGCGACACGTGCCCTGCGACGAAGGCTCCGGACAGCGCGCCCACGGTCGCCGTGGACTCCAGGGCGATGGCGATGCGCAGGTTCGAGAGTCCGCCCCGCACATAGGCCGCCGCGGCGCCGCTGCTCGTGGCAATGACCGATACGATGCTTGCCCCGATCGCATACCGGATGGGCAGGCCGATGAGGAGAGTCAGGCCCGGGATGATGATGATCCCGCCGCCGAGCCCCAGGAGCGCGCCCAGCCCTCCGGCTACGACCGACAGGAGGAGAATTTCGAAGAACACCCTTCCCCCCTCGCCTCGGCGTCCCCCCGGTTCTTCTCAGCGGCCCTTCGCTAATTCTGTACTGGTCCCGCGGCTCTCTTTTAGCGGCAGGGGTTGGTCAATACGGCGCTGCGTTGTGCGGTCCCCGTTCCGGGCCTGTTGTAGTAGTCCCACGCCCACATCCCGACCACTTCGTTCCTGTCGTTCAAGACGGGCGCACCGCTGTCCCCGGGAGCAGCGGGGTTTTGCGAGGTGACGTCAAAGACCGGTGTTCCATCGCGCGCCGTCCACGTTTCCGAGACACTTCCTTCTGCCGTCCACTTGTAGGGAAGCGCGGAAATTGCCCCATAGCCTATGATCCGGACGCGCATGCCCAGATTTTCACTTATGGTCAAGAAGGGAAAAGCCGGCACAGCTTCTGTGTGCGCCTTTGCCCATTCGAGCCTCTCGCCGTTCTTTAGTAGATAGTACAAGGTGTTTTTCCGGCCTTCAAAAGCCGTGGAGGGCGACACCGTAATCTCCGCCACATCGCGGGTCGGGGGAATCCCCACCCTATTCGTGTCTGGCTGCGTGGGATCATATGGAAGCCTGCTGGCGCAGACGACGCGCGCGTCATAGAACTCTTTCCCCATCACGGCCAGGAGTCGGTATTTCTTCGGCTCGGTCGCCACCCTGTAGACGACATGGCTGGCAGTCAACGCCGTGCCGTCCGCGGAGATGAAGAACCCTGTCCCGAATCCGTGCCCATGAAAGCTGCCGTCCGCACCGGGCTCGCGATCGTAGGTGACCACTTGGAAGACCGCGTCTCCCGGCTCTGTGGGAGGGACCGGAGATTGCCCACGCGCGGAGGGAGCGATCACTAACACGAGCACGACAAACCCGATCGTCCTGGTCATTACCGGCGGTCCTCCCACGCGTCGCTCCCGGCCGGTCGAGATGGTGCCCCCAGCGGGATTCGAACCCGCGTTACCGGCTTGAAGGGCCGATGTCCTGGACCGGGCTAGACGATGGGGGCCGGTCCCGCATCACATTAGCACACGGGGGCGTCAGCGCAAAGAGGGATCGCCGCGCCAGGAATTCCGGAAGGCGGGGTGATTCGCGACCGCGTTGATCACGCTGCGGTGATCCCTGCGCAGACCCGGCGGGAAGGCGCCGGGATCCACGAAGCGCGCCTCGGAGACCTCACCGCTCGGCCGGAACGTCCCCGCGACCAGCCGGGCGGCATAGATTACCGTCAGGTGCGCGGGACTCTCGCGCTTCACCGCAAGCGGCGCGATCACCTCCACCCGCAGGCCGGTCTCCTCCAGGATCTCCCGCACAACGGCGTCCGCCGGATGCTCGCCCCGGCGGACCCACCCCCCAGGCAGCCCCCATGGTTCATGTGTCCTGTACGTGTGCTTGGCGATGAGGATCCGACCCTGGCCGTCCCGGACGACGGCGACGGTGCCGACGATGAAGTGCGCGTTCAGGCCCCAGAGTAGCGCGCGCCGCACCCAGCCGGGAAGCCAGCGCCAGAGCCGGGCGCCGTATGGAACATCGGGAGCGCCCGGTGCGTTATTCATGGCGTTCCGTTTTGTGTGGCCAATTGGAGGGGGGCAATGTCCACGAGAAGGGTTCTCCGGCGCGCGGCGGCTGTGTCGCATCTGCCGCGCCGGGGATACGTCATCCGGGAAAAACATTTGCGACGGTTCCGGACGCTGGCCCGCCAGCTCACGGATATGCCGCTGGACCCGGAGACGACGTTTGACGGCCTTCTCCACATGGGCGAAGAGGGGAACGAGATCTGGGTGGAGGCCAGTCTCCCCCAGCCCGAAAAGCGGTTTACCGTCATCCATGAGCTGGTGCACGCGCGCCGGCAGCGGGCCGGTGAGGACCTTGATGACGACGGTCTGGAGGAGCGCATCGTCGAGCTGGAAACGATCGCCCGCGTCGGCCCCCGCACGCTGAGCAAGATGCCGTCGGGAATGACCCTCGGCGTTCTCCACGAGTATCTCACCCGCCGTGGCCGGGATGACCCGAACACTCCTGAGGGACTGCGGGCCGTGCACCGCCGCATCCGGACGCTTCTCGGCACGCGCGGGAAAAGAGTGCGAGGCCCGGTGGGACACCTGGCCGCACACCGCCGTCCGGTAGGGATCGCCCGCTCACGCGGACGGTGATGCCGGGGGTTGCCCGCCGTCCCCGCGCCGGTCCCCCGCGCTGGAAAACTCCCGAAACCGCCGAGCCAGCTCGGCCAGACGGGCCGCCACACGGCCGTTGACCGAGTCTAGCGGAAACGCTCCTGCGCCGTCGGGCGTTCCGGCCGGTGTGCCCGTGAGGATCTCGATCCCCTCATCCACGCTCTTGACCGCCCACACGTGGAACCGTCCGTCCCGGACGGCCGCGACGACCTCATCCCGCAGCATGAGATCGCGGACGTTCTGGTGCGGGATGATCACCCCCTGGCGACCGGTGAGCCCCTTGGCCTTGCACGCATAGTAAAAGCCCTCGATCTTCTCGTTCACGCCGCCGATCGGCTGAATCTCCCCCTTCTGATTGACCGAGCCCGTCGTGGCGATCCCCTGGTCAATCGGCAGGCCGGCGAGTTCGCTGAGGATCGCGTACAGCTCGGTGGAACTCGCGCTGTCCCCCTCCACATCCGAATAGAGCTGCTCAAAGGTCAGGGACGCCGAGAGACTGAGGGGATGCTCCTGGGCGAACCGGCTGGCGAGGAACGAGGAGAGCACGAAGACGCCCTTGCTGTGGATCCGTCCGGACATCTGAGACTCCCGCTCGATGTTGATGATGCCGCGGGCTCCGACCGAGGCGCGCGCGGTGATCCGGTTCGGGTGCCCGAACGTGTAATCACCGAGCTGGAGCACCGACAACCCGTTGATCTGCCCGACGACCGACCCCTCGGTGTCGACGAGGAGCTGGCCCTTGATGATCAGTTCCCGGATCTTTTCCTCCACCAGGTTTGAGCGAAACGCTTTCTCCTCGATCGCCCGGCGCACGTGGTCCCGGGTCACCCGGTCGCTGCCCTGCTGCCGGGCCCACGCCGCGGCCTCAAAGACGATCTCCACGACCTCGTTGAACCGGGTGCTGAGCTTGTCCTGGCTGGCGGCGAGGCGGGCGCTGTACTCGAGCACACTCGCCACCGCCGACGGGTCGAACTCGCATAACCCGTCGCGGCGGCAGATCGCGGCGATCGCCCGAGCGTACTCGTGCTCGGTCTCGGGCGTCCGGTCCATCACGATATCGAAGTCCGCGCGGATCTTGAACAGCTTCTCGAACTCCTCGTCGAGCGCGTAGAGGAGGTGATAGAGGTCCGGGGTTCCGACGAGGACGACCTTCACATCGAGCGGAATCGGCTCCGGGCGCAGGGTAGCGGCCGGCATCATCCCGACGGCCTCCCCCAAGGGCTCGATCCTGATCTCCCGGCTCCGCAGCGCGCGCTTGAGGCCCTCGTACGCAAAGGGGTTGCTGAGGACGTCCCGCGCCTGCAGGATCAGGTAGCCTCCATTCGCGCGGTGCAGGGCCCCCGCCTTGACCATCGTAAAGTCCGTCACCAGCGCGCCAAACTCCGCCCGGTATTCCGCCTTGCCGACGAGGTTGTAGTAGGTGGGATTGGTCTCGACGATCACCGGCCCGCCCTGAGCATCCCGGTGGTCCACGAGGAGGTTGACCTGGTAGCGGGCAAACGGGTCCCGCCGCGGCAGCATGGCCGCGACGGCGGGGGCCGCGGCCTCGTCCTCACCATCGCCGCGCACCTCGGCGATGTGATCCAGCATGTCCTGCTGCGCCGCCTCGAGGAAGGCGACGACTTTCTCGTGCGCCGCGTACTGCTCCTTGAGGCGCGTGACGGGCGCGTCAATCATGAACTGCGCGGTCTTCCGCTCGAGATCACGGAGCGTATCCCGGCCCTCCCGCTCCAGCGCCCGCACCTTCCGGAGCGCCTCGGTCACCTCGTCCTGGAGTTCTCGGGTCCGGGCCTGGATGCGCTGCCGCTCGGTCTCGGGCAGCGCCTGGAAGACCTCCTCGGCGACGGGGCGGCCCTGGAGGTCCACCGGCACCGTGAGGATGCCCGTCGGTGTGCGCTGGAGCATCAGCCCGCGGCCGCGGGCCTGCTCCTCCAGCCCCTGCCAGATCTCCCCGACCGCCTGCTCGTAGCGTTTCACGACCTCCGCGCGCTGGCGCTCGTAGGCGTCGCTGGCGAAGGCCCGGCGCAGGCCCTCGCGCACTTCGGTGATCAACTCGCCGACGTCGTGCCGGAACTGCCGCCCCTGACCGGCGGGCAGCGAGATGGCGACGGGCTGGTCTGCCATGGCGAAGTTCCGGACGTAGCACCAGTCGGGCGGAACCGCCCGGTCCGGCGCCAGGCGCTCTACCTCGGCGCGGGCGTAGGTGCTCCGGCCCGTTCCGGGGGGACCGCTGACGAAGATGTTGTAGCCGCTCTGATCGATGGTCAGCCCGAACTGGAGCGCCCGCACGGCCCGTGCCTGGCCGATGATCTGGGCGTCCGTGGACGCCTCGGCCGAGGAGGCGAGGTCCAATCCGGCCGGATCGCACGTCCACCGCAGCGCTTCCGGCGGCAGGCGGCGCGCGTCACGCAGCGAGGAGGACGTCATCATTGCCTGAGTTCGCTAGGGAGCAAGAGTTCGCCTCTTGACGCCGCCGGGAAAAGAGATATATTGATGTCCAGATATCTAAATATATCGTCTCCAGAGACACGGACCCGAAATCAGGAGAGACACACGATGGAGATTACCTTGCTCCCCGGGACCGCCCAGCGCCTCCGGGCCGCGCTCGGGGAGGAGGTGGACCTCTCTCCGGCGGCAGTGCCGGCCGCGCTCTCCCGGCTTGCCGTGGAGGCACCGGCGGTTTATTCACAGGTCCTGACAGAACTCTCCGGGTCGCACATCCGGCTCGATAGCGAGCGCGAACTACAGCGCAGACATCGGCGCAGCCTGCTCCGCCGGGCGTTCTTCTGGTGGGGCGAGTACGAGAGCGAGACCGGCGATCGTCTCCTGGCAAAACGGCGCCTGGCGGCCGCGGTTCCCTTCGGCCTCGCTGGCGTAATGCTGATCCTGTTGGTGGTGTCGGGTACGGTGACTCACCGGCCGTCACCGGCCCTGGTGCGCGCCGGCGTGACTGATGTGGGGTCGACACCGCTCGCGCGTCCCCGATCGGGGGAAACGCCACGCCGAGTCCACGCGGCCCATGTTCTCCGCCCGGCGCCGGCTTTGGGCCGACCCTTGCCCGTGCTCTTAATCCCCGGGCCGCTCACCGCGCAACAGCCTTCCTCGCAAGGGCTTCCCGCGCCGGCGCTCCTCACGACATCGCTGCCCACTCGGGCGCTGCCGACGCCACCGGGGAACCCCGTCGTGTTTGACCGCCAGCAGGCGCGTGGTCTCTCCTCACCGGCCGGAGTTCAGGGAGAGGCCTCAGTCACGCCGGCCCCCATCATCTATGACCGGGGCGTGGCCAACGCTTCTGACGGCGGTGAGAATCCGGCTGCGGCCGCTCAGGCCAGCTCTCAGTGGATTCCCGGCCAGCGCGTCGCGGCCCACCTTGCCACCGGCGTCGTAGTGGTGGCCGGAGGTCCCCCCATGCCGGTGATCGCCGAGAGCGTCGGCCCGGGATCGACCTGGCTCGGGCGTGCGACCCTGGGTCCCGAGGGGCGTGTGCAAGTGACGTTCACACTCGCAACTCCGGCGGGGCAGGGAAGTGTGCGCGGAGTCGCTCTTGATCCCGACCACCTGGTTCCGGGTCTCGTGGGCCGGATGACGCTCCGGCATCCCCACGCCGCCGCCGCGGTGATGACCGCGGCCCTTCAAGCCGCTGGGGACTATGTGCAGGCGCTTGCCCGACAGGGTGAGGTCACGCTTGCTGATGGGTGGGCGCAACTGGCAGTGGGGCAGACGGCTCCCGCATGGACGTACGCGGCCTCGCGACTAGCGCAGGTGCTCGAACCACGCGGGGCAGCGGCAGGCCCTGTCGAGACGGCGGAGATCGCCGCCGGCAGCCACCTCACGATCCTCGTGATGGAGGCGCCGTGACATGCTTCGAACTGTCCGGGGCATTCTGGCGGGTCTGGTCGTGGCGGTGGCATCCGCTGCCCCGGCGGGTGCTCAGGTGCCGAGTCCCTCGGGCGATCTGTTTGCACCTCTGACCAGCCTGTTCAATCAGGCCGCGCTGAGTCTCTCGGGGGCGTTCGGCCTTGCTTATGCGACGGCCGCGCTTCTCGTCGCCGGCGCCGTCATCGTGGCGGACCACCGAAACGGCGTGCGGAACGCGCTGTGGGTCGTCATCGGCTCTGTCATCCTCTTTTTCGGCGGCCAAATCATGCGCATGATCCACGGCTAGAGGGATGGTTCCCCGCCACCCGATCTATCGGAAACTCGACTCCCCTGTGACGCTCCTCGGCGTGGAACTCGAAGACTGGTTTGGTCTCGGAGTGGCATTTATCATCCTCTCGCGGGCAAGCGACTTCATCGTCGGCCACGTGCTCGGCTGGCCCCGCGCCGAGGCAGGCGTCTCTGCGCTGTGCACAGGCGTGCTCTTTCTCCTCTGGCGCCGCGTGCGTGAACGCACCCCCCGCCACTTCCTCCGGCACTTCCTCGAGTATATCGGGGAGCCTCACGCATACGCCCTCGACCCCGACCAAGATGCCAACCCCTACGTGATGTAGGACGGTGCAGCGGTGTCGAAAGAGCCGGTGGGGAACCTGACGCGCGAGCTGCCGTACTGGGCCATTCGTGACGGAGCGGTAGTCCTGCGGGACGGCAGCTACCGGATTGGCTTTGAGATCACCCTTCCGGGGACTGAAGTGTGGGATGCGGCGCAACTCGCCCGCAGCAACGACAGTCTGAGGACGCTCCTCAACACGGCCGTACCGGAGGGGGAGTGCCTGCGGATCCTTCTCGAGGTGCACACCGATTATACGGAGATACTGCGCGCGTATGCCGGCAGCTGCCGGAGCCCCCACGCGATCGTCCGCGAGCTCCACCAGCGCCGCGTCGTCGCCCTGAGCAGCCTGCACGCTGCGGGTCACCTCGTGAACTATCGGCTGCTCTTCGACCTATCGTACCATCCCTCCCACCGGGCGAGGCGCAGGTGGTGGGTTCCTGTCGATAGCGAAAAGTACCGTCGGCACCAGGACGAGATCCGGGTCTTGCGTGACGTCATGGTGGGGCACTGCGAACGGTGTGGGTTCCATGCCCGACCTCTCACCGACAAGGATCTCGCCGCCGCGATCTGGCGGTACTTCAATCCCGGCCGGAAGCGCTACGCGACGCCTCCCATTGTGCCGGACGAAAGCCAGATGGTCGAGATTCCGCGGCGTCTTCTGGCCGCCGGACCCTCCCTGGGCAGGCAGTCCGTCCGCACGGCGGTGGTGCGGTCCGATCTCTACCGCCGGTGGGACTTCCTGTGGATGGACGGGTACGCGCACGCCGTCGTCGCAATGGATCTCCTTCCGGACAAGCCGACCATCCCCAACGCGGTGGCGCCGCTGCTGACCCTCCCGGGCGGATATTGGGTGATCGTCGAGGTGTGGAACGACCCGCGCTCCGATCAGATGAAACGGCTCGAGCTCAAGAGCCGTCTGAGCCGGCAGGCTCTCGTGGCCCAGGACGGCGGCGATTCCAACGCCCGCGCGGTGGAGCGCCAGGTCGCCAGTGCTCTGGACATTGTTCAACTGACCAGCGAGCGGGTGATGCGGGCGGGAGTCGCCGTCGTTCTCCAGGAGGCGACGCCGGACGCCGTCCGCGTCGCCGCCCGGCGGGCATTAGATGCGTTTCATCAGATTCCGGGCGTCGATGCGCGGATCGAATCCGTGGCTCTCCGGCGGCAGTTTTTCCAACTTGCCCCCTTCAGCGGCCTTCCCAACGAGCGGTTGTTGCGCATGTTGACGAGCAACGCCGCGGATTTCGTCCCCTGCTACGCTCCGTGGCGCGGAGCCGCCAGGCCGGTCTGCCCGTATTACACACGCTGTGACAGCTTGGTTGCGCTCGATCCTTTTGATCCCCGCTTCCCGTCTTGGAACGCAATCGTGGTAGGCGAATCGGGCGGAGGGAAGACCCATTTCGCGATTTCGTGGCTCTCGCACCTGCTGGCCCTGGATCCGGTCATTGTGATTGTCGACAAAGGCGGTGCTTACCGGACGTTCTGTGCGGTTTACGGGGGTCAACATATCCA
>DASUDA010000008.1:0-4437 GCA_036275835.1 bacterium | reverse complement strand
GGGAGTGTTCACGGAGTCGGTAATCCGGGAGATGACCCGGTTGGCAATGGACCACGGGGGAATCAACCTCGCCCAGGGGTTCCCGGATTTTCCGGCTCCGGCGGAGTTGCTGGAGGCCGCCGCCCGCGCGCTGGCCGAGGGTCACAACCAGTATGCGATCACCTGGGGGTCTCCCCGGCTCCGCCAGGCGCTCGCGGAGAAAGTGCGGTGGTTTAACGGCCTCGAGGTCGACCCCGAGCGGAACATCACGGTGACGTGTGGGGCGACGGAAGCGATGATGGCGACCTTGCTGGCGACGGTGAACCCGGGCGATGAGGTGATCGTGTTCGAGCCCTTCTACGAGAACTACGGTCCGGACGCGAAACTCTCCGGGGCGGTTCCCCGGTTCGTCCGGCTGCGCCTCACGGAGGGGTTCCCCTTCGACCCGGACGAGGTGCGCGCGGCGGTCACCCCGCGCACCCGAGCGATCATTCTCAACACTCCCCACAACCCCACCGGCAAAGTCTTCACGCAGAGTGAGCTGGAGGCCGTCGCCGACATCTGCCGGCGGCACGATCTGCTCGCGATCACGGACGAGGTATACGAGCATATCGTGTATGAGGGGTACACTCACACTACCCTGGCGGCGCTGCCGGGAATGGCCGAGCGCACCGTGATCGTGAACAGCATAAGCAAGAGCTACAGCGTGACGGGGTGGCGGGTCGGATGGACGATCGCCCCACCGGCGGTCACGGACGGAATCCGCAAGGTGCACGATTTCCTGACAGTCGGGGCGGCCGCCCCCCTCCAGGAAGCCGCGGTCACCGCGCTCCGGTTTCCGCGGGAGTATTATGGGACGCTCGCGGCGACCTACCAGCGGAAGCGGGACACCCTCCTCGGTATCCTCCGAGAGGCGGGGTTTGCGTGTCTTGTCCCGGCTGGCGCCTACTACATCATGTGCGACATCGGCCCCCTGGGGTATGACGACGACTACGCGCTGACCATGCACCTGATCAAAGACGTCGGCGTCGTGCCCGTTCCGGGATCCTCGTTTTTCCACGATCCCGTCTATGGGAAGCGCTACATCCGATTCGCCTTCCCTAAGCGGGCGGAAACTTTCGACGACGTCCGCGCCCGGTTCGCGCGTCTCCGCCCGCGGGCGGAAGCCTCCGGGTCTTCCCAAGGACGCACGTCCTCGAGCCCGCTCCCTGGATGAGCGCCCCGGCCAGTAGCGGCCCACGCGCGTTTTGGCCGCGCCGCGGGCCCACGCACAGCCCCGGCGATCCCGCTGCCGTTCGCTCCTGGGAGGAGTATCGCGGCGAGTTCCCGGTGTTTCAGACCACGACGTACCTGAACTCCTGTTCTCTCGGCGCGCTCGGCATCCGTGTGCGGGATGCGGTGTCGCACTTCCTGGACCTGTGGGGGGAGTGGGGCGCCTCGGCCTGGCACGGTCCGTGGTGGGAGGAGATGGACGAGCTCCGGTCGTCCGTCGCCCGCCTGCTCGGCGCCAGCCCGGACGAGGTGGCTCTCCACCCGTCCATCACCGCGGCGGTGTCCGCCGTCGCTAGCTGCTTCGAGTACCGGGCGCGGCCGCGCGTCGTTGTGGCGGACATCGACTTTCCCACCGTCGCCTACCAGTGGCTCGCCAGGCAGGCACGAGGGGTCGAGGTCGCGTTCGTGCACAGTCCGGACGGGCTGGGCGTCCCGCTGGAAGAGTTTGAGCGTGCGATCGACGATCGGACCCAGCTCGTGGCGACGTCGCACGTGTACTTCCAGAGTGGGGAGGTTCAGGATATCGCCGCCCTTGCCCGCCTCGCCCACGCGCGGGGCGCGTACCTCCTTGTGGACGCCTACCACTCGGTGGGGCAGATGCCGGTCGACGTGCGCGCGGCCGGCGCGGATTTTCTCGTCACCGGAGGGCTGAAGTGGCTGCTCGGAGGCCCCGGGATCGCCTACCTCTACGCGCGCCGGGACCTGCACCCGCACCTGCATCCCGCGAGCGTCGGGTGGTTCGCCGCCAGCAACCAGTTCGCGTTTGATACCAGGCACCTGAACTACGCCGACGATGCCCGGCGCCTGCAGGGCGGAACTCCGTCTGTGGCGGCCATCTATGCGGGCCGGGCGGGACTGGAATACATCCACGAGATCGGCCCGGAGCGCATCCGGGCACGTCAGGTCGAGCTTACCTCTGCGCTGGCGAGCGGACTGCGGGACCTGCACCTGGAGCCCCGCGTCCGGCAGCGCATCGACGCGCTGGCGGGGATCGTGACGGTGCCTGTCCCCAGTCCGGAGACCGCCGTCCAGGCGCTTCGAGCGGAGCGCGTCATCATCGATGCGCGCCCCGGCGTGGTCCGCCTGTCTCCCTACTTCTATAATACGCATGAGGATCTCGAGCGCACCCTGGCCGCCCTCCGGCGGTATCTGCACTAATCCGACCCGATGCGTGCCGTCATCCAGCGTGTTCGGCAGGCCGCAGTGTATGTGAGCGATCACCCCGGCGCGGGATCTCCTCCGGCCCCGGGCGAGATCGCTGGACGAATTGGCCTGGGGTTCGTGGTCCTTCTGGGAGTTCATATGAATGATGCGCCCGATGACGCGGCGACCCTCGCCGGGCGGGTAGCCTCCCTCCGCGTCTTTGACGACGAGGCTGGTCGGCTGAACAGGTCGCTGCTGGACATCGGCGGGGAGGTGCTGAGCGTCCCTCAGTTCACGCTGTACGCCGACACGCGGAGGGGCCGGCGTCCCAGTTTCGTCGAGGCGGCGCCACCCGAGCGCGCGGAGCCGCTGTACCTTCGCTTTAATGCCCGCCTTGCCGAAGCGGGCGTGCGGGTCGTTCCGGGGCGGTTCCGGACCCACATGGTCGTGGAGATCCATAACGACGGCCCGGTGACGATCGTCCTCGACAGCTCTTCCCGATCATGGCCGGCCTGATCGGGTTTTGGGAACTGGCCGGCGCTGCCTCCGCCGTCGGCGGGACGGGAGTATGGGGCCTCGCCCTGGCCGCCCGGGAAGGGCTGCTGCGAGGCCTGCTCGAGGTGTTTCCCCGGTCCATGTGGGATGCCGTGACGTGGGGGCTCATCCCTGCGCTGATGCTCATCTCACCGGTGCTTCAGGGGGCGGCCGTGGCGTTGATGAGCGCGATCCGGCCGGCCCCGGTGGGGCGCGCGGTTGGGGGAGCCGTGGGCGGGACCCTGCTGGCCATGGGGGTCTTTGGGGGCATCCTGATTGCGGGCCGGGCCCTCATCCAGCCGATCGTGGCGACTGTTCCGATTCTTGGCGACCTTTTCACCGTCTGCTTCGGAATTGCTCTGGTCGCGGGATGGCTCGTGATCGCGGGGCAGATCCCGGCGCTGGGGTGGCTCCGCTGGACATCGCTGCCTCTCGCGCTCGCGGCCGTGACAGTGGTGTGGGCGGAGGCGCACGCAGCGGCCGTGTCGCTCGTCTATGTGCTCGACCAGCGCGAGATGAACGGTTTCTTCGCCTCTGTGGCCGTGGGCGGGGCGGTGGGGTCCACGTGGACCGTCTGCCGGTCGCGTGGGACCCGCGCGCGCCCCCTAGCGGTCGTCCGGGCGGTGAAGCGGGCAAAGACATAAGGGGAGGCGGCGCAGCACAGCGAATGGAGATCAAGGTCCCGAGAGGGATGCAGGACATCCTGCCCGGGGAGACGCCTCGCTGGCGGTACGTGGAGGCGCGGATGCGCCGCCTCACGCGCCGGTTCGGCTACGGGGAGATCCGGACCCCAGTGGTCGAGCACACGGAGGTGTTCCAGCGGGGAGTCGGCGCGGACACGGACATCGTGGAGAAGGAGATGTACACCTTCCTCGACCGCGGGGGCCGCAGTCTCTCACTGCGCGCCGAGGGCACAGCCCCGGTGATGCGCGCGTTTCTGGAGTATAACCTGGGCGCGGCCGGGCTTCCTGTGCGGGTGTACTATATCTGTCCCATCTTCCGGTATGACCGCCCGCAGGCCGGACGGTACCGGCAGCACACGCAGTTCGGCGCGGAGGTGATCGGGAGTCCGGAGCCGGCCGCAGATGCGGAGGTGCTCAGCCTGGCAGTTCGCGTCGTGCAGTCCCTGGGCCTGACGCGGTTTGCGGTCCACCTCAGCAGCGTCGGGGATCAGGTCTGCCGTCCGCGGTACATCGAGGCGCTCCGAGAGTATTATCGCCCGCACCTCGACGAGCTGTGCGAAGACTGTCGCCGCCGATTCGAGATGGCGCCCCTGCGCCTCCTCGACTGTAAGCATGAACAGGACCGGCGCATCGCGCGAGGGGCTCCGCGCATACTAGACTACCTCTGCGAGCCGTGCCGCGTGCACTTCGAGACCGTGCGCGCCCACCTCGAGGCGGTAGGCATCCCCTACACGATCGATCCCACTATTGTGCGCGGCATCGACTACTACACGCGGACCGCGTGGGAAGCGTTTTCCGACGCGCTGGGCGCCCAGGACGTCATCTT
>DASUDA010000007.1:0-2567 GCA_036275835.1 bacterium | reverse complement strand
AACAGTCTGATTCCCGGTTGTGAGGACAGCCCGAAATCGTGCTTTGCCGCTCATCATTAGCTCGTACGCCTCGGCGGCGCGCTCTAACGGAAACGCTTCTGTCATGGGCCGCACTCCGGTCAGCGCGCTGAAGGCCATCGTCTCCTGTGAATCGATCGACGTCCCGGAAGGCCAGCCCACGATCGATCTGCGGCCTGAGATGAGCAGACCGGAAGGTACTTCTAGCGGCTCGTCGGCCACGCCGAGCATAACGAGCTTGCCGTTGACACCCAGACCACCGAGGGCCGCGCTCATCGCTTTTCCGCTCGTGACCGTGGCCAGGATGACCTTGGCGCCGCCCAACTTGGTCAATTCTTCGGCGACATTCTGCGACTGGCTGTCGATGTAATGCCGCGCACCGAGCTTTTTGGCCAACGGTTCCTTGTCCTTTCCTCGGGCGATGGCAACGGTCTTGTAACCCATTCTGGCGGCGAACTGAACGCCCAGATGACCCAGCCCGCCGACGCCAAGCACAGCGACGACGTCACCCGGCCGCGCTCCGCTGTTCCGCAGAGAGTTGAACGTCGTGATCCCAGCACACATCAGCGGCCCCGCCTCTGGCGCTGACAGTTCGTCAGGGATGCGCGCCAGCGCTCCCGCCGGAACGATCATGTAGTCGGCGTAGCCGCCGTCGTATGTGATACCCGGGATCTGAGGGGCGATCTGGCAGGTCACGAAGTCACCCCGCCGGCAAGAATCACAGTAGCCGCAGTGTCCTCCATGCCAGCCGACGCCGACCCGTTGGCCGACCCTCCAGCCGGCGACGCCGGCGCCGACCGCGTCGATGATTCCTGCGACTTCATGCCCCGGCACGCGCGGGTATGCAATGCCCGGCCAGAGGCCCTCTTTTGTCACCGAGTCGCTGTGGCAGACGCCGCAGGCCTGGACCTGGAGTCGCACCGATCCGGCTCCGGGCTCCGGGATCTCTCGCTCCGCGAGTTCAAAGGATGCTTTCGGCCGTGGAACCTGCATGACACGCATCGGCGACATGATCCCTCCACTTCTCCCTCTTTTACTTCACCGGGACTACTTCGCCGGGACGGTGCCGACGACGCCTTTGACGAACCAGTTCATCGAGAGCTGGTCGGCGTCGCTGAGCGCACTCCCCTTCGGGACCCGAACGGTCCCGCGCTGGTCCAGGATCGGCCCGGCGAACCACTTAAACGCGCCGGAGATGATCGCGCGCCGCCGCGCCATCACCATACTCTTCACGCGGGCCGGCACCATCGGCCCCAGAGGGGCGATATCCACGACGCCCCTCTCGATCCCCCACCACAAGTCCTCGCCCCGGAACGCCCCCGCCTCGACCTGCTTCGCGATATACAGGTACATCGGCCCCCAGTTCCAGACCGGCGCGGTCAGGAACGCCTTGGGTCCGAACCTGCTCATGTCCGAGTTATAGCCGACCGCGTACTTCCCCGCGGCCGCGGCCGCCTGCACCGGGGCGGGCGAGTCCTGATGCTGGGCAATCACGTCGGCACGCGCGTTGAGGAGGCTCTCCGCGGCTTCCTTTTCCTGCGCCGGATCGTACCAGGTGTTGGACCACACCACGCGCACGGTGGCCGCGGGGTTGACGGCCTGCACGCCCAGGGTGAAGGCGTTGATCCCCCGGACGACCTCAGGGATGGGGTGCGCCGCCACGTACCCGATGATGTTCGTCTTCGTCAGCGATCCGGCGACGAGCCCGCTCAGGTACCGCGGCTGCTCGATCCGGCCGAACGCGGTCATGAGGTTCTTCGCGCGCTTGAATCCGGAGATGTGGACGAAGTCGACGTTGGGAAATTGGCCCGCGACCTTGAGCATCGGATCCATGTACCCGAACGAGGTGCCGATGATCAGTTTGTACCCTTTGCGGGCCAGGTCCGTGAACACGCGCTCGGAGTCCGCGCCCTCCGCCACGTTCTCGACGGCCGTCGTCACGATGCTGGGGTCATGCGCCTCCAGGAACTTCCGGCCCTGATCGTGCGCGTATGTCCAGCCCGCGTCGCCGACAGGTCCGACATAGACAAATCCCACCTTCAGTCGCTCGGCACCGGGGGAAGGCCCGGCGATCACCGCCAGCGCCACAATGCCGATGAGCAACAAGCCGAGCCGCCGCCCCACGACGCGCATCCACATCCCCCCTTCACCAACCTTCCAGTCTCGCTCCGCCCCTACCTCATTCGCGCCCCTCGCAGGGGGTCCTTTCCCGCCTGCGCGGGCAGGAGAGGCGCGTGCGCGGGTGTTCGCGGGTGTACGCGCACCGGGTAGAGGAGTGGGCGGGCAGGGAGGCGTAGAAAGGCACGGCCATGAGCGAGCCTTCCCGCACCTCGATCTCGACCCACGTGCTCGAGACCGAGCGGGGCGAGCCCGCGGCCGGGGTGCGGGTGGAACTCTACAGGGAGGGCTCCCTCCTCTCGGCTCAGGAGACCGATGCGGACGGCCGCGTCGCCGACCTCGTCCGGGGGACGTTCCAGCCAGGGACGTACCGTCTGGTCTTCTATGTGCCGTCGTCATTCATCACCCGGTTGGAAGTCCAGTTTGCCGTC
>DASUDA010000006.1:0-16459 GCA_036275835.1 bacterium | reverse complement strand
AGAAGCTGGAGACGAAGGCCGGCTGGAGCTCACCCGCGCCGGACGAAGATTGGGCACAGGGTCACCCGCAGGCGCTCCAGGACTTCGTGGACAGCGTTGCCGAAAATCGCGCGCCTGTCTCGGACGGACGCCTCGGCCGCGACGTGATCGAGGTCGTGTATGCGGGATACCTGTCGGCCGCCGAGGGCCGCCGGGTCGAGTTGGGCTAACCGGGCGATCGGCGCTCGTGTCTCATCAGGAACCATGAGGGAGCATCACGTCTATGGGAGGGACCCATGAGCCTTCGTCAGTACCGTCAGAAGCGGCGCTTTGACGTGACCCCTGAGCCGGTCGGTCGTCCGGGGCCGCCCGCGGAGGCGACCGGCCGGCTACGATATGTCGTCCAAAAGCATCAGGCCACGCACCTTCACTACGACTTTCGCCTCGAATGGAACGGGGCGCTCCTCTCCTGGGCGGTGCCCAAGGGGCCGTCGCTCGATCCATCGGTCAAGCGCCTGGCGATGCGCGTGGAAGACCATCCGCTGGACTACGCGGACTTCGAGGGCGTCATCCCGGAAGGCGAGTACGGCGGGGGGACGGTCATGGTCTGGGATCGCGGGACCTGGACCCCCGATGACCAGGACGTTGACGCCGCTCTGCGGCGGGGGGAGCTGAAGTTCACGCTGCAGGGGACGAAGCTCAAGGGCTCGTGGGTGCTCGTTCGGACGCGGAGCGGCTACCCCGCGTCTTCCGGGCGCCCGGCCTGGCTTCTGATCAAGCACCGCGACGACTACGCGTCCGATCGGGACGTCACAACCGCGATGCCCAACTCGGTCATCTCCCATCGGCCACTGGAAGAGATCGCCCGGGCGGAGGGGAGGAATGTCAAGACGGCCGCGGTCGAAGATCCATCCAGGCGAGTTCGGCAGCGGGGAAAGGCCTCCCCCACGCCGCGCTCCCGTGCGCGACCGCGGACCCCCGTACGGGAGAGGGCGCGGAAGCGGTGAGCGACCGCATCCCGTTCCGCGTGCCCCCGATGCTTCGCCGCGTCAGACCCCTGGGGCCATCCTCCACATACTGGCGAAACCCAGGGCGCTGGCCAGGTCCAAATCGACCGCCACACCGCTGAAAGCGCACTCGACCGAATACTGATGGATGACGGTCGGCGGATGGCACGGGGGGATGATGGGGCCGAATGCGGGCGCGTGCGCGGCCAGGAGGTCACATGCTGTGCTGGGCTGATTAGTCCACACGTATGACGCACCGTGCATGCGGGGATCGGCGGTGTACGCCAGGCAGTAGGGAGTATTGAAGTGCGCCGCCTGCTCTGGCGCGGTCCCGGTATCCCCGTAGACTCCTCCCGCTCCCCCGTATGGAGAAGCCCACATCGCCTCGGACCATCCCGTGAAGAAATCCGCGGTCGGGGACCACGCTCGCTCGGTATTCGCGTAGATCCAGACACCGCCGGGAACACCGAGCCCGTGCGCGATGGTGATCGCTCTGGCGGCGTGATCCGAGCCGTCTCGCCTCGTGCCAACAGTTCGTGCCGTCGTCCCCGCGTAGACGACCAGAATCTTGCAGGCGTGGGTGTGGAGAAAGGTGGTTTCCGCTGGGTCCAGGTTGCCGCCGCTCTCCCGTCCGATGTACCTCCCCCAAAACGCCGGCGCCCTGCCCGCGAGCCTCGTGACGACGTCGAACAGGGTGTCCGCTCTGCTCACCACGCTGTTGGCGGGCGTCAGAGAGTCCACTCCCCAGAAAGGGGGACGGCCGGGGGGGACAGGCGCTGTCGCGGGAACGCCTTCAGGCGGGAACGTGCGCGATAAACTGCAGCCAGTAGCGGGGCACCGCGGTGACGAGCTTCACATCGCGCATGGCATCCCGCACACTCCGGCAGAGCGCTTCCGCCGCGATCTCCAGCGGTACGCCCGGCAGGGCGCCCTCGATGAACATGGCGAACCGGGCGATGTCCTCGAGGCTTTCCGGAGACATTTGCGCTTCCTGGAGTTGCCAGGAGGCGTTGCCGAACCCCGAGGCCGCGACGAGAGCCGCGTACTCCTCGGGGGTGTACCACTGCATCGCCTGAGCCTTCTGCTTTCGCACGATCGGAACTTTCCGTTCGCGCAGGTACTGAACCGCGCGCATGATCCACGAGCGCCAGAACCGCTCAGTCCCCGGGACGTAGGCGCCCTTGAAGTAGGTGGTGTTGAACGCCAGCGCGCCGCCCGGCCGCAGGACCTTGCGGATCTCTGCCAGGACGCGGCCCTTGTCCGCGACCAGATGAATCGCGTTGCAGAAGATGGCGACGTCCACCTGGGGGATGAGCCGGCTGAGCTCTTCGGCGCTGCCGTGGACGAACCGCACGATGCTGGACGTGATCCGGCGGCGGGCGCGATCAAGCTCGGCGAGTGATGCATCGACAGCGTAGATCACGCCTCCGCGCTCGGGCATGGCCGACAGGATGAGCTCGGTCGTGGCTCCGGGGCCACACGCGACATCGACCACCCGCGGACCCAGCGAGGCGACGCGCGCCACTAGCCACCGATTCACCTCGACAAAGAACGGATGGCTGGCAAACCGCGCGAAGCTGAACCCGCCATCGGCGACCGCCGTGTCTTGGACCGGTGCTCGCGCGCGAAATTCGTCCGGCGGACCCTCGCTCATGTCTTCACCCCCGTCGACAGCACCCGGGGTCCGTACGCTCACCCGGAAGCCGCTTTGCCAAGTTGGCCGCTCCTGGCCAGGAGTCCTGCGAGTAAATGTTATGGACCTATTCTATCGTGGCGAGACGTGGTTGGGTAGAGTGGTGATAGAGAAAGGGAAAGCCCTGATGCCCAGGGAAAGCCGTTTCCGGCGGCCGGTCCGGTTCCGGGAGGGCGCAATGTCTGTTAGGATCGCGCGCGGCCGGGGAATAGAGGGGAATAAGGGGGGATGGCGATGGAGATGGCGGCGTTCCTGATTCTGGCGGGACTGATTTTGTGGGCCACCGGCCACCTGATCCTGCGTTAGAGTCACTCCCATATCACATCACAGTTCACGGGTACTCTAGGGCGTTTCACCCCGGCGCCCGGCTGTCCTGTGGGTTCACGGCGTCGCAGGCCCGTCCTCCAGCGGGTGATGCCCTGAGCCTCGCCAGGTCTTCGGGAGGTCTGTCCGGCGGTGTCTTGAGGGGAGTGTGAGGGGCGTGGGAATGTTCAACCGGTTTAGTCGCGATCTGGGGGTCGATCTCGGGACGGCCAACACCCTCGTCTACGTGCGGCACGAGGGGATCGTGCTCCGCGAACCCTCGGTGGTCGCGCGGCACGCGGACGGCGGCGGGATCCTCGCCGTCGGCGAGGATGCGAAACGGATGATCGGCCGGACTCCGGGGGACATCGTGGCCAGCCGGCCGCTCCGGGACGGGGTCATCGCCGATTTCGACACCACGGCGTCCATGCTGGGGCACTTCATCCGGCGCGGGCTCGGGGGCCGGAGCCTGATGCGGCCGCGGGTGATCGTGGGGATCCCGAGCGGGGTGACGGAGGTGGAGAAGCGCGCCGTCATCGACGCGACGCTGCAGGCCGGCGGGCGGGAGGCCTTTCTCATCGAGCAACCGATGGCGGCGGCGATCGGGGCGGGGCTGCCGGTGTCCGAGCCGGTGGGGAGCATGATCGTGGACATCGGGGGCGGGACGACCGAGGTGGCGGTGATCGCGCTCGGGGGGATCGTGACCGCGCGCAGCATCCGCGTGGCCGGCGACGAGATGGACGAGGCGATCATCCAGTACGCGCGCAAGGCCTACAACCTCCTGATCGGTGAGCGCACGGCGGAGAACGTCAAGATTCAGATCGGGTCCGCCTATCCCCAGAAAGACGAGCAGACGATGGAGGTCCGGGGGCGCGATCTCGTGTCGGGCCTGCCGCGGACCGTGCGGATGACCAGCACGGAGGTGCGGGAGGTCATGGCGGAGCCGATCGCGTCGATCGTGGAGGCCATGAGGATGACCCTGGAGCGGACGCCTCCCGAACTCGCCGCCGACATTTGCGACCGCGGCATCATCATGGCCGGCGGCGGGGCGCTGCTCCGCGGCCTCGACGCGCTCCTCACCGAGGAGCTCGGCATGCCGATGATGTTGACCGAGGATCCGCTGAGCAGCGTCGTCCTCGGGACGGGGAAAGTGCTGGAGGAGATCGACACGCTGAAGAAGGTCCTCATCACCAGCAAGAGGATGTAGGCCCCGCCAACAGCGCCAGCCGGCCGCAGACGGCACGCCGTCGCCCGCCTCTCTCGGCCGGCCCACTCAGCCCGTCGGGTTTCGGTTCCGCAACCCGCCCGCATCACGACCGGGCGGGCCGGGGCGTTCTGTGTCCTGTTTTGCCGCCGGGGGGGGCACAAATATGTGGAGGCGCCGTGAACGGAGTCCTGAACCTCATGGTTCTCGCAAACGGCGGCCTCGTACGGGCCAGGACTGCGCTGCTGACCGTCCGCACGGCGGAAGCGTGGATCAGCCTTGTGCGGGCCGTCCTGCTGTCCACGCTGATCCCTGCGGTGTGGTTTGGGATCATTCCCGTGGCCCTGCCGGCCGTGAACGCGATCATTGTGCTGCTCGGCGGCTACATCATTTTCCTCGCGTTCGGCCCCGTCTGGCTGTCGGTGCTGCGGAAGACCGATCTGATCATCACGTTGGATATTTTCGTGATCACGCTTATCGTGATCATCTCCGGCTCCGTCCCCGACAGCCCGTTCCTGTACCTCTACTATATGACAATTCTGGAAGCGGCCGCCCGGCTCAACCTCCGGCAGGCCGTCGCGGCGTCGGTCGTGATCACCGGGATCATCATCCTCCTCTATATCCACGCGGGGTTCGCCGAAGTACTGCAGACCATCCAGTTCCGCCTCGGCGCTTTCATCGCCGGTGGATTCTTCCTGGCGCTCTTTCTCGGCATGCTCGTGCAGGAACACAACACCAGCCAGCAGCGCCTGACGACGTACGATGTGACCCTGGAGGGATTGTCCCGCGCCCTCGACCTTCGCGACAAGGAGACCGAAGGGCACAGCCAGCGGGTGACGGAACTGGCGGTGCGCCTGGCCCGTGCCATGGGCGTGCCGAAGAAGGACGTGACGCAGATCCGCTGGGGGGCGCTGCTCCACGATATCGGCAAGATGGGCATCCCCGACGCCATTCTGCTGAAGCCCGCGCGCCTCACCGACGACGAGTGGGAGATCATGCGCCGCCACCCGGTGTACGCATATCAGCTGCTCTCCCCCATGCCCTACCTGCGCCCGCTCCTCGACATTCCCTACTGCCACCACGAGAAGTGGGACGGGACGGGATACCCTCGCGGGCTGAAGGGCGAAGATATACCGCTCACGGCCCGGATTTTCGCGGTGGCCGATGTCTGGGACGCGCTCCGCTCAGACCGCCCGTATCGTCCGGCCTGGACGGCCCATAAGGCCCGCGAGTACATCCGGGACCAGGCCGGCAAGCATTTTGACCCGATGGTCGTGGAGATCTTCCTGCGGCTCGTCGATGAGGAGGACGTGAGCCGCTCATCGGCGCCGCCCCAGTCTGCTGCGTAGGTCGCGTCCCCCGCGGAGGCCTGTGTGGCACACTCCTCTGAGATCCGGCACCCTGAGCGGGCTCTGCCCGCCATGGTTGAGGTCGCGAAGCGCCTTCTGCGACCTCTCGACCTGACCGCCGTCCTGGAGGAGATCGTCAGCCAGATTCAGGGGCTCTTCGGATACCCGATCTGCGGGGTGTTCCTCGTCGACAGGGAGACGCAGGAGTTATATCCGAAGGCACAGCGCGGGTACGATCCCGAGCTCGTCAAGGCCTTGCGGCTCCGGATCGGAGACCAGGGGATCTCCGGACGGGCTGCCCGCAGCAGGCAGCCGTACTATGCCCCGGACGTGAAACTCGATCCTCTCTATGTCGAGGTTGCCCCCAGCGCACGCTCGAACGTGGCGTTTCCCCTCACCGTCGACGATCAAATCATCGGGGTGCTGGACGTCGAGAGCCCGGAGATCAACGCATTCCCCGATGACGTCCGGGAGGTGCTGGAGGCGTTTGCCGCCCTGGCCGCGTTGGCGATCCACCGCGCCCAGCGCGACGACGACCTGCACCGGCTGGCCCTGACGGACAGCCTCACCGGTCTGGCCAATCACGGAGCGCTGTGGGACGCGCTGAAGCGGGAAATCGCCCGGGCGGTCCGGGGGGGCCACCCACTCTCGGTGGTCCTCGTGGAGATCGACAAGTTTAAAGAGATCAACGATCGCTACGGCCATCTGCGGGGCGATGCGATTCTGCAGGCCACCGCCACAGGCCTCAGAAAGACCTGTCGGCGAATGGATCTCGCCGCGCGGTTCGGAGGAGACGAGTTCGTCCTCGTTCTTCCGGATACGCCCAAGGACGCGGCTCTGCAGGTGGGGGAGAAGCTGCGGCGCCACGTCGAAAAGATCGGCCTTCAGGACGGCGTCCCTCTCACCGCCAGCGTGGGCGTGGCCAGCCTGCCGGACGAGGGGGCCACGGCGGAAATTCTGCTCGAGGCGGCCGACCGAGCCATGTACCAAGTCAAGCGCGCCGGAGGCAATCGCGTCGGCGCGGTGTGAGGGCTCTCAGGACGACCGCGGGGGGAGGTGGGCGGCGGTCTCCGGGAGGCCAAACAATCGGCGGGCGTTTCCGCCGAAGATCGCGGCGAGCTCGTCCTCGGTTCGTCCCAGGTGGCCGAACGCCTTGCGCTGCTCTGTGAGGATCCCCCGCCGATACTCTTCGGGCGCCCCCGAGTCGGTCCCGAACATCACTCGGGACGGGCCGTACGCGCGCAGCAGATCGCGGAAGACCTCCACGAGGCTGGGGCATCCCGGGGTGAACTCCCGCCAGTTGTTGGTGCCGGACGTGTCCACCCAGATATTCTCCGTGTGGTAGGCAAGGAACAGCGTCTCGCGCAGGAACCCCGCGCCGCAGTGAGCGATGGCAAAGGTGATGTCGGGAAAGTCTTTCGCGGCGGCAGAGAGATGCAGCGGATTGGCGAACAGCAAGTCATAGATCGGAGCGATCGTGATCCCGAAGTGGAAGAGCACCGCAAGGCCTTGCTCGGCGGCGGCTTCATACACGGGATAGACGGCGCGGTCGCTGGCGCTGAAGCGTTGCGTGGGAGGGTAGAGCTTCACACCCCGAAGGCCCCACTCCCGGAAGCGGCGCACGATACGGGCCGCCTCGGGAGCGGTCGGATCGCTCGGGCTTCCCCAGGCCTGGAAGCGGGCGGGATTGAGGCGGACAAACTCGGCCAGTTCCTCGTTTCCTTCCCCGATGGCAATGAAGAACCCGCTGGCGACCCCCGCCTGGTCAAACGCCTGGGCCCACTTCGCGGCCTGCTGCGCGAGGGTGACGCCTTCGAGAGCCTGCATCCGCTGGGTCCAGCGGCTGGACTCGCTCAGGAGCTTCTGGAGGGCCTGGGGCCGGAGTGTCCGCGGGCGGTCCCGGAGGCGCCGGAACATGGCGGCGGTCACAAGGTGAAGGTGGCTGTCAATGATCGGATGCATGGAGTGGCCATTCGCGCCCCACCGCACAATGCCTGCGCCCGACCGGAAAACCGGACGCGGCATGTTGTGCCCGACCCCCGCCTCGGCTAGGATAGAGAGCAGATGACAGCGGTGCGCTGGCTGATGGCGTTGGTCCTGGTGGCGACGGCAGGCATGCCTCCGACTCCCGCCGCCGTGCGGCCCCCCGATCTCCGCCCCGGCCCGCGCGCCGCACTGGCCCCGAGCGGGCCGCGTCAGGCCGGCGCCCGGCTGCTCGTACGCACCGGGCAACGCGCGCCTGGGGGGGCCACGTTTACGGGGTTCTCCGATCCTTCCGTCAACAATCACGGTGTTGTGGTCTTCGGGGCTGTGACGACGAACCCCGCCGCCCACGAAGCCGTCTATCTGCTGGAAGAAGACCGGCTCACCACGCTTGTCGCCACCGGTCAGCCCGCGCCGACGGGAGGGCGGTTCAGCGCGTTCAGCGACATGGTGCTCAACGATCGGGGAAGCGTCATCTTTCTCGGGCGCACCACCGACCGAATCGCGCGCCTCGGGCTGTATCTCGCCCGGGCAGGTGTCCTCGCCATCATCGTCGCCACCGGCCAGGCGGTACCCTCCGGCGGGGCCTTCACCGACTTCGCCAATCCGACGATCAACAACCGGGATGTCGTCGCGTTCGTCGGACGCATGACGGGCCGTGGCGGGGAAGGGATCTTTGCCAGCAGCGAGGGGAGCACGACCGCCCTGGTGGTGGGGGGACAGGCGGCCCCGACGGGGGGAGCGTTCCAGTTCTTCCTCGATGGCACGCCGGCCCAGAATGACCGCGGTCAGATCGCTTTCGTCGCGTCCACGACCGCGCGGAGCACTCAGGGCGTGTATCTGCTGACGGGCGGCCGCACAATCCCGGTCGTGACCACCGAGAACGATGCCCCGGTGGCTGGCGCTTTCACCGAGTTCGGGTTCGTCATGCTCAGCGACGCGGGCACGATCGGTTTCATCGGCCGGACGGCCCACAGCGCCGTTCATGAGGCGCTGTACGTCACCGGCCGTGCCGGGCTCGTCCCCCTGGCGCGCCAGGGAGAGGTGGTCGAGGGGCGCCCCCTCACGACGTTCACAAACGCGGCGATGAACGCCCGTGAAGAGGTGGTCTTCGAGCCCGGGACCCCGGATCCGAATCCACGGGCCGTGTACCTGGCCACGCGGTCAGGCGTGCGCCCGATCGCCCAGGCCGGAGACCCCGCGCCGGGCGGAGGCCGCTTTACCGCGTTCAGCACCCCCAGTCTCAACGCCCTTGGCCAGGTCGCGTTCGTCGCTGAAACCGACGACGGCCACCACGGGATCTACCTGGTGAGCACGCGGTGAGCGGCGAGAGCACCGAGGGCGGGACAGGTCCGCTGGACAGCCTCTGGGCCGTGCAGCAGGTGGACGCCCGGTTGGCCGACGCCCGGGCGCGGCGGGCGGCGCTCGACGAGGGAGGGGCGCTGCGGGCGGAAGTCGAGGCGGCGCGCGCCGCCGCTGCCGAGGCCGCTTCCCGGCTGCGCGAGGCCCAGGCCGCCCTCCGCGACCACGAGCTTCAGCTGGAGAGCGCGGAGGCCAGGTACAAGAAGGCCGAAGGAGACCTGTACGGTGGCCGGATCTCCAACCCCAAGGAGCTGGCGAGCCTCCAGGAGGACATCGCCTCGCTCTCTCGGACCCGCGACCGTCTCGAGGACAGGATCCTGGAGCTCCTGGATCAGGTCGAAGCGCTCCGGCGCCAAGACGCTGCGCGCCAGGCGGCGTGCCGGGAGCTCGAGGAGCGGCTGGCCGCCCACATCGCCGAGTTCGAGGCCGCCCGCAGCCGCCTCGACGCCGATATCGACGGGCTGGCGGCGCAGCGGGCAGAGCGTGCCTCCGCGGTGGATCCCCGGCTGCTCAAGAAGTACGAGAGCATCGCCGCACAGGAGGGCGGGATTGGCATGGTGGCCATCCTCAGCGGACACTGCGGCGGATGCTGGAACGACGTGCCGGCGCAGTTCGTGTCCCGTATCCGCCTGGGTCAGGTCGTCACCTGCGAGCGGTGCCACCGCATTCTCTACCTGGATGGTGCGGGCTGACGTCCCCGACCGGTCCTGATCTGACCGTCTGCATCGACGGCGCCTCTCGCGGCAATCCGGGCGAGGCCGCGATCGGGGTCGTGGTGCTTCGAAACGGCACGCCGGTGCGCGAGATCTCCGAATCGATCGGAGTGGCGACGAACAACATCGCGGAATACCGCGCCTTCGTGCGTGGCTTGGAGGAGGCGGAAGCGCTCGGTGCCCGCACCGTCCGGGTCCAGAGCGACAGCGAGTTGCTCGTCATGCAACTGACGGGCCAGTATAAGGTTCGAAGCGCGACGCTGGCGGCTCTCCACCGGGAGGCGCGCGCCCGGATGCGGCGGTTCGACCACGTGTGGATCACACACGTGCCTCGCGAGCAGAACGACGTCGCCGACACGTTGGCCAACCGCGCGCTCGACGAAGGTCGTCACCCCGGTGCGCGTGCACACCGCACCCGACCACCCTGACCAGCCCGTCCCGTTGAATCCCCGTCCGCCCCGTGCTAGCATACAGCCGGGAGCAGGCCAGGCGGCCGCGGGCGCAAGACGCGCTCGAGGAAAGTCCGGGCTCCACAGGGCAGGGTGCTGGGTAATCCCCAGTGGGGGCGACCCCGAGGAGAGTGCCACAGAAATATACCGCCTCCGATACGGAGGTCAGGGTGCAACGGTGCGGTAAGAGCGCACCAGCGGCCGGGTGACCGGCCGGCTCGGTACACCCCACCCGGAGCAAGGTCACGTAGGGGGAGATGAGGCGGCCCGCCGATCCCCGGGTAGACTGCTAGAGGCGCCGGGCAACCGGCGCCCGAGAGAGATGGCCGCCCTCGACAGAACCCGGCTTACAGGCCTGCTCCCGCTTCCCTTCTCCAGCTGCGCACGACTGTGAGCGATCCCGCGGAAGCTACCCTTCGACGATGACAGTGGACGAAATCAACCACGCGGCGGTTGCGCGTCTCCACACCGCCGAACCGGTGCTGGAAGATGTCCGCCCGGCCGGGGAGGTCATCCCGGGCCTTAGGCCCGCTGCCATCCTGCATGCCGGCCCGCCCGTCGGCTGGGAAGCGATGTGCGGCCCCCTTCGGGGCGCGCTCCTCGGCGCTCTCCGCTTGGAGGGCGTGGCCGCGACAGGGAGCGATGTCGCCGGTCTCATCGCGTCCGGCGAAGTGACGCTCGGACAGACGCATGACCACGGAGCGGTCGGACCGATGACCGGCGTCATCACCGCGGGCATGCCGGTCTTTGTTGTCCGCAACCGGGCCGTGGGTAACACCGCGTTCTGCACGATCAACGAAGGGATCGGGAAAGCGCTGCGGTTTGGGGCCTACGATGAGGCCGTGCTGACGCGCCTGCGCTGGTTTGAGACGACGCTGGGGCCGGCGCTGGGAGAGGCCGTGCGCGCCGCGGGGGGGATCGACCTGCGAGGCATCATGGCGCGGGCCCTGACGATGGGCGACGAACTGCACCAGCGGAACATCGCCGCGACGTCGCTGTTCCTCCGGAGTCTGGCTCCCCACCTGGTTCGAAGCGGCCTGGACCGGGGCGACCTCGGCGGCGTGGTGGAGTTTCTGGGCTCGAACGACCAGTTCTTCCTCAACCTGGCCATGGCCGGCGCCAAAAGCGCGGCGGACCCGATGAGGAACATCGCGGGGTGCACGCTTGTCACGGCCATGGCGCGCAACGGCACCCACTTCGGCATTCGCGTCAGCGGAACCGGCGACCGGTGGTTTACGGCCCCGGCCCCGATCCCTCGGGGCCTTCTCTTCCCGGGGTTCGCCGATGCCGACTCCAACCCGGACATCGGGGACAGCGCGATCACAGAGACGGTGGGCCTGGGAGGATTCGCCATGGCGGCCGCCCCGGCCGTGGTGCAGTTTACCGGCGTCGTGTCTGTCCGCGAAGCGGTGAGGATCACCCGAGAGATGGCGGAGATCACGATCAGCGCAAGCCCCCATTACCGCATTCCGGCGCTGGAGTTCGAGGGTGTACCGGCCGGCATCGACGTGCGGAAGGTGGTGGCGACCGCCATCACGCCGATCATTAACACCGGGATCGCCCATAAGGAGGCCGGCGTGGGGCAGATCGGAGCCGGAACCGTGCGTGCACCGCTCGCCGTGTTCCGGGAGGCCCTCGTGGCGCTGGCGGAAGCCCGCACTGAAAAGGGGACCGACGCGGCCCCGACGAAGCGGGAATAGCGTTCCGGCCCCCGACCAACGTAGGGCGTGCCGCGGCCGGCAACGGAGAAGGGGGGATGGGGATGCTCAGACGTGTGACACCGCTTGGGTTGATCCTGCTCCTGCTCCTCGGCACTTTTGGAGTCGGCGCTACGCAGCCGAAGCCCAAGCAACTCAACGTTGCCGTGGTCTCCGGCGTTGAGATCCGCGGTCTCAAAGCGATCGCGCCGCTGTGGGATAAGGCGACCGGAGTTCACCTGAACCTGATCGAGTATCCGTACGCCAGCCTGTACGAGAAGATGGTGACGGCGTTCCAGGCCAACGCGGCCACGTTCGACGTCGTGATGCTGGACGATCCGTGGATGCCGAAGTTCGGGGCCGAAGGCTGGCTCGCACCCCTCGATGCCGCGCCGTTCAACCTGACCCGCGACCCGGACATCTTTCCGATCGTCTATGATCTCGGCTCCTGGCCGCCTCCGCGCGGCCCGGTTCCCCCCGGAGAGGCGAGCAAGACCCGGCATCTGGACTCCATCACGCTCGTCGGAAACGTGAAGCTGTTCATGTACCGCCGCGACCTGATCCCCCAGGCCCCCGCGACGTGGGACCAGGTGCTGGCGAATGCGAAGAAGCTCAACAACCCTGCCACTCCCTTTTACGGGTTCGCGATTCGGGGGGCGAAGGGGAACCCGATCATCTCGCAGTGGTTCACGATCCTCCGGGCCTACGGCGGTGACGTCTTTGACGACAACTGGAACGTCGTGTTCAAGTCCGCTCAGACCGTGAACGCCGTCAAGTTCTTGGTGTCCGACCTGAAGAGGGTCGCACAGCCTGGCCCCGACACGACCGACGCCGCCGACCGCACCCGGCTCGTGGCCACCGGTCACGCGGCCCAGGGCGCCGTTTGGCCCGCGGAGGCCTCCGATATCGTCGAGAACCCCCAGGTGAGCCAGGTCATCGGGAAGATCGGATACACGGTCGAGCCGGCGGGACCCACGGGGAAGCACACGCCGATGATGGGGAACTGGCTCCTCGGGATCCCGAAGGCGGCGGGGGAGAAGGCGTGGGCGTTCAAGTTTATCACGTGGGCGACCGGCACGGAGATCCAGAAGTCCTACGCCGCCGCGGGCGGCATCCCGTTCCGGAAGTCGATCCTGACCGACGCGGCCCTCAACAAGCGCTACCCGTTCTTCAAGGCCATGGCCGACTCGCTGGCAGCGCCCCCGTTCTGGCGGCCCCGCACGACCGAGTGGTCGGCCGTGGAGGCGATCCTCGGGACCCACACAAACGCCGCTTTGGCCGGCACGGAGACGCCCGAGCAAGCGGTCGACAAGGCGGCCGCCGAGATCACGCAGCATATGAAAGAGGCGGGGTACATCAAGTAGCCCGCCTGTACGGTCTCGGCCCGGCACTACTCCGGTATTTCTGAGGAGGGGCGCTGCGCAGGCGCGGCGCCCCTCGGCGCGAGGACGCCCATCACAACATTCCGGCGGTCTTTGGGTCCGTACCTCCTCCTCGCCGCGCCGATCCTATTCCTGCTGACGGTTGTCATCTACCCCATGGCGTACGCCGTCGATCTGAGCCTGCACTTCTACCGGGTCGGCGGGTTCGCGGGGCTGCACAACTTCCTCTTCGCGTTTCAGGACACTCTTCTCGGCGCGTCGCTCTGGGCCACCGCGCTCTACATCGCCTTCGCGATGGGCACCGAGTGCGCCCTGGGGCTCGCCCTCGCGGTGGCCGTTCAGCGCACGATCCGCAGCGTCCTCGGCCGGACCCTGGTGTACCTCCTGTTCATCGTGCCGATGGTCACGCCGCCGGTTGCCGCCGGGGTGATCTTTCGCCTGATGTACATCCCCGAGTACGGGATCCTGAACGTCCTCCTCCATGACCTCGGCTACACCGGGCGCCCGATTCTCTGGATGTCCTCGCCTGCGATGGCGATGTTCTCGGTCCTCAGCGTCGACGTGTGGCAGTGGATGCCGTTCGTCTTTCTCGTGCTGTTCGCCGGCCTTCAGGCCGTCCCGCTGGACATCATTGAAGCGGCCGAGATGGATGGAGCGGGCGGGTGGGCCCGGTTTCGGGAGATCGAGATCCCCTACCTCAAGCCGCTTCTGCTGCTCGTGCTCGTCTTTCGGTTTACGGATACCCTGCGGGTGTTCGACCATGTGCAGGTCCTGACGATGGGCGGGCCGGGGGCCACCACGGAGTTTCTGAGCCTGTATCTGTACAAGATCGCGTTCAAGTTCAGCAACCTCAGCTACGCGTCGGCTCTGGCCATCTACGTCGTGATCATTGTGTCGATCGTCTTTTCCCTCACAAGCCGGTATCTCTCGGAGGAGATCGCCTGAGGCGCCGTCGGGGTGGGCTGGTGCGAATCGCCGTGCTGGCGGGGCTCGCGGCCCTGGCCGTCCTGTACGTGTTCCCGTTCGTCTGGATGGTCTCCACGTCGCTCAAGCCCACCCAGGAGCTTTACACGCAGCCTCCGACGCTGTGGCCCGTGCACCCCGGCCTCAGCGCCTACCGGGCCGCGCTGGTCGACTCACGGTATTGGGTGCTCTTGCGCAACAGTCTGGTGGCCTGCCTGGCCACGGTCGCCCTGACGCTCGCCCTGGCCCTTCTGGTGGCCTATCCTTTGACCCGGCTCGTCGTCCCGCCGGGGGTCCGGCGCGGCGTGCTGTCGTGGCTGCTCAGTCTGCGGTTCTTGCCGTCGATGGTCGTGGTCATCCCGATCTTTGCCACGGTGCGCGGCGCGGGCCTGTACGACCGGCTCCTGGCGCTCATCCTCATCTACTCGGCGTTCTCGCTGCCGTTCGCCGTCTGGATGCTGAAGGGGTTCCTGCTGGAGGTCCCGCTGGAGATCGAGGAGGCCGCGCTGGTGGACGGGGCGAGCCGGTGGCGGGCGTTCTTCCAGATTCTCCTGCCGATGCTGTCACCGGGCCTGCTCGCCGCCGGCATCATCACGTTTGCCCTGGGGTGGAGCGAGTTTCTGTACGCCCTGATCCTCACAGCGACCCCGCGCGCCCAGACGTTCTCGATCGGCGTATGGAGCTTCGTGACGGAGTTTGAGATCATCTGGAACCAGATGGCGGCGATGGGGACCGTCTCGGCGCTCGTGCCGGTCTGCCTCTTGCTGCTGGCCCGCCGGTACGTCATCTCGGCGCTGACGTTTGGCGCGGTCCGGGAGAAGGCGTAGGAATGCCGGACGCGCCCTTTTACAGGCTGCTCGTGAGCGACGTTGACGGGACGCTCGTGGGTGAAGACAAGATCGTCCCGCCGGGGGTCGTGACCGCTGTTCGGGCCGCCCAGGCCCGCGGCGTGCGGGTGTGTCTCGCCACCGGCCGGATGTGGGATGCGACCCGGCCGTTTGTGGACGTCCTCGGCGCGGACCCGCCGGTGATCCTGTACAACGGCGCGCTCGTGTACGATTTTGCCGCGAACCGCACGTTGTGGGCCAGGCGGCTCTCACGCGACCTCGTCGGGCAGATCTTGCCGGTCATCCGCCGCGCCCCCCAGGTCTCGCCGCTCCTGTTCGTCCAGGGGAAGGTCTTTGCCGAGCGGAGGACGCCGTTCGTGGATCTGTACTCCCGCCGCGACCGCCTGACGGTGGAGACTGTCTCCGACTTCCAGGCGCTCCTGAGCGAGGAGCCGGTGAAGATCCTCGTCATCGGCGAGCCCCGGGATCTCGAGGCCCTCAGCCGGTCTCTGGCCGCGCTCCCGGGTCCCCCGGTGAATCAGGTGTTTTCCCAGCGAGACTATCTGGAGATCCTGCCCTCCGACATCAGCAAGGGCGTCGCGCTGCCGGTGCTCGCGCGTGCGGTCGGCGTGCCGCTCGAGCGCGTCGTGGCGGTCGGTGACAGTTTCAACGATATCACGCTCCTGGAGACCGCCGGGCTGGCGATCGCCGTGGAGGGAAGCCCGCCCGAGGTCCTGGCGGTCGCCGACAGCGTTTGCCCGCCGCCGGAGCGCGAAGGCGTGCGTGAGGTTATCGAGCGCGTGTTTCTGTCCGACGAGAGGTGACGGCAATGCGTGGCGCACAGCGAATGGAGGGATGAGCGTGGCCAAATGGACGATCCCGCCCCGCGGGGGGCACATGGACAAGCGCACCGGGGTCTATTTGCAAAACATGACCGGCCATGAGGTCGAGGAGCGGCTCACGAAGAACGACATCCTGATCGTTCCTCTCGGGGCCACCGAGGCGCACGGGGCGCACGCCCCCCTCGGCGAAGACATCTTCCTCGTCTGCCGCATGGCGGAGGAGGTGGCGGCGCGGACAGGGTGCACCGTCGCCCAGCCGCTGTGGTACGGGTCTCACCCCTACCACCATCTGGGGATGCCGGGGACCGTGGTCATTCCCGAAGACGTCTTCACCGGATTCGTGCGGGCGATGATCGCGGGCTTCTGGAACATGGGGTTCCGCAAGCAGATTCTCCTGAACGGCCACGGGCAGGAGTACGTGATCCCCACGGCGATGCACCAGTTCGCGAAGCGGTACCGCGTGCCGAGCCTCCTGCTGCTGGTGAACTGGTACCATCCGATCCGCGACCACTTCCGGCTCCGCAGCGAAGGGGGGCCGTACGAGACGCCGTTTATTCATGCGGACGAGGTGGAGACGTCGTGGTCGCTCGCGCTGTTCCCGGAGCTGATCGACATGACGCACGCTCCGGACAACACCGTCGTCGGATTCCTGCCCGGCGATCACATCGACAAAGCCGGCAACCTCCTCAACCGCCCGATCAACTGG
>DASUDA010000005.1:0-22418 GCA_036275835.1 bacterium | reverse complement strand
CGCGGCGAGACCGCGGCCGCGCCAAGGTGGCGGACCGCCGATGAAGGTCATCCTCTTGAAAGACATCCCTGCGCTCGGCCGGGCCGGAGACGTCCGCGAGGTCAAGGATGGATACGCCCGTAACTACCTGCTGCCCAGGGGGCTCGCCGCCCCCGCGACGGAAGGCCGCCTCCAGAACCTGGCGCGCACACGCGAGGCGGCGGAGCAGCGTCAGGCCCGCCAGGTGCGGGAAGCGAGCGTCCTCAAGACCCAACTCGAGTCGCTCGTTGTGGAGGTTCACGCCAAGGCCGGGGAGGACGGACGCCTCTTCGGGTCTGTCACAGCCCAGGACATTGCTGAGGCGATCAATCGCAAGGGGATCGAAGTGTCGAAGAAGCAGGTGGAGGTCCCGGAGCCCTTAAAAGCCACGGGATTCTATCGGATCCTGGTGCGCCTCCACCAGGATACCGCGATGGTTGAGGTCAACGTCGTGGGGACGCGCTGAAGCGTCCCGATTTCGCCCCGATCGGGCCCACCCCACGCACATTCTCCACAAGGTATCAACAGGTTGTTCAGACCACGGGAGTATGGCCGCGCACAGGTTTTCCTGAGCGCCTGATGCTCCTTATCCGCAAGAAAGACACGAAGAATCCACACCTAGACCACAAGGAATCGATGGGACGCGCATAGCATTCTTAGACTCGCTCACGGACCTCCGCACCACATCAGGCGCTGCGGCACACACACAAAACGCACCGGGCGAGAGGGGACTTTGACTATAGGCGAACACATGTTCTATAATGCAGACGAGGCCGCTCGCGGAGGTCTGTGGACATGAGCATCACGCGTCAACTCGAGCGCATCCCCCCGCAAAACCTGGAGGCCGAGCAGGGCGTGCTCGGCTCTATGCTCCTGGACCGCGATGCGATCGCACGCGCGGTCGAAGGACTCAGACCCGAGGACTTTTACAGGGACGCCCACCGTGTCATCTTCACCGCGATGCTCGATCTGTTCGAGCGGGGCGAACCGGTGGATCTCATCACGGTGACCAACCGCCTGGCCGGGATGGGAAAGCTCGACGACGTCGGCGGCGCGACATACCTGGCCTCGCTCCCCAACGTTGTCCCCACCGCCGCCAATGTCGATTACTATGCCGGCATCGTCCTCGAGAAGTCCATGCTCCGGGCCCTCATCAGCGCCGGCACGCACATCGCCACGCTCGGTTATGAAGGCGCCGACGATGTCGCGGCGCTGGTCGACCAGGCGGAGAAGCTCGTCTTCGGGATCGCCGCCCGCCGGAATGTTCAGGACTTCCAGGCGATCAAGGAGATCCTCAAAGAGAGCTTCGAGAAGATCGACAGGCGGTATCAGGAAAAGGGCACGGTCACCGGCATCGCCACCGGATTCACCGATTTCGATATGCTGACCTCGGGTCTGCAGCCGGCAGACATGGTCGTCGTGGCGGCCAGGCCGGCGGTGGGCAAAACGACGCTGTCTTTGAATATCGCCCAGCATGCCGCCCTCGCGGGTAAGGTTCCGGTCGCCATTTTCAGCCTCGAGACCAGCAAGGAACAACTCGTGCAGCGCATCCTGTGCTCGGAGGCACAGGTGGACAACACGAAGCTGCGCACAGGGTTCCTGGCCGACGAAGACTGGCGGAGGCTCGCCCGGGCGATGGGCGGGCTCAGCGAAGCGCCGATCTTCGTGGACGACTCGCCCACCCTTTCGGTCATCGAGATGCGCGCCAAAGCGCGCAAACTCAAGGCCGAGCACGGACTCGGCCTGATCGTCATCGACTACATCCAGATGATTCAGTCGTATAGGCGCGCGGAAAACCGCACACAGGAATTGAGCGATATCGCCCGCAGCATCAAGTCCCTGGCCAAAGAACTCGACATCCCCATCATCGCGGTCTCCCAGCTCAGCCGCGCCGTCGAGGCTCTGGGGCAGAAGCGGCCGATGCTTAGTCACCTCAGAGAGTGCGTAACAGGGGACACATTGGTTCTCCTCAGCGATGGGCGGCGAGCTCCGATTCGGAGCCTGGTGGGATCGACGCCGTCTGTCCTCTCCATGTCACCAGACGGGCGCATTATCCCGGCAACCGCTGACGCTGTCTGGTCCGTTGGGCCGCGGGAGGTTCTCGAGGTTCACCTCGCGAGTGGGCGTAGCATTCGCGCAACACACGCCCATCGCTTGTACAGTGGGAAGGGGTGGGTTCGGGTCAAGGATTTGAGGGTTGGGGATCGGATTGCGATCGCGCGGCGACTGCCGGCACCGGTTGCGCCGCAGCCTTGGCCCGATGAGCAAATAGTACTCCTTGCGCACCTCATCGGGGATGGGTGCTACCTCGAAGGACATAGCATAGGCTATACGACGAGCTCCGAGGAAAATAGCGCCATCGTTGCGTCATCCGCGGCAACAAGGTTTGGCGCACATGTTCACAGGGTAGCTGGTCGACGAATGTGGCACCAGCTGCGTCTCAGCGGAAACAGTAATCGGTGGGTACCTGGAAGGATGAAATGTTGGCTTCAAGAACTAAATGTTTTCGGCCAGCGCTCCCATGAAAAGCGCGTCCCCGAAGCGGTGTTTCAGCTTCCGAACGAGCAAATTGCCGCATTTCTGCGGCACCTCTGGGCAACCGACGGTGCCATTTGGACCCCACCCGAGCGAAGCAGGGTTGGGCTCAGGGTTTACTATGCGACCAACAGCAAGGGCCTTGCGTACGACGTGGCAGCGCTTCTTCTAAGGCTGGGAATTGTAGCGCGCATATACCGGATCAGGCAGGGGCGTTATAAGCCCAATTATCATGTCGTTGTGTCTGGGTCAGTTAACCAACAACGATTCCTGGATCGCGTAGGAACGTTTGGCCCCAGGGTTGCACAGGGGGAACGACTTCGGATAGCTCTCGCGACACGGGAGGCTAATACGAACGTTGACACGCTTCCACGCAAAGTGTTTGACAGGGTACGGACGCTCATGCGAGAGCAGGGGATAACGACGCGTCAAATGGCGGCCCTGCGCGGTACGGCCTATGGCGGTGCAGCCCATTTTAAATTTGCTCCGTCGCGGGATTTGATTAGGGAGTACGCGGAAATTTTAGGAGACGACGACTTGCGCTCCCAGTCCAATGATGACCTGTTTTGGGACCGAGTGACCGCAATCGATACAGCCGGCGCGGAGGAAGCCTTCGATCTCACTGTCCCAGGGACAGCCTCATGGCTAGCCGATGGAATCGTGACTCATAATAGCGGAGAAATTGAGCAGGTGAGCGACCTCGTCCTTTTCCTCTACCGCGAGGACTACTACGATCTGGAAAAGGCGCAAAAGGAGAACAAGGAGAACATCTGCGAGGTCATCATCGCCAAGCACCGGAACGGACCGATCGGCACTGTGGAGCTCTACTTTCACAAGGAATACAGCCGGTTCAACAACCTCGAAAAGCGGCGGTGACGACTCACTCTTCCTCGACCCCACGGCGCGTGACGTCCCATGGCCGGCCCCATCTTGGCTCGCGCGGCGCGGGCTGGACCCGGCTGGCATTGCCGCTCGCGCTGGCGCTCGGCATCGGCTCCTGTGCTGCCGCCGCGGTTCTTCCCGGCGTTGGGGCGCAGCGCCAGCTGACGCCGCCGGCGCCAGAGTGCACCGCCAAGACGCCCGCGACGCCGTCGCAAACGGAAGGTCCATTCTACAAGGCCGGCTCGCCCGAGAGGATATTGCTGGTCGAGCCGAACATGGCCGGCCCGACACTCATCGTCACCGGCCACGTGCTCTCCCGCGGCGACTGTAGGCCGATCGCACACGCGTGGCTCGATTTTTGGCAGGCTGACGACAGGGGCAATTACGATAACATTGGCTACCGGCTGCGCGGCCATCAGTTCAGCGACGTCGCCGGTGTCTACTACCTCGAGACCATCATGCCGGGGCTGTACCCTGGTCGCACGCGCCACATCCATGTGAAAGTACACGCGCCTCGCGGCCCCACGCTGACGACCCAAATCTACTTCCCCGGCGAGCCGCGCAATCAGGCGGATGGAATCTTCAATCAGGCCCTGGTGGCGAGCATACGAAACGGCGCCGGCGGCAAAGTCGCGACGTTCAACATCATCGTGAGCCAACGCTAGCGCCGTCATCTGGGCGACCCGCCGGCACTTTCAGCGACGTCTACCAGGGAATCGGTTTTCTGTCTCTGAAGAAGCCCCCGGTGGGGCCGCTGGCCGGAAGCGTCGCCAGAAAGACGCCCGTGTCCGCGCCTTCCTCCACGGAGCGCGGCGCATTCCGACCGCCCATCTCCGTCCGTACCCACCCGGGGCACATCGCGTTGATCAGAATACCGGTTCCCCGAACCTCGTCCGCGAGGATGCGGGTGATCGCATTGAGGCTTACCTTGGAGACGCGGTAGGCGAGGGTTCCGCCCGTCATCTCGCTGAAAGCCCCGGCTCCGCTGGAGACGTTGACGATGCGGCCGTAGCGGCGCCCGCGCATCAGCGGGATCATCATTTGACACAGGCGAAGCGGACCGTAGGCGTTTACCTCCATCGTCCTCCGGACGATGTCAAGGTCGATCGACAGGCCCGGGACGTCTTCGTCCGGATAGACCCCCGCGTTGTTCACCAGGACGTCCACCCCGCCGAACTCTCCCTCACCGAAGGCGACCGCTCTCCGCAGGCTCTCGGCATCGGTCACGTCCAGTTGGTGGAAGTGAACACCCAGCCCGTCTTTTCGCAGGCGCTTGGCGGCGTGCTGTCCTCTGCGCGCGTCGCGCGCGGTCATCAGCACGCGAAAGCCCTGCCGGGCCAGTTGCCGGCAGATCTCAAACCCGATACCGCGGTTTGCGCCGGTGACAAGAGCGGTGCGTGGAGACTCTGCGCGCGGGGACATGGTGGTGTGTTGTTCCCGCCCTCCACCATGAAGCCCTTTGACAACATCACTTGCCTGACTCGTCTCGTCTATAATGAACAAAGGCATGAGAGCGTCTGGGGTACAGGAGCGCGTCGCCTGAACGGCCCTTTCTATCGCGCTCTCCGCTTCGTCATCCGGGCGATAGCCCGGGTGCTCTTCGGCCTCTCGGTGACCGGGAGTGAGCGGCTGCCGCGGGCCGGCGCTGCCGTCCTCGTCTCCAACCACGCCAGCTGGCTCGACCCGATCATCCTGGCCCTTGCCCTGACGCGGAAACCGGCCTTTCTCGCTATGGAGGAACTGTGGCGGATGCCCGGTGTGCGTCTCGTGATGCGCGCCTGGAGGCTAGCGATTCCGGTCCACCGCGAAACGGTGGATACCGCGGCTCTCAGGCGCGGGCTGCAGGCCCTGAAGAACGGAGCTCTCCTGATCGTTTTTCCAGAGGGAGGGATCAGCCCCGACGGCCACCTCCGGCCGTTTCACAGGGGCGCGGCCCTGCTGGCCGCCCGCGCCCAGGTGCCGATCGTGCCGATCGCGATCGTCGGGACGGGAGAAGCTCTCCCACTCGGCCGAGTCATTCCGCGTCCGCGGCCGGTGAGCGTCCGGATCGGGACGCCGATTCCCGCGCCGGGGCCCACCCGGGACGATCTCCTCCACGCGAGCGATCAGGCCGCTTCTCAGATCCGGGAATTGTTGGAGAGGCCGCCCCGGGAACGATGATGCTCCGCCCCTTCACCTCCGGGGTCTACTCTCCGGCCCGCCCGTCGCTCGCCTGACGCGGAGCCGTAGCCCAGGCGTCCAGCTCGGACGGGCGTGAGACGAGTCTCGTGAGTCCTTCAAGCCAGCGGGTAAACCCGCGTGCGCTTCGGCCGCGCCTGAGGTGCTGCTCGAAGCTCGCCACAGCCGCGGGGATTCCGATGTCCCGCCCGGCGGCCTTGCTCACGATCCACTTGTGATCCCCAACATACACGAACACGTCGCCCGGTGATCTACCTGGGAAGAAGCGCATCAGGCGGCGGAAGGCCGGATCCTGGATCGACGGCAGGTAAAGTCGGGCGTACCACTCGCGGGCCGCGCCGCGGAGCGATCCGTCCCGGGACGCGCTCTTCGGCGACTCGCGGCCGCGCTGAGATCTGTCGTCCTTGATCCACCGGAGGAGTTTCGGGTACTGCCCCACCTCGTGCAGGACGATCGTCGTGAGCCCCGTCTTCTGCTCGAAAAGCACCCGCTCTCGGGCGACGATGTCCTCAGGACGGCGAGCCTCGGGCAGGTAGGCCACGACTTCGGCGTCCACGTACTGCTGCCCGAACAAACGGGCGGCGGCGATTCGATGGTGTCCATCAGCCACGAAATACTCATGTCCGATGCGGTAGAGGAGGACGGCCGGCAGCACCTCTCCGTGATTGAGGGCCGCGATAAGGCGCTTGACGCGTGATGGTGTGAGGCCGCGGCCCGAGCGAAGGCCGCGAGGAAAGTAATGCGCGCGCCCGACGCTGCCGACGATTTCATCGATCGGCACCTGGATCACCCCCAGGGGCCGGGCGGTAAGGGCCCCGAGGGACCGCTGGATCTCTTCAAACTCCTTGAACCGGGACGGTGTCATGTGCCCGTCGTGATGCCGGCCTCCCGCGAGGCACTGGACGTGGACGCTACTTCGATGGGCAGAACGACGGACCGATACGCGTTGACGACCTGAGTCGTGCCCATGGCGCTGATGCGTTCGCCCTTGGCCACATAGGAAAGGTGGTTGTGGCCGTGCACAAAGTAGCGCGGGCGCAGCGTGTGGAGGAGTTTCCGAAACACCCGGAATCCTGTGTGCGCCCGGTCATCACCATCGTGGATGCCGTGCGGGGGAGCGTGCGTGACCACGACGTCCACCCCCCGTGACAGGCATAAGGACGGAGCCGCCCACAGCACGCGCCACCACATTTCGCGCTCGGTGTACTGCACGCCCTCGCCGTTGTACCACATCGATCCCTCGAAACCCAGAATCCGCAGGCCAGCAACGGTGACAAGTCGGCTGTGGATGTTCTCGCCTGGCGGCGGGCTTGCCGCGTATCGGAGATCATGGTTCCCACGTACGTACAAAAGCGGGATCGCGAACCGTTCCACCAGGAACTCCAGGTATTCCGGAGGGAGGTCACCGCAGGAGATGATGAGCCGCACCCCTGCCAGCCGTTCGGGGCGAGTCTCCCCCAGCAGCGCTTCGTCGACTTCGTCACTGACCGCCAGAATACTCATACAGGGAGCTCCACCGCGTCTACCATTGTACCAATCCGAACCCCTCCGCCTGCCAGTCGATCTGACAGGTGGGAGACAGGCGCGCCATGCGCTCGATAACGGCTTCACCCTCCTCCGGTGACGCCAAGGACGGCGACCCGCGCTGGAGCCTCGAACGTCCGTACCCCAGCGTGATCGGGTAGAGACGGATCTCGCCGAGCGTGTCGTCATCGAAGCGGCATACTGCTACCACGGACTCCCAATAAAATGGATCGGCGGCAAATCCGCCCGCGGATTCGCGCGCCGTGAACAGGTCGGCGGGGGTTGCCGTCGGCGGCAGACCCAGGCGTTCATACACGTCGGCAGGCTGGCGGAGCAATGTCTCATTCTGGAAAATGAAATTGCCCAGGCTGTAAAAGATCGGCTTCCCGTCATAGACCTCCAAACCTCGCACCACGTGCGGTCCATGACACAGCACCGCGTCCGCCCCCGCGTCCACGGCCGCCCGGCAAAATGTCTCGATGAACTGCGCCGGCTGCTCCTGATCGGTCCCGGCCATCTCATGCGCGTGCAGGCTGACGATCACCCAGTCGGCCTGGCGGCGGGCATCCCGGATCCAGGCTAGATTCCCCTCCAGATCGCCCGGGTGGGGCTCCGTCATCACCCCCGAGGGATTCCCGACTCGAAAGCTGTGGCCGAGGATGGTGCTGATCCCTTCAGGGTCGGGAGGAGTCTGGCCCAGCCGGATCGCGAGGTCGCGGGTGGCGCTGAGGCCCAGGCGCTCGTTGATAAAAGTGAGAAATTCCAGAGTCTCGTCGTCAAGCGACACTACCGTCTCGAAACGAAGAGGATTCACCCCCGGGCGCCCCTGACAGTCGGGGCGCTGCTCTCCCGCTGGCGCATGCGGAGGAAAGGTGCTCGTCGCGGCCACGAGGCCGACGCGACCCGAGCGCACTTCGAGATACCGCGGGGACCGCGCTTCCTGCAGGTTCCGGCCAATTCCCGCATAGATGACCCTGGCGCGTTCCAGGGTCTCCATCGTCGCGAACAGCCCGCCCTCCCCCCAGTCCATCATATGGTTGTTGGCGGCCGCGAAGAGGTTGAAGCCCATCGACGACAGCTCTTCTATGATGCGCGGCGGAGCGATCACGTAGGTCCCGTTGCCCGCTGCCTGCGGTGTCCCTCGGAAATCGTGCAGGGTGGTCTCGAGGTTCGTGAAGCGAACATCGGCCGACTGAAGCAGGTCGACGAGCCCAAGAAACGCCCGGTCGCGGGACTCAGTGACCCGCTTGGTGATGAGCGAGTCTCCGGCGGCGGCGAGCGTCAGACCAGGCCCGGTTCCTTCGTCGAACGACACACCTCTCCCCTCCGCACGGAACGTCCCTCTTCATTATGCCCGGGCCGCGCGGGTGTCAGGCCTGTGATGCGCCTGAAGTCGCAGGTTCACTTGCTGGCGCGAATCAGATCGAGAAAGTACCGGTGGACTCTGTCGTCCGGCGCAAGTTCCGGATGGAACGACGAGACCAGGAGGCCGCCCTCACGGGCCAGCACGGGACGCCCGTCGAGAGAAGCGAGGACATTCACGTCGGGGCCTGTCTCCTCGATGAGAGGGGCGCGGATGAACACCGCCCGCAGCGGCGGCGAGCCCAAGACCGGAATTTCAAGATCCGCCTCGAAGGAGTCTACTTGACGGCCGTACGCGTTCCGGAGAACGGTGATGTCCATGAGACGCAGGAGCGGCGGCTCCCCACCGTGTGCCGTACGGGCCAGGAGGATCATCCCGGCGCAGGTGCCGTACACCGGCATGCCCTCCTGAACCCGGGCGGGAATGCTCCGGTCCAGCCCGTACCGGACCATCAGCTTGCCGATCGTGGTAGATTCCCCGCCGGGAATGATGAGCCCGTCCACACGCTCGAGATCTGCAGGCGTGCGGACCTCCACGGTCTCCACGCCGAGGCCCGCCAGGACCTTAATGTGCTCGATCACGTCTCCCTGGAGTGCCAGCACACCCACCTTCACAGTCGACCCACTCCCCTGAACGATCGGTTGCCCGGGCACCGTCGTGCGGGCTACCAGCCCCGGACCTGCAGCAGCTCCCCCTCCGGGAGCTTGCGGATATCCAAACCCCTCATCGGCTCTCCGATCCCCTCGGAGACCCGCGCGATCACGTCGGGATCATTGAAGTGCGTCGTCGCCTCAACGATCGCCTTTGCCCGCTTGGCAGGGTCATTGGACTTGAAGATGCCCGAACCGACAAAGTTACCGTCACACCCGAGTTGCATCATGAGCGCCGCATCGGCCGGCGTGGCGATCCCGCCGGCGGCGAAATTCACGACCGGCAGGCGACCGAGTGTCCGGGTCTCAAGCACGAGATCGTAGGGCGCGCCCAGCTCCTTGGCCACCGTCATTAACTCTTCTTCCGGCGTCGTCTGAAGGTGGCGGATGGCGTCCATCACGGCGCGCATGTGACGGACGGCTTCGACAACGTTTCCGGTGCCGGCCTCCCCCTTCGTCCGGATCATCGCCGCGCCCTCGCCGATGCGGCGAAGGGCCTCTCCGAGATCACGGCACCCGCAGACGAACGGCACCTTGAATGTGTGCTTGTTAATATGGTAGCGCTCATCCGCCGGCGTGAGGACCTCGCTCTCATCGATGAAGTCCGCGCCGAGCGCTTCCAGCACCTGGGCCTCGACAAAGTGGCCGATCCGGACTTTGGCCATCACCGGGATCGTGACGGCCTCCATGATCTCTTTGACCTTGAGAGGATCGGCCATCCGCGCCACGCCGCCCTCCGCCCGGATATCCGCAGGAACGCGCTCCAGGGCCATGACGGCACATGCCCCGGCCTCTTCTGCGATCTTCGCCTGCTCCGCAGTCGTCACGTCCATGATCACGCCGCCCTTGAGCATCTGCGCGAGACCCCGCTTCAGCTTCACAGTTCCGACGTCCGCCATCATCCCGCCTCCTCTTTCCGTCAGATTTCCTCCTTGCGAAAAACTCCTATCTGCCTGACCCATCCAGCCCCAACTGTGGCGCAACGCCGCGCAGCGCCTGGATTACAAAGGCGATGTGCTCGCCTAGAGGGACGCCCAGATCCTCCGCGCCGCGCACGATGTCCTCCCGCCGCACTCCCCGCGCGAACGCTTTGTCCTTCATCTTCTTCTGGACGGAGGCCGCATCGACGTCCCCCAGCGACCGCGACGGCCTGACGAGCGCCACAGCGATCACGAACCCAGCGAGCTCGTCGGCGGCGTAGAGCGCCTTCTCCATCCGCGTCTCGCGGGACACCCCGCTGTAGTCGGCATGCGAGAGGATCGCGCGGCACACCGCCTCGGACGCACCGCGCGACCGGATCACATCCACCCCGACAAAGGGATGGCCGGCCTCCCGGGAGGGATGCCGCTCATAGTCAAGATCGTGCAGTAGGCCGGCCAGCCCCCACGCGTCCTCATCCTCTCCGAATCGGCGCGCGTACGCCCGCATCACTGCCTCGACCGCGAGCATGTGCTTCAGCAGCGCCGGCGAGGACGCATGCTGGGTGAGAAGGGACCACGCCTCGTCCCGCGTCACGCTATGGCCTCCGGATCACGCCGATGGCCCTATCTGTATCTAGATACAACTCTTGACTCCTCCTCGGCTCTATCGTAGATTACATACAACCTGGGGTATCTGGCTGTCAATATTCATAATAACAGTTCTCTGGAATCGCTAGACAGCACGGCCATGGCCTCCACCGCGGGGAGCAACGAAACCGGAGGGACATCATGTTCATGATCGACCTTCACCGTGACGCAACAACACCGCTCTACAAGCAGGTCCACGTCGAGTTGGCCCGCCGCATCCGGGCTGGAGAGCTCCGGCCAGGATCGCGGCTTCCCTCCGTCCGAAACCTTGCGCAGCAGCTCGGCGTCAGCCTCATCACAATTGTCCAGGCTTACGATGCGCTTGCTTCGGAGGGGCTCGTGCGCGCTGCCGTGGGGCGCGGCACGTTTGTCGGAAGTCCGCCTCCAGCCGCGCCTGCCGGCGATGGAAGGCCCGGCGACGCTCCGGTTCCTCCCACGGGAACCGAGTGGCAGGCCACGCTGCCGGTCTACTTACGTGCCCCCAGGATCGCCGCGCTACAGGCCCTCCTCAGGCCTGCCCTCCGGGGCGACGTCATCTCTCTTGCCGGGGGGACCCCGGATCCGACCCTCTTCCCGTTGAGGGCGCTGGGACGCCTGTGGCGCCGCGTCATGGCGATCGAGGATCCCCGGTTTCTCCAGTATGGCGCGCCGCAGGGGGATACCAGCCTGCGGACCTGGGTCGCCGGGCACTGCGGCTCCCTCGGGATTTCCGCCGGACCGGACGACGTCCTGATCACTTCAGGATCCCAGCAGGCCATCGATTTGATTGCGCGGACCTTTGTCGGCCCCGGAGACTACGTCGTTGTGGAGAGTCCGACGTTTCCAACCGCCCTTGATCTCTTCGAAGGACGCGGTGCCAAGCTCCTGGGGGTCCCGGTCGACGCCGAGGGAATGCGCGTTGACGTCGCGGACGCTCTGGCGGAACGGTATCGCCCGCGGCTCGTCTACACGATCCCCACCGCCCACAATCCCACCGGAGTCACGATGAGCGAGGACCGGCGCCGGCGCCTCTCGGATCTGGCGCGCCGGCACAACGTGCTCGTCCTGGAAGACGACACCTGCAGCGAGTTCGCGTACGATGGAGATGCTCCACCCGCAGTCATGGCGTTTGACACCGGGGGCCACGTCACGTTTATCAAGAGCTTCTCCAAGACCGTCATCCCCGGGCTTCGTGTGGGCTGCGTCGTCGCCCGCGGTACTATCCTCGACCGCCTGATCGAATCCAAGTCGATTGTGGACCGGTTCACGTCGCCCCTCATCCAGCGGACCCTGTGGCGATATCTTTCCGCCCGTCAGTATCTCCGCGACCTTGAAACCGCCCGGGCCACGTATCAGCGGAGACGGGATGTCGTGCTGCGGGCGCTGGAGGAGTTCATGCCACCGGGGGTTACCTGGACCCATCCCGCTGCCGGGTTCAACCTTTGGCTGAACCTCCCCGAGGGCGTTTCCGCCGCCGAGGCTTTTGAGGAGGGGCTCAAGGAGGGAATCGCGTGCGGGTTTGGCGATCTGTTTCTCCCGCACACTCCGCCACCGTCGGGCCTGAGGATCTCCTTTGCCGATAAGCCTGAAAGCACGATCTCCGAGGGGATCCGGAGGCTGAGTGGGGCCATCGGGCGCTTGATCTCCCGGGAACCGAGAAAGACCCCGCGGGAGTTTGTGACCAGCGTGTGAGAGGCTACCGGAGCAGCAGGTCGATCAAGCGCCCAAGATCGTCCTGAGAATAGTACCCAATCTGGATCACGCCCTTGTGTCCCTTGGGGATGATGGCGACGCTGGTTGAGTAACGCTCCCTGAGCTGGGCGGCCAGGTCTCGGATCTGAGGATCCGCCCCCCCGCGGCGGGGCGGTGTTTCACGTGAAACGCGCCGGCCCCGCGCTCGGACCAGCTCTTCCGTCTCGCGGACGGAGAGCTTCCTTTCCTCCACAACGCGCCAGATCCCGAGAAGTGCGCGGGGATCCTGGATCGTAAGAAGAGCTCTCCCGTGCCCCTCGCTCAGGCGTCCCCGGACGATCGCAGCCTGTACCTCCCCGGGGAGGTCGAGAAGGCGGATCGCATTGGCTATCGCCGGTCTGCTCCCGCCGACGACGTCCGCGACCTGCTCCTGCGTCAGGTGGAACTCCTGCACGAGGCGGCGATAAGCCTGTCCGCGCTCGATTGGATTGAGGTCTTCCCTGCGCAGGTTCTCGATCAGAGCGACCTCGAGCATCTCTTTGTCACCGATTTCACGGACGACGGCGGGGATCCTGACCAGACCCGCTTCTCGGGCGGCTCGCCACCGACGCTCGCCGGCGACGATCTCATACCCCTCCCCGGACGGACGCACAATGATCGGCTGAAGGACCCCGTGGCGCCGGATCGACGCTACGAGCTCCTCGAACTCGGGGCCGCCTATCTCGCGCCGCGGCTGAAACGGGTTGGCGGAGAGGAGCGAGATCTCCAGCTCGCTCGTAGGTCCGGACACCTCCGCGAGCGCTCCCGGAATGAGCGCCGCCAGACCGCGCCCAAGCCCGCGCTTAACCATCCTGAGCACCCCCGGTGGAGCCCAGACCTCCGGCGGCCCCCACGCTCGAGGCCACCGCGGCGGGAATCCCGGCGGTGGCCGACGGGGACTCGTCCGGCGTCGTGAGCCTCGACATCAACTCCCGGGCCAGGCTCACGTAGGCCTCCGCGCCGCGGGAAGACGGCGCGTAGGCGAGCACCGGCTGGCCGTAGCTCGGAGCTTCGGCCAGGCGGACGCTCCTCGGAATTTCCGAGGAGAAGACAAGGTCGGCGAAGTGCTTTCGCACCTCCGCGGCTACCTGGCTCGAGAGCTTCGTCCGCGGATCGACCATTGTAAGAATCACGCCGGCAACGCGGATCGCCGGTTGGAGGTGACGGCGGATCAGTGCGATCGTGTCGAGCAGCTGGGTCAATCCCTCGAGCGCAAAGTACTCGCACTGCATCGGAATCAGGCAGGCCTCCGCAGCGACGAGAGCATTGATCGTCATCAGGCCCAGAGACGGAGGGCAATCGATCAACACGATCCCGTACCTGTCCACGACAGGAAGAAGCGCCGTCCTCAGCTTCATCTCACGGGCGATCTGGGGGACCAGTTCCACCTCGGCCCCCGCGAGCTGGAGGTCGGCCGGGACGATGTCCAAGCGCTCTGTTGCGGTCGGCTGGATCGCGCGCGTAATCGCTTCCCCAGCGACGAGCACGTGATAGGTCGTGGCGGAGAGCCCGCCTTTGGCGAGGCCCACGCCGGTCGTGGAATTCCCCTGGGGATCCAGATCGACGATCAGGACGCGATGACCAAGGGAGGCAAGAGAAGCCCCGAGATTTACCGCGGTGGTGGACTTGCCCACCCCGCCCTTCTGGTTGACGACCGCGAACGTGTGCCCCGTTGGACGCAACACCCTTTCTGCGTAGAAGAGTCCGATGAACTGCCAGGCTGTACATGCGCCCCGGGCGGCTGTTGCGCCCAAAAGGCGCGGGGCACGCGCTATCGAGCACCAGTTCACCCCTTTGTTCGGCAAATCCTCCAAGGGACATATCGAAAAACGATAGCCCTCGTGAAAACCCGTTACAGGGGCCGGCGCGATGGAACCCCCGGACGCCGCGGGTACTCGAGGGGGGTGGGAGCAACCTTCCACATGAGGACTGTGGTCCACGCATGGCGGGACAAGGAAGGTCGCGTCTCCGCGCGTCCTCCGAGAAGTCGAAGAACATGGGCCGCGGCCGCAATCTCATCGGCCGCCCCCGCCCCCTTTGGAAAGACCCCCACGCCCCCGATTCTGAGGAGGGGAAGGGCATACTCCGCCAGCACACGCAGAGGGGCCAAGGCCCGCGCCGCGACCACGTCATACTGCTCCCGGTGCTCCGGAGCGCGGCCCAACGCTTCGGCCCTTACATTCAGCACAGCGACATTCGCCAGCCCAAGATCGCGGACAGCAAGCTCGAGGAAGGCTGCTTTTCGCCTCGCGGCCTCCGCCAGAACAACCCGCGCCCCGGGCCGCATCACGGCAACAGGAATACCTGGGACTCCGGCGCCGCTGCCGAGATCGAGAACAGAGCCTGCCTCGGGAAGGAAGGGGAGGACTTCCAGGGCACCGAGGACGAGGATGTGGGCCACGTCCGCGGGGGTGTGCATCCCAGAGAGACGAAGCCGCTGGTTCCACTCGACGATCAACGCCACGTACCGTTCGAGAAGCCGCTGCTGGGCGGGAGAGAGCGGGATGCCGATCTCTGCCGCCCCGGAGTCTAAGATTCGGCCGAGGGATTCCCGGGGAGGCACGTCGTCCTCTAAGCGGGCGAGGTTTCCGGAGTGTCTGCGTCCTGAGGGCTGTCGGCCTCAGCGGCGGAGAACGGACCCGCGTCGCCCGGGCCGGCGCCGGATGCTGAGTCCGGCGCATCGCGGGGCGTGATCACGACATGCCGGCTTGCCCCTTCTCCCTCGCTGTGGGTAGCGACGCCTGGATCCGCGGCGAGCGCTGTGTGAATCACGCGCCGCTCTGATGCGGACATCGGTTCCAGCGCGACGGGTTGACCCATCTGCCGCACCCGGGTGGCGGTTCGACTGGCGAGGGCCTGCAGCGCCTCGCGCCTGCGTTCACGATATCGCTCGGCATCCACCACCACCGGCACCCGACGAGCCACGCGGCGCGCCACGATGAGGTTCACGAGCAACTCCAGAGCCTCAAGTGTCTGCCCGTGACGGCCGATCAGCGGGGCAAGCTGCGATCCGGTAATCACCACCTGAACTGCGCCCGCATCCTCGTGTGCCCGCACGCTTCCCCGGAATCCCATCGCCTCGACCAGGGTTGCCGTCACGCCCCGAGCCACGGCGGCGGGATCCCCGCCAGTCTCCTCGACCTCCGCGAGGGACCCCTCTGCTGACGCGCTGACCTCCTCTTCCCCTTCTTCGGAGAGAAATGTGAGCCTGACGCGCGCCTCGCGGGATCCCAGCCCCAGGACGCCCCGGCTGCCTTCATCCAGAACGATGAGGTCCACGTCCTCCCGCCGGGCGCCGAGGATGCGGAGAGCCTCCCGGATGGCCTCTTCGACCGTCCGCCCGGACCCTTCCGCCGACTTCATGCCCGCTTCCCCCCCTTCTTCCCCTGTGGCAGAGGGGAAGGAGGAGTGCCGACCACCTGGCTTCGGGACCTGGGCACCGCGCCGGCGCCAGACGTTTGGGGCTTTGGCCCTCCCCCTCCGGCGGCTGCCTGCGATTTGGGGGGCGCGCTGGCCATCGGGTGCGGCTGTCCTACGACCAGAAAGAACTCGCCGATGTAGGCCACGGTCGTGATGATCCAGTAGATGGACAGCCCGATCGGGTAGAGCGTGGCAAAGTACCCGACCATGATCGGCATGAAGATGAACATCCGTGCTTGCTGGGGATCCGTGATGGTCATCCGCTGTTGCCACCACGTCGTGACGGCCACCAGGACCGGAAACACGAGCAGCAGAAGCGCCGCAGGATTCGTCGCGAATGCCGAAAGCACCTTGGTGAGGCTCGGGACATCGTCGAGGCGCATCCAGGGAATCCCGAGCACGGTGGCGTTTCCAAACAGGGTCTGCCCTGTGTACAGGAGCCGGAACAAGGCATACATGACCGGCATCTGCACAAGCATCGGCAGGCACCCCATCATCGGGTTGACGTTATGCGCCCGGTAGAGCGCCATCATCTCCTGGTTGAGGGCCTTGGGATCGTCTTTGTGCTTCCGCTTCAACGCATCCATGTGGGGGGCCAGGACCTGCATGGCCTTCATGGAGCGAAGCTGGACGCGCGTCAGGGGATGCAGAAAGAGTTTGACAACGAGGGTCATCAGCACGATCGCAATGGTGAAGTCGTGCGTAAACCCATAAAAAAACAGAAGGATGTGGCGCAACACGTCAACGATCGGCGTTAGCGTCGGCATCGGACCAGGCCTCCCCTGGCTCCGCGGCTCCCCGTCTCAGGGCACGGGATCATATCCACCGGGGTGAAAAGGGTGACACCGCAGCAGGCGCCGGACCGCGAGCCATCCCCCTTGCAGCAAGCCATACCGCGCGACCGCCTGCGCCGCATATTCCGAGCACGTCGGCCAGTAGCGGCACGCGGGGGGAGTATACGGAGAGATCCACCGCTGGTACTGGCGGATCATCCCCACCCCCCACACCCGGGGAAGCCGCGTCATCCGTTGCCCTCGCGCAGAAGGTGTCCCGCTCTGCATAAGGCTTCCAACTCTTCCACGATGTCAGAGAATCGAGCCGTCCCGGCGAGCGGGCGCGCCACCAACACGATTTCCCCCTGACGGCTCAGGCATGCCTCCAGCCTTCTCAGCGCTTCACGCAGGCGGCGCTTTGCCCGGTTTCTGGCGACCGCGCCCCCCACCCCGCGGCCGGCGGTGACACCCACCTTCCACGGAGTCCCCGTCGACCGGAAGAAGAGGACAACGGCGTTCCCCGGATAACGGAGCCCCTCTCGGTAGACCCGGGAATACTCCGCCCGTCTACGCAGTCGCCCCAGGCGCCCCCGGCGCACCCCAGGGATGCCGGAGCCGGCGGAATCGCCTATGTGGGCGCCAGGCGGCGCCTGGCCCGTAGTCGTCTCCGGCGCAGGACATTCCGCCCGCCCGGCGTACGCATCCGCGCTCGGAACCCGTGGGTCTTGCTCCGATGGCGGCGGTTCGGTTGGTACGGACGCTTCACCGGGCCGCCTCCTCCCGCGCATCGCTGTCAACTCACCCCACATTATCATAGGGGCATGCCCGCATTCAACGCTGCGGCCGGGTGGATCACTCTGTGGATAAGTTCCTGATTTATCCGTCAGTTACCCACATTTTCCCGCCCCCCTCCAGAGCCTGGCGGGGTTTTCGCGCACGCCGCAGCCGAAATGGCACACCCCTCGGGTTCCGAGAGAGGAGTTTCCCTGAGTTGTCCACAATCTTTTCCACACCTGTGGATAACTAGGGGCACCGTCGTCGCGCCCCTCCAGACGATGCGGCAACCGCGTCCTGTCCACGAACTCCCGAAAACCGCGAAAACGCGGCGTCCTCCTTTCCACAGGAATGACAGGGTGGCGACATGTCACGGCAGATGAAAGAACTCCGCGCGCACGAGCCAAATCGAGAGGAGGACTCCTCGGTGCATCCAATTACAATGGGCGCGCGTGGGGGGACCTCATAAATGGAGGACTTCTTCCTCCGCTTCATCTCCCGGCAACGGGAGGGAACAGAGGAAGTGGTGCAGGCGCCCGAAGTCCGCATGGCCATCTATGACTCCCCCCTCGCGCCACCCCAGGTCATCTCGCTCTCCGCGGAGGACTTCAACCATCTTGTCGGCGAGTTGGCGTCACGGACCTACAGCTACGCCCGGGAGCGCGGAGGACGCATTCCCTTCGTCGTCATCAGGGAGATCGTGGAAAATCTGATTCACGCCTTTTTTCAGGACGCCGTCATCACCATCATGGACGACGGCAACACCATCCGGATCTCGGACCAGGGACCGGGACTCCGCGATAAGGACCGCGCCTTCCTGCCCGGATTCACAACGGCCACGCGGGAGATGCGGCAGTTCATCAAGGGCGTCGGCTCCGGATTGCCTGTCGCCAGGGAGCAGCTGGCGTTTCTCGGAGGCGCGATTTCGATCGAGGACAACCTTGAGCGCGGAACCGTCGTCACTTTGCGCGTCGGTCCTCTCAAAGACGCCGCCCCGCCCCCACCCGCAGGCGAAGCCGCCGCCCTCGAGAAACCGACGCCTCTGCTTCGACTGACCGAGCGGCAGCGCAAGGTCCTGCTTCTGATCGCTGAACTCGGGTCGGCCGGGCCGTCCACGATCGCCAAGGAACTCGGTCTCAGTCAGAGCACGGCATTCCGGGAGCTCTCCGCTCTCCAGAAGCTACACCTGCTCGCCCCTCGCGGACCGGGAAAGCGCACGTTGACGGAGGACGGCATCGCCTACCTGGGTAACGTCTTCAAACCCTGAGCAGACGCCCGTCACCCGCACGGGCCTCACGGAGGACGCCACATGAACACGCAGAGTGTCATCGTCGGTCAGGTCTGGCAGGAGGCGCTCTCACGGATCGAGAGTCAACTGAGCAAGCCCAGCTTTGAAGCGTTCTTGAAAGCGATGCGCCCCATCACTCTGGATCGGGACGTGTTCACATTCTCTGTGCCGAGCCTGTTTGCCAAGGAATGGCTGGAAGGCCGCTACCGCGGCCTCATCGCCGAGACACTGCGGGAAGTCCTCACCCGCGGCGTGGATGTCCGGTTCATCGTCACAGAAGGAGAAACGGTCGCCCTGCCCGCGCGCGAACGCCCGGCCGTGCGCGAGCAGACGCCCCCGCGCGGGGCCCCCGCCGAGACGCTGGCCCTCACCGGAAAGTACACGTTCGATACCTTCGTCGTCGGGAGCAGCAACCGGTTTGCGCACGCGGCGGCCCGCGCGGTCGCCGAGACTCCCGCGCGGGCCTACAACCCGCTCTTCATCTACGGAGGAGTGGGACTCGGCAAAACCCACCTTCTCCAGGCTATCGGACACCACGTCCTCACGCACAAACAAATCGCCCGCGTCATGTACGTCTCCTCAGAACGATTCACCAACGAGCTGATCAACGCCATCCGGGACGACAAAATGGTCGAGTTCCGAAACAAATATCGCAACGTCGACGTCCTCCTCATTGACGACATCCAGTTCCTGGCCGGCAAAGAGCGGACGCAGGAGGAGTTCTTCCACACCTTCAACACCCTCTACGAATCGAGCCGGCAGCTCATCATCAGCAGCGACCGTCCTCCCCGCGAGATTCCCACGCTGGAAGACCGCTTGCGGTCTCGCTTTGAGTGGGGCCTGATCGCGGATATCCAACCGCCCGATTACGAGACGCGGGTCGCCATTCTTCGGAAGAAAGCCGAGTTGGACGCGATCACCCTGCCCGACGAGGTCGCCCAGTACATCGCCCAGCGAATCTCGTCAAACATGCGGGAACTGGAGGGAGCCTTGAGTCGCCTTCGCGCGCATGCGGAGATGTCTCGGACGTCCATCTCCGTCGACCTGGCGGCCGACGTTCTGAAAGAGCTCCTCCCGCAGGCGCGCATTCGTCCCGTCACCATTGCCGCGATCCAGCGGGCCGTGGCCGAGTTTTTCGGGATTCGTGTCGAGGAGATGAAAGCCAAGCGTCGAACCAAGGGCGTCGCTTTTCCCCGCCAGGTGGCGATGTACTTGTCCCGCGAGCTCACCGATGCCTCTCTCCCGCGTATTGGGGAGGAATTCGGGGGCCGCGATCACACCACTGTCATGCATGCTTGCGACAAAGTTCGGGGCGCCCTGCTCCAAGACGCGCATCTTGGAGCAGGCGTCAAAAGCCTTGTGGACAGCTTCCGGACCGAACGTCCCACAAAAGGAGGATGAAGTACACTGTTATCCACTCTTCCCAAGGTCCGCGGATGCCCCCTGTGGATAATGTGCACAATTCATTCTTCAGCGCTCTCCGGTTATCCACAGGGCAAAAACCCCAAGTAACGCCGGTCTGGGCCGATATACACACTATCCACAGGTTCTACTACGTCTTTGACGAATATTAGTATGTAAAACATACTAGGAGTACTACATGAGGTTTCAGTGCCCGCAAGAACATCTGGTACGGGGAGTACAAACCGTAACCCGGGCGATTTCCCCCCGGGCGAGCATGCCGATTCTGGGAAATATCCTCCTGGAAACGGTCAAAAACAACGTCAGAATGGCTGCGACGGATCTAGAGCTGGGAATCGAGTGCCAGATTGCCGCGGAGGGCACAAAAGCCGGTTCCGTGACTCTTCCGGCGAGAATTTTGACAGATATTGTCGCAAATCTACCCGAATCGCCGGTAACCGTGTCTACCGAGGACGGAGAAGCCAAGGCGCTCATAACGTGCGAGTCCGTGAAGTTCGAGGTGTTGGGCCTTCCGGCATCGGATTTCCCCCTCCTTCCCGTCGGCGACGGGGAGGTGCTTGTAAAAATCGACGGTGGGCTTCTCCGAACGATGATTCGTCAAACGAGTTTCGCCGTCTCTGCAGACGAGACGCGCCCGTTTCTGACGGGTGTCTACCTTGTCGTCGAGGGAAGTAATAGCCAGCTCGTGGCAACGGATGGCGGTCGGCTCGCCCTCCGGCGTGCCAGAATTTCCGGAGACGCCCAGACGAAGGTAGCGGCCATCGTCCCCAGCAAGACCATGGGGGAACTCGTCCGTGTCCTTGGAGCCGCCGAGGGAGAGGTGACCATCTCGTCGCAGGACAACCAGCTCGTCTTCATGCTTCCCGGGATGCGCTTTATCTCGCGGTTGATCGCCGGGCAGTTCCCCAATTATGAGCAGGTGATCCCAAAGGAATTCAAGCAGCGGATCAAGGTGGGAACCGAGCGTTTGTTACGGGCCGTTCGTCGAGCCAGCATCACCGCGCGTGATTCCGCCAACGTGGTGCGCCTGACCGCGGGGGACGGAACGCTGACGATCACGTCCAATACACCGGACGTGGGGAAAGCACAGGAGGATATCGCCGTCCAGGTCGAGGGGGACACCATCCCGGTCGCGTTCAACGCCAAGTTTCTGTTGGACGCCCTCAACAATATCGACGCGGCCGAGGTCTTCTTCGACCTGACCGGACCGCTGACCCCGGGTGCGCTGAGGCCGGTGGAGCACACCGACTATGTCTATGTCCTCGCACCGGTGAGGGTGTACGGGTAGCCTTACGCGTCCGGCTCGCCGGTCCTCCCTCACCACGGTGGAGATCTCGACGCCGCGCATCACCCTGGGCGAGTTCTTGAAGTGGGTCGGAGTGGCTCCAACGGGCGGCCGGGCGAAAGTCCTCGTGCAGAGCGGTCGTGTGTTCGTGAATGGGAGTGCCGAGCGCCGTCGCGGGCGCCGACTCGGGTCCGGCGACCTCATCACGGTGGAGGGGCGGGAGTACAGGGTTGTGGCTCGCTGACCTCCGGTTCCGTGACTTTCGAAACTATGCCGCGCTGGACGTCGCAGTCGGCGAAGGCGTGTCTGTGCTGGCGGGGCCGAACGCGCAGGGGAAGAGCAACCTTCTGGAAGGCGTGTACATGGTGGCTGTGGGGCGGAGCCCCCGGGCGGGGGGCGACGCCGAGGTGATCCGGTTCGGTCAGGATCGAGCGTATCTTCGGGCGAGCGTCCGCGGGACGCGCGCCCACGTCCTTGAAGTGGCCGTCGATCGGGAGAGCGGCGAGAAGCGGATTAAGGTAAATGGTGTCCCCGCGCAGCGGGGACAGCTTTTGGGGCGGCTGGTTGTCGTGCTCGCCGGGCCGCTCGACGACGAAGTCGTTCGGGGGGCCCCGGGCTACAGGCGCCGCGTCCTGGACGCGGCGCTGAGTCAGGCGAGTCCATCGTACTATTTTACGCTGACCCGGTATATGCGTGTGATCCGGCAGCGAAACCGCCTGCTCCAGGAGGGTGCGCCGGAGCAGGCGCTGGCGCCGTGGGATGACCAGGTGGTGGATCTGGGGGCGGCGCTGATCGATCGGCGCCGCCGGTTCGTGCAGGTCCTTTCCGCGCGTGCCGGGGCACGGCACGCGCGGATCGCGGGCGTGGATGAACGCCTGGAGGTCACGTACGTGTGCACGGCCGGGGGTGGAGAGGAACGGGAGGCGCTGAGGCGAGGGCTCGCTTCGCGCCGGGCGGAGGAGCTCCGGCGCGGCAGAAGCTTGGTCGGCCCGCACAGGGACGACCTCCGGTTGGCCGTGAATGGGGTC
>DASUDA010000004.1:0-17919 GCA_036275835.1 bacterium | reverse complement strand
GAACGCCGGGCAAGGAAATCGGAGAAGTGCAGTTGCGCGCGCAGTGATGTGCCGTGGCGCATTTTCCCCGCCTGGGCGCGCTCGGTATCTCGAATTGAGCGTGCCATCATCGCGATCTCTTCCGTACGAGCCATCGGCAGGAACAACACTCCGTTCACGTCGCCCATCGCGACATCGTCGGTTCCAACGGTCCACGAGCCAACGCCAGCCGAGACTAATGCACCAGCTTCCCGCGGATCGAGCCGGAGCGGTCCCGTTGGGCACTCGCCAAGGCTGAACATGGGCAGCCCTATCTCGAGGAGTTCTTGCGTGTCCCGGTGCAGACCCCAGATCACCATCCCCGCTAGGCCGGCGAGTTTCGTCTCCAGGGCAATCAGATCCCCCACGCATGCCTCGTCTCGACGGCCAGAGTTATCGATCACTAGAACGTCGCCCGGCGAAGCGTTTTCCAAGGCTTCAAGAAAAATATCGACGCTCCCATAGTGCCGGGCGGGCCGAACTCTGCCCACAATCCAGTCGGACGGGGACAGAGCGCGAAGATCACACGGCGCACAGCGGACGTCCACCCCGGTTCGTAGGCAGGCATCGGCGACGTGAGGCGTTGTCAGGCCCTGAAAGAGCGCGGTGATCCCAGGTGCGTCCATCTTTTCCTCCTTCACGCTCTCTGGCGGAGGCGAGCGATGCGCCCTAAGCACACCAGATCGGCGGGCGAGGGTCTTGAACGATCGTGCCAGGGGGCGGTCGCGGGTTGGATCGCCAGGACGAGGCTAGTCGGCGGCGTCGCGCGTTGAGGGGTCAGTGAGCGACGGCTATCCAGCGCACTGAATTAAGTGGTGAGCTGCTCGGCCTCCTGTTCCAGCCACTCCTCGACGGCCGCCCGCACGATCTGGAAAGATCCCCCACGCCCCTGCCCGATGACCGGTCCCGACGGGGTCCGCCGGGCGATCCACAACCAGCCTCCCCCGCGGACGCGGGCATACGCGACGACGACCCGCACCGTGCCCTTCGGCGTCTCTCGCCTGATCAGCTCGTCCCGCATCGCCAGACCGCCGCGCGCTACCCGGCCGGACGGTGGTACGGTCTCGCCGTCACCGCGGAAAACTCGACGTCGGCCCCCCGACTGCGTAGGAAGCCGATCAGCTCGCGGCCGAAGGCGCGATCCCCGGGGAGGGGGGGCATCCGGACGCGGCGAAGGCGCCCCGCCTCTACGTCTTCGATCAAGCGGATAAAAGCGATGGCACCGTAGAAGAGAAGCGTGGCAATGATCTCATCGCGGCTCATAAGGTCCTCCGAGTGTGCGTCGACTGGTGCGACGAGAAGATCGGTTCCGCATCCGATGATGTCACGATGCGCCGCTTGGGACTCTCGGTTCTCGCCATTTTGGGGAATTCCTTCTTCGGGTCTCAAGCTTTCGGCCGTTACGCGCGGAACGCGTCGCGGATGATCTCCACGCGCGCCGGGCGTCCGTCTCGGCCGAGCCACACCTCGGCCACATCAAACCGGCAGGGTCGCTCGGCGAGCGCGCGGCGCGTCAGATAGGCGGCGGCCAGGCCGACGAGCGCACGCTGCTTGCGGGCGGTCACCGCCTCTGCGGGTGTTCCGAAGAGCGCGGTGCGCCGGGATTTGACCTCCACGAAGACGATGACCCCGTGCTCTTCGGCCACCACATCCAGTTCCCCGCGCCGCAGGCGGACGTTCTTCTCCACAATTCTGTAGCCGGAGGCTTGCAGCGCCGCTATCGCAGCCTCCTCGCCGAGGCGCCCTACCTCTCGCCTGCCGGACGCCCCGGTCGCGGGGCCGCGGCCCGGGGATGTCCCGGGGGTTTTCACAGGAGGTCGAAAAGCACCAGTTGGCGGCGGGGGAGGAACGCGCGCCGATGCGCGGGACAGGGGCCGTAGCGCGCGAGCGCGGTGAGGTGATCGGAGGTCGCGTACCCTTTGTGCCTGGCGAATCCGTAGGAAGGAAACGCCTGGTCGAGTTCCACCATCATCCGGTCCCGGGCCACCTTTGCGATGATCGACGCCGCGGCGATACAGGCGCACGAGGCGTCTCCTTTGATCACCGCCGCCTGAGGTCGCCTCTCCGGGAGGCGCTCGCGTCCATCGATGAGCAGAAAGTGGGGCGGCGGGGCGAGCGCGGCCACCGCCCGCATCATCGCCAGCCGGGTGGCGCCCACGATGTTGAAGCGATCGATCTCCTCGACGGACGCTTCGCCCAACGCGACGCCGAGGGCCCGCGCCCGGATCTCCCCGTCCAATTTCGCGCGCTCTTCGGGCCGAAGGCGCTTGCTGTCATCGAGCCCCGGGATCGGCGGTCCCGCCCCGAGGATCACGGCAGCGGCGACCACCGGACCCGCCAGGGGCCCCCGACCGACCTCATCCACCCCGGCGATCGCCTGTCCTCCGCGGGCGCGCCTGCGCTCTTCTTTGTACAGGGCGCGCAGGCGGAGCGCCTCCTTGCGGGCAGCGGCACGAATGGCCCGGTACCGGACCGCCAGCCGTTTGACGGACACCCGTGGGTCCCGGGCCAGGGCCACGAGAAGGGCATCTGACAGACGGCGATACAAAACCAGCCGATCAGCGATCTTCGCGACCGTCAGCGCGCGCGGGTCCATGAGGGGCCGTCCGGCAGGCGGAGACGTCCGGGGAAGCGGTCAGTGCACGAATCCGATCCGTTGCGGGGGCCAGTAGATAAAGACGGCTCTGCCGATAATGTTGGCACGGGGAACATACCCGAAGAACCGGCTGTCCTCGCTGTTGTTGCGGTTGTCTCCCAGGACGAAATACTGGCCGGACGGAACGGTCACCGGACCGTAGTTCCCGAAGTCCGGCTTGATCGTGTAGCCCGTCTCCGAGATGCGGTTCTCATTCACGTAGACAACGCCTTCCTTGAGCTGCACGCGATCCTCGGGCTGGCCGACGACGCGCTTGACGAAGTCTCGCTGCGTGTTGAGCGGGTACCGGAACACGATCACGTCGCCTCGCGCGACCGGCTCGAACCGGTAGAGGAACTTGGCGACCAGGATGCGGTCATTGATCATCAGCGTCGGCTCCATGGAGCCGGAGGGGATGTAGAACGCCTGGATGACGAAGGTGATGATGACCAGGCTGAGGACAGCGGCGAAGATACACGCATCGAGCGTCTCGACGATGGACCGGCGAATGATCGGCGGGATCTGGTACGTCCGTTTGACGATGATGCGAGAGGCCACAAGCAGCGCCGAGACCCCCAGGATCATCGTGGGAATGCTGAGCGAGCCCACGCAGCCAGCCTACCGTTTCTCCCTAACCCGGCTCTCCTTACCGACCTTCTCGCGCAGGTAATAGAGCTTGGCCCGGCGGACGCGTCCCTTCCGGAGGATCTCGATCTTCTCCACCCGCGGCGAGTGGACGGGGAAGGTCCGCTCCACCCCGACGCCGTGCGAAATGCGGCGCACGGTGAACGCCTCGCGGACGCCGCCGCCGCGGCGGCTCAGCACGATGCCCTCGAACGCCTGAAGGCGGTCCCGGCCCCCCTCGGCCACCTTCATGTGCACGCGGATGGTATCGCCGGCGTGAAAGGACGGGGGAGCCGATTTCATTTGCTGGCGCTCAATCGCGACGAGTTTTTCCATGCGCGTTCCCCCTTGCGGCGGTGACAGTATAACACGCGCGACCCGCGCCTCACAAGCGACGCGCGACAGACGCGTCCGGGCCTACGTCTTCCGGGACCGCAGTTCCTGCAAGAAACTCAGGGCCTCGTCATCCAGCGCCGCCTCGTTGATGAGGTCGGGTCGGCGCTCCAGCGTGCGCCGCAGGGCTTCCCGCTTCCTCCACCGACGGACCTCCTCATGGTGCCCGCTCAGGAGAACCTCCGGCACCTTCACGCCGCGGTACTCGGCCGGACGCGTGTACTGCGGATAGTCCAGCCCGCCCGCGGAAAACGAGTCCGCGGCGACGGACGCATCATCGCCGACGACTCCCGGACGCAGGCGGACCACTGCCTCAATGATCACCATCGCGGCGATCTCGCCGCCCGATAGGACGTAGTCGCCGACGCTGATCTCCTCGGCTCCGAGCACCTCCACCACCCGTTCGTCCACGCCTTCGTAGCGCCCGCACAGAATCACCAGGTGCGGGAGCTCCGCCAGCACGCGCGCGCGCGCCTGGGAGAACAACGCGCCCTGGGGACTCGTCAGCAGCACCGGTCCCGCGGCGTCCGGCCGGGCCGTCCGGATCGCGTCCACCGCCCGGACAAACGGCTCCGGCTTCATCACCATCCCGGCCCCTCCTCCGTACGGGGTATCGTCCACAGTCCGGTGGCGATTCTCCGTGAACGTCCGCAGATCCCAGACCACGAGGTCGAGGAGCCCCCGTGCCTGCGCCCGCCCCAGGACCCCCGCGCCGAGAGGTCCCGGAAACACCTCCGGGAAGATCGTCACGACGTCGATGCGCATCACGCCCACTCCGGCGGAGACGCGACGATCTCGCCCGCCGCCAGATCAATCCTCTCGATGACGCCGGAGACGGCCGGGAGCAGGATCACCGGCCCCTGCGCCGGACGGACCGCGTAGACATCGTTGCTGCCTGTGCGGAGAACCTCCACCACCTCCCCCAGGATGCGGCCGTCAGGGGTCCGGACCCGGAGCCCGACGATCTGGAAGATATAGAACTGGCCGGGCGGGAGCGGGTGTGCGTCCTCGGGCGGAATGCACAGCGCAGCTCCCTGCAGAGCCCGGGCGTCCTCGGGCGTGTCGATGCCGGCGAGCTTCATCACCACGAACCGGCCGGCCCTCTCGGCCCGCTCCACGCGGACCGGCTGACCTGTCCGGCCCCGCACCAGGATCACCCGCCTCAGGGTGAGCAGATGGTCAGGAAAATCCGTCACCGGCAAGACCCGGATCGCACCGTGGAGGCCGGAGGCGCGCGTCGCTTCGCCCACGGTGATCAGGTCCGAGACATTCGCCGCCGGCGCAGAACCGCGTCCCGCCGGCTTCTGCGGGCTCACGATCGGTCTCTCCCTACCTGCCGGGCGTAATCACCCCCGAGGCGGCCACGGACGCGGCGGGAGCCTCCCGGATCTCGAGGATGATCCCGTCCTTCACGATGATCTCCGTGCGGGAGATCTTATCGAACAGGTTGTCGCCCACCGACACCTCGACCGTTCCCTCGATCGTCCCCTGCAGGAACTCCTCATTGAGCGTAAGGTCCTGGGCTTCCCGCAGACGGATCTGTAGCTCGGCGCGCGTCGCCTCCTGCCGGGCGCGCTCCAGCTCGAGTTGTTGGCGAAGGGCGCGTGACTGAGGGGTGACCTGCCGCTCAAGGTCGACCCGGCGCGCCTGCACTTCGATCTGCTGTACGATCGCGTCCACGCGCTTGATGGCGTCCTCCAGATCCGCGATGTACAGGCGCTTGAACCCTTCGGTGACGATCGCCTTGATCACCACCGGGCGCTGAATCGTAATCGACGCCATACGTCTTCCTCCTATGGGCGGAGAATTTCGATGTTCACGCGCTTGCCCGTCCGGGTGGCCGCCGCCCGGGCGAGCGTGCGGATCGCCTTGATCACCCGGCCGCCGCGACCGATCACCTTTCCCACATCTTCGGGAGACACCTGAACTTCGATGAGGGTCGTGTGCGGATCATCGACGACCCTGACCTGCACGGCGTCGGGATGATCGACAAGAGACCGGGTCACCAGCTCGACGAGGGCTTTCACCGGGCCGCCTTTGTCCGCAGCTCCTCCCACTGCCTGAGCACGCCCGTTTTTTCGAGCACCACCCGGGCAGCGTCGGACGGCCGCGCTCCCTTCCGCAGCCATGCCAGCACCTTGTCCGCGTTCACCTGCATCGTCGACGGATCGGTGCGGGGATTATAGAAGCCCACCGTCTCGATGTATTTCCCGCTGCGCGGACTACGAGAGTCCGCGATAACAAGGCGGTAGAAGGGCTGACCCCGCGCACCCCTGCGCATCAATCGGATCTTCACGCTCATTCCTTCGCCTCCTCACGATCTGCTGCGCCCGGCCGGGAGACCGGGCGTCGTTACGGCTGAAACGGCAGCGGCGGCATCCCCTTGCGGCGGCCCAGTCCCTCCATCTGCCGGAGCATCTTCCGCGCTTCCGTGAACTGGCGCAGGAGGCGGTTCACCTCCTGCACCGCGGTGCCGCTCCCGCGGGCGATCCGCCGGCGCCGGCTGCCGTCGATGATCTCCGGATGGCGCCGCTCTGCCGGGGTCATGGAGTTGATCATCGCCTCGGTCCGCGCGAGCACGCGCTCGTCCACCTCCGCCCCCTGCGCCCGAGCGCCGATTCCCGGAATCATCGCCAGGAGCTGATCCAGGGGGCCCATCGCCCGAACCTGACGGAGTTGCCTCAGGAAGTCCTCGAGCGTGAACTCCGCGCGGCGCAGCTTCCGTTCCAGTTCGTGCGCCTGCTCGGCCGTGACCTGCTCCTGGGCCCGCTCGATGAGGGTGAGCACGTCTCCCATCCCCAAAATGCGGGACGCGATGCGCTCGGGGTGGAACGGCTCCAGCGCGTCCAGCTTCTCCCCCGTCCCGATGAACAGAATGGGCCGCGCGAGGACCGCGACGACGGACAGCGCGGCGCCGCCGCGTGCGTCGCCGTCGAGCTTGGTCAGGATGAGACCATCCAGGGGCACGGCGCGATGAAAGCCCTCCGCCATCCGCACGGCGTCCTGCCCCGCCATGGCGTCGAGGATGAGCACGGTGTAATGGGGGGAGACGGCGTCCCGGATCTGGGTCAACTCCGCGACCATGTCCTGATCGATGTGCAGCCGGCCCGCGCTGTCGATGATCAGGGTGTCGGCCGCGAGCTGCCGGCACCGCGCGAGGGCCAGCCGAGCCACCTCCACCGGAGTCGCTCCGGGCCCGGGCGACACGACCGGGACTCCCGCCTCTCGCCCCACCACCTCGAGTTGGCGGACCGCCGCGGGACGGTACAAGTCGGCCGCCGCCAGGACTGGGCTCCGGCCGTGCTTCTTGAGGTGGAGCGCCAGTTTTCCCACGGTCGTCGTCTTCCCCGTCCCATGTAGCCCCACGAGCAGGATCACGGTGGGGGGCGTCGAGGCCGGTGTGAGCGCATGGTGGGCGGTTCCCAGCAGGCGGGTGAGTTCGGCAAAGACAATCTGGACGACCTGCTGGCCCGGGGTGAGGCTTTTCCAGATTTCCTGACCAACGGCGGCATCGCGCACCCGTGCGACGAAGTCGCGGGCGACGTTGACGTTGACGTCGGCTTCAAGGAGCGCACGCCGGATATCCCGGAGCGCGCTCTCCACATCTTCGACAGCCAGCGTCCCGCGGCCCCGCAGGCGCGCCAGGATGGTGCCCAGCCGGGTCTGCAACTGCTCAAACATCGGACGCCTCGTACACGCGGAACCCGCCGCCGCGCTCGACCTCGGTCACGCGCCCGTAGAGGCCTCCCATGAGCCGCGCGAGGGTGCGGGCCCCCTGGCCCGTGCGCGCCACCAGGTAGAGCCGTCCCTGGCGGTGGAGGCAGGCGTGGGCCTCACCGAGGAGGCGCATGACGACCGACCGCCCGGCGCGGATCGGCGGGTTACAGAGGATCAGATCGAACTCCAGCCCGGCCACGGGCGCGCACCCGTCTCCGCACCGCGCCTCGGCATTCGGCACCGCGTTCAAACGGATGTTCTCGGCGGCCAATTCCACGGCCCGCGGGTTGATGTCCACGAGCACGACGCGGGCCCGCGGCGCACGCGCGGCCACGACAATACCGACCACGCCATAGCCGCACCCGAGGTCGAGGATCAGGTCGGCGCCGGCCGGATTCACCGCCTCAAGAAGCAGCCGCGTGCCGCGGTCCACGGCCTCGCGGGAAAACACCCCGGCGGCGGTCCGAAAGTGGAACTGGCGCCCTCCGTCTTGAAAGCGCACGAGCCGGAGCCGGGCCGGAGCACCGGGCGCGGGCGCGAAGTAGTGCGAGGCCGGAGCGGTCATAGACGCTCGCGGAGGGCGCGGAGGGCCCGCAGGAGCGGCCTGAGTTCTGCGCCGCTCACCCCGGACAGGCGGGCCACTTCTTGCTCGACCACCTCGAGCCGGGCGGTGGCCTCCACGCGGCCGCGGGCCGCCCGCGCACGGCCCGCCAGCACGCCGAGCCGTTCCTCGAGGTGCCTCATCTCCGCAATAGACCGGCGCAGACTGTCAAACACGGCCTGCCGGGTCACGCCGAGATGGACGGCGATCTCTCCCAAAGAGAGATCGTCGTGATAGTACATGCGCACAAGCGCCCGCTGCCGCGTGGTGAGGAGTTCCGCGTACGCGTCAAAGAGGCGGATGATCTCGTTCCGCCCCTCCAGCGCGCGCGGCAGGCCGGCGCCGCTGCGATCCTGGGGGGCTCTCTGTAAAGGCATAAGACTTCACACAGCATAGCACACGGACGGCGTGCAGAGAAGTCAGGAGTGGGCGGGAGCGTCGCCGGCGAGAGCCAGGAGGGCGTCGACAAACGCCCGTGGATCGAACGTGTGAAGATCGTCCATTCCCTCGCCCAACCCGACCAGCTTCACCGGGAGGCGGAGCTCCTCCGCGATCGCGACCACGATCCCTCCGCGGGCCGTCCCGTCCAGTTTGGTCAGCACGACGCCCGTGACCGGCAGCGCAGAGGTGAACTGCCGCGCCTGCGCAATCCCGTTCTGCCCGGTCGTCGCGTCGAGGACGAGCAGGGCCTCCACCGGCGCTTCGGGGAGTTCGCGCCGGAGGACGCGGTCCATCTTCTTCAGCTCGTCGAGGAGGTGTGCCTTCGTGTGAAGGCGGCCGGCGGTGTCCACGATCAGGACGTCGATGTGCCGGGCGCGCGTGGCCTGGGCCGCATCATAGACGACCGCCGCGGGGTCGGCGCCATCGCGATGGTGGACCACCTCCACCCCCGCGCGCTCCGCCCACACCTCCAGTTGGTCAATCGCTGCCGCGCGAAACGTATCGGCGGCCGCCAGCAGGACTTTCCGCCCATCCTGCCGGAAGCGATGCGCCAGCTTGCCGATCGTCGTCGTCTTCCCCGAGCCGTTGACCCCGAGGATCAGGATCGCCGCCGGTGCCGGAGAGAGGCGCAGGGGCACCGGATCGCCCAGGAGGGCGATCAGGATCTCGGCCAGCGCCCCGCGCAGGGCCGCGGGTGTGCGGACGCCCGCCCGGGCTCGCTCCCGGAGGCGCGCGATGACGATGTCCACCGCCCGCACCCCGAGGTCGGCCTGGAGGAGCGTCTCCTCGAGCGCCTGGTAAAAGGCCTCGTCAACGCCGCCTCCCAGGACCTCATCGAGCCGGGCCGCGAGGGCCTGCCGGGTCCGGGCCAGACCGTTCCGGAACCGGCCGACCCACTCCGGCCCGCTACCCAACCGGCTGGCCCTCGGGGAGCCGCGCCCGCTCCTGGAGGCGCATCGACACGATGCGCGAGATGCCGGGCTCTTCCATCGTCACCCCGAAGAGCGCGTCGCACGCCTCCATCGTTGCCTTGTTGTGGGTAATGATGATGATCTGGCTGTGCGCGGCGAGCTCCTGCAGAATTTCGGTCACCTTGCGCGTGTTCGCTTCATCGAGCGCCGCTTCCACCTCGTCAAAGACGCAAAACGGGCTTGGGTGAACGCGCAGCATCGCGAAAACGAGCGCCAGCGCGACCATCACGCGCTCGCCGCCGGACAGGGCCCCCAGGCTGCGGAGCGTCTTACCGGGCGGCCGGACGACGATCTCGACCCCTGGTTCATCGCTTCCGTCGACGGCCACCAGGGTCAGCCCCGCCTGTCCTCCGCCGAACAGACGGGCGAACAGCGCGGCAAACTCGTCGTTCACAGCGCGGAAGGTCGTGTCGAACCGCTCGCGGATCACCGCCTCCAGCGTCGCGATCAGGACGCGCAGGGCCGCCTGGGCGCCGCGCGTGTCCTCCCAACGGGACCGGAGCGAGTCCGCGCGCGCCGCGGCGAGCCGGTGCTCGTCGATGGCCAACAAATTCACCGGGCCGAGCGCGTTGATCAGCCCGCGCAGCGCCTCCATCCGTCCGAGGGTCTCATCGCGATCCACCGCCTCCGGGACGTCGGCGGCCAGCCGGTCGCACGACCTCCCAAATTCCTCCTCGATCCGCCGGCGGGCGCTCCCGACCTCGGCATCGACCTGCGCTTGCCGCAACTCGGCGCGGTGCGCGTCGTTCGCGAGGGCCTCGGCCTGGCCGGCCGCCTCACGCGTTTGCGTCTCGAGGTCGGCCCGTCGGGCGATCATGCCCGCCCGCTCGGCGTCCAACGACGTGAGCGTCTTCTCGAGACTGGCTGACTCCGCCGCCAGGTCCTGACACCGCTGCCGGGCGGTTTCTTCCTTCCCCGCCAGCCGCGCGGTCTCGAGATCGAACTGGCGCCCTTCCTCCGCCAGGTCCCCGCACCGCGCCCCGGTCTGGGCCAGACTCCGCTCCACCTCTCCCATCCGCGCGTGGAGCGCGTCCTGTTTCCCGCGCAGCGCGACGAGCGCCACGGTGCTGTCCATCATCCGGGCGCGGGCGCTCTCCAGATCCCCCGCACCCCGGCGCAGCAGCGCAGCAAGCATCGCCGTCTCGTCTTCGATCTTAGTGATCTGCGCGTCCCACCCGCCGGCCTTGGCTTCGAGGCTGTGACGGCTGTCTTCCAGCGCGGCGATCTCGCCGTCGAGACTCCGCTGCTCGACATTAAGCGCGTCTATTTCCTCGGTCTGGCGGGCCATCTCGGCGTCCAGCAGAGTCAGGTCTCGCTCGGCCTCCGCGCGCGCCTCCGCCTCACGCCCGACCCTGGCCTCAGCGGCGGTGGCTGCCTCCTCGATCTCTTTGATTCGGCCCGCCGCTTCCTCGGCGCGGTGAGCGGTCTCGCGGGCAGTCGCCTCGAGCTGGGCGAGACGTTCCCGCATCTCGGTGATCTCCTCCGCGCGCCCCACGACGCTTCCGTGTTCCCCGGTCCGAGGGCCTGTGGTCAGCAGGCCCTCGGGCGAGAGCGTCTCTCCGGCCGTCGTGACGATCCGGCCGGCGAACCCGGCGGCGCGAGCCCTGAGGGCCGCCTCCAGGTCGCGAACGATCAGCACGTGTGCGAGGAGCGCCGCGACCACCTCGGGGCGATCTCCGGTAATCTGCACAAGGTCCAGGGCTCGGCCGCACACTCCCGGATCCGCAGCCACCGACGGCGGCACGGGAAGCGGTTCCTGGGCGCGGAGAAGAGGAACCGGAAGAAACGCCACCTCCCCCGCGGCGTCACGCTCCCTGAGGTGCCGGCGGAGGATGTCGACGTCATCGATCGAGTCGACGATGAGCGCGAACCTGAATGACCCGAGGGCGGCATCGGCGGCGGCGCGCATCTCGAGCGGCACGTGCACGCACTCTGCCACCGCGCCTCTGAGGCCCCCGACGCGCAGTGCACCGGTCCGGCGCGCCAGAAGAATTTCTCGCGCGCCGGCGTCGTAGCCGCGGTAGTGGGCGCGGGCGTCCTCGAGATCTCCCAGACGAGACCGCGCGGTCTCCCGCTCGATCTCGATCCTGCGGAGAGCGTCCAGCACCAGTTCGCGATCGTCCCCCTGCCGCGCGTGGTCGGCCCGAAGGGCCGCGAGGGCACGCCGCGTCTCCTCCAGCCGCGCCGCGGTCTCGGCGCACCTCGCGGTATACGCGGGCCGGCACGCCTCCATCGTGCTCCGGGAGCGGGCCAGGTGGGCCATCCGCTGAGCCAGCGCCGCGGCGCGGTCGCGGTAGGCCGCCGCCCGCGCGTCCGCGGCCGACACCTCGGTCAACGCCTGAGCGCGGTCATCCGCGAGCCTCCGGACATCCTCCCGAGCCTTCTCTACGCGCTCTTCCTCTCGGGCCACTTCCGCTTCAAGACGGCGCAGGGTCCCCTCCGCTTCCGCGGCGTCACTTTCCAGCCGCTGATGGTCGACCGCGCACCCCGCATCCGCCTCCTTGAGGGCCGCCCATTCCTTGAGCAGCGCGCTCTCCTCGGCGCGCAGCCGGTCGATCTCGCGGGCAATCCGGCCCCGCTGCGCGTCGACGCCCCGGCGGCGCTCCGCCAGCAAGTTCACCGATGCCTCCTCGGCGGCGCGCCGGCCGGTGAGGAGCACGAGCGCCCGCTGCGCCTCTTCCCATTCGCGTCCCGCTTCGCTCGCGCGCCGGTCAAGCGCGTCGCGCGCTTCCGCGAGGGCCCGGAGAGCGTCCTCTGCCTCGCGCCGGCGGGCGGCGACCTGCTCGAGCTGGTCGCGGATCCGGCGCTGGGTGCGGGTGAGGCGGCGCACCTCGTCCACCTGCAGAGCGAGCTCAAGGCCGCGCAGCTCGCGAGTGTACGCTTGATACTGCTGCGCCGCGTCCGCCTGGGCGGCGAGCTGGGCCACGTGCGCGTCCTGCTCGGCAAGAATATCGGTCACGCGGAGGAGGAGTTGGTCCGCCGCCGCCAGTCTCCGTTCTGCATCGTGGCGACGGCGCTTGTACCTGGCCACGCCCGCAGCCTCCTCCAGGATCATCCGCCGGTCCTCGGGCGTGGCCTCCAGCAGATGATCCACTTCGCCCTGGGTGATGAGCGCATAGGAGTGGCCGCCGAGTCCTGTGCCGAGGAACATCGTCTGGATGTCGCGCAGCCGGCACGGGAGGCCGTTCACCATGTACTGGCCGTCTCCGCTCCGCGCAGCCCGGCGCGTGACCGTGACCTCTGCAAACGCGAGCGGGGCCGGCGGATCGGCGGACCCGTTGGCCCCCTGGGGGAGCAGCAGGCTCCCTCCCGTATTGTCCAGGGTCAAGGTCACGTCGGCCAGCGCCAGCGGGCGCCTCCGCTCGCTGCCGGCGAAGATCACGTCTTCGGTGCGGATGCCGCGCAGAGCGCGGAGGCTCCCTTCCCCCAACGCCCACCGGATTGCATCGAGGATGTTGCTCTTGCCGCTCCCGTTGGGGCCGACGATCGCCGTGATCCGCGGTGAGAACTCCAGCGCCGTCTTGTCCGCGAACGTCTTGAACCCGACGAGATCCAGCCGTCTGAGATGCACGCGGTCCCTCCCGCGGGAACTTGCTAGGCGTTCTGGGACGCCAGCACGCCGTGGCGCGCGATCGTCTCCTCGTACGCCCCAATCAACCGGTCGGTGACCTTGTCCTGGGAATAAGCGGCGGCCACCGTGCGGGCCCTGGCGGCCATCGCGGTCCGCCGCTCGGCATTCCCCAATACGTCCCGGATCGCCTCGGCGAACGCCCTCGGATCGGGGGGAACCAGCCGGCCGCTCTCTCCGTCCCGGATGATGTCGGCCGCCGCGCCCGCCTGGACCGCGACGACCGCGCACCCGGCCGCCATCGCCTCGAGAACGACGAGCCCCAAGGTCTCTGTCTGTGAAGGAAAGACGAACACATCGGCGGCGAAGAGGGCCTCGACGACGCGGGGGCGATCCTGGGACCCTGCAAACACCACGCGGGGCGCGACTCCCAGCCGCGCGGCGCTCGCCTCCAGGGAGGCGCGCTCAGGTCCGTCCCCCACGATCAGCAGCCAGACACCGGACGGAAGAGCGACGAGCGTGTCCAGCAAGAGGGCGACCCCCTTTTCTTTCCCCAGCCGGCCGACGAATACCAAGAGCGCAGCGTCGGCCGGGATGCCGGATTTCTCCCGGACCCGACCCGCCGCAACCCCCTCGAACTCGGACGGGTCGATGCCTGCGCTCGGGACGATTTCCACAGGCGTCCGGACTCCGTAGTGGCGTAGTCGGGCGGACAGAGACGGCACCGACGCCAGCACGCGGTCGCAGCGGTTGCAGTAGGCGGTTGTGTACGCGACAACGAGCGGACGGGTGACCTCTCCAAGCACGGGGGCGTAGTGAACGTACTCTGCGTACAGCGTGTGATAGGTGAAGATTACCGGACGGCGGGACGCGCGGGCCGCCCACAGTCCGACCCCACCGAGCAGAAATGGCGAGTGGGTGTGCACCAGGTCCAGCCGGAGTTCCCGGATCGCGTGCAGATGCCCCCCCGGGAATGGAACGGCAAGCGGGAAGTCCGGATAGCGCGGCGGCGAGATAGATGGAAACCGGTAGATATCCGGATCGTCGTCCGCGTACCCGGAATACCGGGGAGCAAAGATGGACACCCGATGGCCGCGGCGGCGGAGAGACCGGGCCGTGGCTTCGACGGCTCGCACGACTCCGCTGCGGCGCGGCAGATAGGAATCCGTAAACAGCCCGATATGCACGCGGCAGTCCTTGTCCCGCTATCCGTCGCTGCGCTGCGCGGCCTGCCGGTCGAGAAAGGCCAGGAGGGTGGAGAGGCGGAACCGGCGTTGCCCGCCACAGGTCCTCAGGCATGCCAGCCTGCCCTGATCGGTGTACCGCCTCACCGTTGCCTTGCTGAGATTCAAGACGGCGGCCGCTTCGTGCAGGGTCAACTCCGGATCAAGCAGCCGGCGGATGATCTCCTCGCGCGTCTCGGTCATCGGCCGGCGTCCGCCGCGGGGGCGCTCGACGAGACTGGGCGCGGTCAGAGGCGCGCCCTGCCGGACCGTCTCGGACCCGCGGCCCGGGGCAGGAGGCCTCTCGCGGCGCAGTGCGACATCCCGCAGTTCGCCCGGATCGCTCGGGCCGGATGTGTCCGTCAGGGAAGGATCGCCCCGAGAGCCGGGCAGAAGTGCGTGACTCGCCGGCCGGCTGCCCTGGCCCGGAGACGCCGCGAACTGCTCCTCCGGGAAGGACACGTTCATCTGCCGTTCAAGATAGCGGTACCAGTCGCGCAGTGTTTGCCCCATAGATGTGCTCCGATGTGTGCTGCGTAAGTTTACCGCGAGAACCCTCAGTTTGGGCGTACTTTCGCGGGCGGGCGCGAAAATCCTCTCCGCAGGCCGCCCGCGCTGCGCAGAGGAGCCACGGCCGTGGGGCATCAGGTCGCGATCGGAGGGGGGCCAGGAGGCCGCGGCGGCGCTTCCGGAGTGCCGACGACACGGGCTGCGCGAATCCGGCCGATGTCCGCCGCGGAATACCCGGCCTCCCGGAGAATCTCGTCAGTGTGCTCTCCCAGAAGCGGCGGAGTGCGGCGGATCGCCCCGGGCGTCTCGGACAGCTTGATGGGAAGGCCGATCAACTTCACGGTCCCGTGGATGGGGTGCGGCCTCTCGACAAGCATGTCCTCATGCCGGATCTGCGGATCACTGAAGACCTCGGCCAGGTCGTAGATCGGCCCGCACGCGACCCCGCGCTCATTCAGGAACGCCACCCAGTCCGCACTTGTCCGGCCCTGGAAGAGGGCGCCGAGAATGGCGTTCAGGTCCGCCCGGTGGCGAACGCGGTCGTTGGTGGTCGCAAAGCGCCGATCCTCCTGGAGATCGGGACGGCCGAGGGCCGCGCACAACCGCCGCCACATCACCTCGTTGCCCGCGGCCAGGATGAAGGGGCCGTCTTTAGCCTGGTACACCCCGAAGGGAGACGCCAGGGGATGGTGATTCCCGGCCACACCAGGCGGGACTCCCGTCTCGAAATACATCCCCGCGCTCCAGGTCAGCAGGGCCACCATGGAATCCACGATGGCCACGTAGACCTCCTGCCCGCGCCCGGTGCGCTCCCGGGCCAGGAGCGCGAGCAGCACGCCGCGGCAGGCCGTCATCGCGCACACCAGGTCGGCCAGGGCGATGCCCGCCCGCGTCGGCCCGGTGGGCTCCTGCCCGGTGATGCTCATAAACCCCGACATCCCCTGAGCCACCTGGTCGAATCCGGGGCGCTGGCTGTACGGCCCCGTCTGGCCAAACCCGGAGATGCCGCAGTAGATGAGGCGCTCGTTCCCCTCCCGGAGGACGCGCGCGCCGAGCCCCAGCCGTTCCATCACGCCCGGCCGGAAGTTTTCCATCACAACGTCCGCCCGCCGGATGAGGCGGCGAACGATCTCGCGGCCGGCGTCTGTCTTCGTGTCCACGGCGATGCTTCGCTTGTTCCTGTTGGCCGCCGCGAAGAAGTAGCTGTTGCCCACGAGATCCGGCCGGAGCGATTGATAGCGGGACGGATCGCCACCCAAAGGCTCGATCTTGATGACGTCGGCCCCGAAGTCGCCGAGCTCCATCGTGCAGAACGGCCCGGCGAGAAACCGCGTCAGATCGACGATGCGGACGCCTTCGAGGGGCAGCATCGCCTATTGTCCACGGAACCGAGGGAGACGCCCGGCGAGAAAAGCCCGCACCCCCTCCTTGTAGTCCTCGCTCTCATACGAGCGCTCCACGAACGCCGCGAGCTCCGATTCTGTCATCCCACCCTCCCCTACGAGATGCTGCAGCATCAGCTTCGCACCACGCTGCGACAGCGGCGCCTGCTCGGCCAGCAGCCGGGCGTAGCCATACGTCTCCGCCTCCAGGACCTCCGGTTCGCACACCATGTTCACAAGTCCCATCGCGCGAGCGTCCCCGGCATCCACGAGCCGGCCGCTGTACAGGAGGTCGCGGGCGTGGCTCGGGCCCACGATGCTGGCCAGGCGGCGAGTGGCCAGGGCACTGTAGATGATGCCGAGACGCGCGGCGGTGATGCCGAACCTCGACGTCCGGCTCGCCCAGCGAACGTCACACGCGAGCGCCAGTTCGAGCCCACCCCCGACACAAAACCCGTGAATCAGGGCGATCGTCGGTCGAGGGAAGCTTGCCAGGGCGCGCTCCGCGGCGTCCACCAAGGTGCTGTACTCCCGCGCCGTCGTCGCGGCGGCGCGTAGCCGCGTGAACTCGGAGATGTCCGCCCCGGCTGCGAACGCCGCCTGCCCCGCCCCGCGAAGCACGAGCACGCGCACGCCGCCATCGTGGTCCAGTTCCTGCAGGACGCCGGGAAGGGTCCGCCACATCTCCGCGGTGATGGCGTTGTGCTTTTCCGGTCGGTTCAACACCACAGTGGCGACCGGTCCATCGCGCATCACGCGCAGAACGTCCGTCACGAGGTCCTCCCGCAGAGCCCTATCCAAAGGCTTCTCTCGCCCGTGAGGGCGTTCCTGTCATACTCCCAATTGTGAGGGGTACGTGCGGATGCTACAATGAAGGCGCTTCGGGGAGTAGCGCAGCTTGGTTTAGCGCGCAGCGTTCGGGACGCTGAGGTCGAGGGTTCAAATCCCTCCTCCCCGACCACCTGGAACGCAAGCATGGCACGGGTTTCGGCCGTGCACTTTGATTTTGGGACCGATTTGGGACCCTCAGTTGACAGGCATGATTGTGATTCGTCGGTAGCTGCCTCCATCTAGAGACATGGGTCAGCGCGGTGGACAGTGTTCCCGGTGCTTTTCTCCGGGCACACCAGGCCCGTGAACTGCATGGCGGCCGGCGCGTCCGCAAAGCGCCGGAAGTCTGCGGCTCCACCAGCACTGTGAGCGCGCTCAGTGTGTCGATTCCCTTGAGGCATCGCACGCTGCACGGGTAACAGTTAGGGTGCGTGGCCTTTTCATAGGAGGAGTCCTGTAAATTTACAAGAAATCCCGCCCCGCGGCGTGAAGCAGGGGACAAATCGGCGGGGGGTGGAGCGCCATGATCTTCGGGCGGACCAACAAGGTCAAGCTGCTGGAGAAGATCCCCCTGTTTCGTGACCTCTCGCAGAGGCAACTCGAGCAGATCGCCCGACTCGCGGATGAGATCGATGTTCCTGCGGGGAAGCGTCTGGCGACTGCCGGCGACACCGGGCGCGAACTCTTTGTGATCATCGAAGGGCAGGCCACGGTTACGGCCGGACGGAGCAAGGTCACGCGTCTTGGACCAGGAGATTTCTTCGGCGAGATGAGCCTGATCGATGGCCGGCCCCGCTCAGCCACAGTCCAGGCGTCCTCGCCGATGCGCCTCCTGGTTGTCGGCCAACGCGAGTTCTGGTCACTGCTGGACGCGGCCCCGCCGCTCGTTCGCAAGATCATGCGCACCCTGTCGACCCGACTCCGCGACGCCGAAGCGGCCGTTTCGGCGTAAAGCATAAATCCTCATAATTTACTGCAGACGCGATGTAACAACTCCGCTGTGAG
>DASUDA010000003.1:0-3863 GCA_036275835.1 bacterium | reverse complement strand
AGACCACAACGGCCACCAGCCGCGGCAGCGGTTGCGTGGAGAAGGCGACGAGAATTCCCACGACGGCGCCGAGCGAGGGGCCCACCATCGGGATCAGCTCGCCGACACCCGCGACGATTCCCAGGAGCGCCGGGTACGGCATGCCGAGCAGAGAGAGACCGATCGCGACAACGGCGGCCACCGTAAACGAGAGGAGAAGCTGTCCTCTCAGCCAGCCGCCGAACTTTGCACCGATGCGCAGAAGCACCCGGCCGACCAGCGGGCGCTCCGCGGGGGGGAAGAAGGCGAGGAACATCCGCTTGATCTCCGCGCTCTCGAGAATCATGTAGAAAGTGAACACGAGCACCGTGATCACTGCCGCGAGACCGCTCAGGAAGCGGAACGCCACGCCCGCGGCCTCGCTGCCGTAGCGGGAGAGGCCGATGATCTGCTGCGGAAGGTTGTCGAGGCTGCGCGTCAGATCGGGCAGCCAGGGAAAGTGCCGCCGCAACTCTAGCAGCCACCCGCGGAACCGTCCGAGGAATTCCGGCAGATTCTGGATGAACCCCGCGGTCTCGTTGACCGCGGGCACGATGATGATCGAGAGGACCGCCCCGATCGTGGTGAACAGAGCGAGGTAGAGGAAAAAGATCGCCACTCCACGAGACAGCCGCGTCCCGCCGGGCAGCCGCCACCGCTCCAGCAGGCTCACGACCGGGGCCAGCCCGGCGGCCAGGATCCCGGAGACGAGCAGCAGGATCAGGATGTCGGTGACGCTGCGCACAAACCATACCAGCATCCAGGCCAGGGCAACGAGGCCGAGGACCGTGGCCGTCCGGCCGATCAGTTCCCGCTGCGTCACGGGGCGAGTCCTGCCGCCATAGTCGGCGGAACAGTTCTCTGAGGGAGCCGGGCCTCCTGCGCGCCTACAGGTGGCCGTCCAGCAGGCTCTGGGTGGCGAGACCGGCGAGACCGGCGGCCAGGATCAGGCCGGAGAAGATCGCCAGGCGCATCGTGATCGACCGATCCCGCCCCGCCATCTGGGCCATCGGGATGTGGAAGGCCAGGCTGGCCATCGAGGTCACGATGACACCGTAACCGGCGAGTTCCGGGCTGAGCACGCCCTTCGCGGCAAGGATGCCGGCCGCGGCGGACGTGGAGGCGCTGCTGACCAGTCCGCCGATGGCGGCGACGAGGAGAAAGCCGGCCGGGCCGAGATAATTGTTTGCCTGTTCCGAGATGAGGGTGATCAAGAGGAAGAATGCGCCGAAGGTGAGGGCCGTGCGAAAGGAGATGGGAGACCGCATATGCAGGGGCGCGGTTTCTGTGTCTGTGGTGCGGATAGAGTACGTGATCACCGCGCTGGCGACAAGCATGAACGCGACCGCGATCCATCCGTAGGAGAGCGCGGCGCTGTCGAACACGCCCAGGATCAGGCCGTTCCGCAGCAGCATCGCGGTGTTGGCGGTCAGTATCCCGATCAGGACGAACACGGACAGGCGCCCGGGGTGGTGTCGCGCCCGGCCGGCCAGTTCGACGACGGTGGCGGTGCTGTTGACCAGCCCGCCGAGCAGCCCGGTCCAGCGGATGCCCCGGGTGCCATACAGGCGCAGCAGAACATAGTTTGTGAAAGCGATGGCCGAGATCACCAGGACCACGGTCCACGCGGCCCGCAGATCGATCAAGATAGGCCCATGCACATGCAGAATAAGGTCCCAGGGATCTACCGGATCTCGTGGCAGGAGGGGGTAGACGACCACCGCGATCACGCCCAGCAGCAGCGCTCCGCGGATTTCCTCGATGGTCACCTCCTCGGTGAACTTGACCACTTCCGACTTCCAGGCCAGGAGCCCCGTGATCACCACGCCGCAGGCGGCCGCGACGAGTTGCAGGCCTTCGCCCACGAGAATTCCGAGGAGTGCGGTGGCGAGGAGGGCGACCGACGTGGTCATTTCGAGCGAGCGGTCTCGGGCGAAGCTGCGCCAGTTCATCAGGGTGATCAGGGGGATGAGGGCGGCCAGCAAGAGGTAACTCACTATGGGATGGATCGTCCAGGCCAGCGTGAACGCCAACGCCACGAAGGCGAACGTGCGCACCCCCACATCCTTGTGCGCCCACTCGCGTTCCAGGCCGATCATCATGCCGATGGCGAGCGAGATCCCAACCCGCTGCATTAGGACCAGGAAGTCGCTGCTCGATCCAGTGACGGGCATGTCGAGCCCGGCCTCCGCCCGCGCCTAGCCCGCTTCGACCTGCACGCCGGGGCCGACGGCCGCCACCGACACCCCGGCGGTGATCAACAGCACGGCCGCGGCGGTCAGGTACGGCAGGGCGATCCCCGCGGGGTAGATCCACCCGGCCCAGGCCGGGCCCAACACGCGGCCCAGGCTGTCGATGGAATCCATGATGCCGATGGACAGGCCCTGGCCCGCCGCGGTCCGCCGGGAGATGAGCGACGCCACGCTCGGGCGCATCAGTGAGTGCCCGGCGCCGGCGACCGCCGCGTAGAGGGCAAGCGTCGCCACGTCATGCGTCATCGTGATGAGGAGATACCCGGCCGCGGCGAGCAACAGTCCGCCCTGCACCAGGCGGTCTTCCCCCCACCGGTGGATGAGCCGCCCCACCAGGCCCCCGAGAATCGCCGCCTGGACGAGACCGACGACGACGAAGACCACGCCGATCGCTCCTGCTCCACCGGTGCTCGTCAGGTGCAGCCGGTCCTGAGCAAACAAAGCGTAGGTCGCCTCGAGACCGGAGAGCGCGAACGCGCCGACGAGGGTCACGAGGTAGAAAAACGCGAGCGGCCCGCCCAGCGCCCGCCGGATCGCCTCCCCGCGCGGCATCCGGGCCGCGGCCGCATCGCGCCGGTCGGGTTCGGGAAGCGCGCCCCAGCCCAGTCCCAGTGTCACCAGTGCCAGCGCGGCTCCCGCGAAGAACGGGAGGGACAGGCTGTAGTGCCCCAGAATGCCCCCGATGCCCGGCCCCAGCGTGAAGCCGAGCCCCATCGCCGCGCCCATCATGCCCATGCTTCCGCCGCGGCGCTCCTCAGACGTCACATCGGCGATGTAGGCCATCGCGGTTGGGAGCGTCGCGGCGCTCAGGATTCCCCCCAGGATCCGGGCCAGGAACAGTTCCCACACCTGGTGCGACAGCCCGAAGATCACGAAGGAGGCAGCGTAGCCAAGCAGTCCCACGGAGAAGATCGGCTTGCGTCCCACGCGGTCGCTGAGTGAGCCCCACAGCGGCGCGCAGAGGAACTGCATGACGGCGTAGCTGGTGGCCAGCAGCCCGATCTCGAACGGAGTGGCTCCCACCTCGCGGGCGTAAAACTGCAGGACCGGCAGGACGATCCCGAATCCCAACATGACGACGAAGATCGCCAGGAAGAGCACGAGGAGACCGCGGTTGCTGACGCGGGGCTGCATGACACCCTCCCTCCGAAGCGGATATCATTATGTGGTGGAGGGGTCGGGCTGTCAAGGAGCGGGGCCGTCACGCTGTGAGGGCGGGTCTTATTGACAGAGCGTGGGGTGACTCCCTAGAATCAAAGATGCGTTCCTCGGTAGCTCAACGGTAGAGCATCCGGCTGTTAACCGGAGGGTTGTAGGTTCGAATCCTACCCGAGGAGCCAGATCAAGGTGCCCCGCGAAGACTTCCGACTGCTACTCCCTGCTATTCTCTATGGCGCGCGCAAGTTTCCTCTGACGTGTAAGTTCAAGGGGCAACAGCCGATGACCATACTTTGTAGAAAAGCCTGTAGGTTACCCTGAAGGTGTACCCGATCAAGTCGAACGCCCTCCGCACAGCTGCGTAATTAAGGCAGACCGATTTCGGCAGCGTAGAAACATTGCCGCTCTCCATGGTGGTACCATTTTGCTGTAAGT
>DASUDA010000002.1:0-11354 GCA_036275835.1 bacterium | reverse complement strand
ATGTGGTTTCGCTTCGTGAACCTGTCGATGTTCCAAAGTCCTTGCCCCCAGGGAGCGCGATGTATCGCGTCTGGATTCACACTCTGCAACGAACGGCTGGATGGTGGGGACGCCGTTTCGGGCCGCTCGGCGCGTGAGGAGGGTGAACGAATCATGATGGGACCATATGGGTACGGCGTCGGCTGGATGGCCGCTGGTTGGATCACGATGCTCCTGTTCTGGGCGCTCGTTATCGTCGGTATCGTCGCCCTTGTCCGATGGATCGGCGCACAGGGTGCCCCCAGCACGCGCGGTTCCGCAGGAACGCCGCTTGAGATCCTCAAGCGCCGCTATGCGTCCGGCGAGATCACGAAAGAGCAGTATGAGTCGATGAAGCGCGACGTCGTATGAGGGCGCGTGTGGGGAGATCATCCCGACCGACGCGCATCGGCAAAACGCACTTCAGATAGAAGCCCATCGCATCTCATTGTCATTGACCTAATTTGCCGTGTCACCTTGTTCCCGTTGCGACAGGGCCCCGGGCCCTGCAAGGACGGCCGCCAGCCGCTCGTACTCCTCGAGGGTGATGTCGCCCTTGGCCAGTCGGAGTTTGAGGATCGCCAGCGGGTCGGCGGGCGGAGGCGACTCCGAGAGAGCTCCAGCCTTCACCCTCGACACCTACGGCCACCTGATGGACCGCCTGCCCGTGCATCCGGTCGAGTGGATCGACGATTTGGTCTTCCGGAGGGAGGCGACGTTGCACTCAATTTGCACTTGTCAGGCGCTCTATCGGGTGAAATCGCAGGTCACGCGGTGCAATCGTCCGAAGAGCGGAAACCCAACTCTGATGCCGCTTTGAGCGATCTCGTGCAGTCCGGTGCAGGAGAGTGCGTGGTGGGCCGTGCAGGACTCGAACCTGCAACCTTGGGATTAAGAGTCCCCTGCACTACCAGTTGTGCTAACGGCCCCGGGCCATTCTAGCAAACGGGTGCCGCACTGAGAAGCGTTTGACGGGCCCGCGGGCGGGACGTAGAATCGAGGCGGCTGGCCGCGCGGGCGTGGCGGAATCCGGCAGACGCACCAGGCTTAGGACCTGGTGGACCGCAGGGTCCATGGGGGTTCAAATCCCTCCGCCCGCAGGATTGAAGATCCGGCGGTGATGCCGCCGGGGTCTCATCCATCTGTGATCCCATTCTGTGGGAGGGATATCCTTTCTATGAAGGTGGAGTGGCGAACCGAGCCGGGAAGCCGGGCGGTCCTGGAGATCGAGATTCCCGAGGACGCCATGGCGCAGGCGATGGATCACGCGTACGCGTCCCTGGTTCAGCGCGTGCAGATCCCCGGGTTCCGTCGGGGGAAGGCTCCGCGCGAGATCCTTGAGCGGCACGTCGGCGCCGGAGCCCTGCGTGAGGAGGCTCTGCGGCGCCTCGTTCCCGACACCTACGCCGAGGCCGTCACCCAGGCTGGCATCGCGCCCATTGCGAAGCCGTCGATCGACATAAAAGAAGGGACAGACGGCAAGGGACTTCGCCTGACAGCCACCGTGGACGTGTATCCGCAGGTCACGCTTCCCGACTACCGGTCTCTCCGTGTCCCGCGGGACGGTCGTGCGGTCACGGACGAGGACGTGGACGGGGCTCTGGACGACATCCGGGCCCGACACGGACGGCTGATGAGCGTCGGAGGTGAGACAGCACGACGTGGGGACTTCGTCCTGCTGACGGTTGCCGCGGCCCCGGCCGGACTTGAGCGGCTCCAGGCGGGGAAGGAACTCCTGGTCGAAGTCGGCGGAGGGCTCCTTCCCGGTCCGGTGGAGGCGGCGCTTGAGGGCGCCCGCGCCGGGGAGACTCGAACTGCAGGCGTGGAGGGCGCAGGGGACGTCACGCTTCATGTCACGGATGTGCGCCGCAAAGAACTCCCGGCGCTCGATGACGCGTTTGCGCGGACGGTCTCCAATCAGCCGACGCTGGCGGAGCTGCGGGAGAGCCTGCGCACCCGTCTTGGGCAGGAGCGCGCCGCGGAGGAGGCGCGAGAGGTCCGGGACCGCGTGCTCGGTGCCGTGCTCGAGCAGACGGCGATCGATCTTCCCGAAAGTCTCATCCAGCACGAGATCGAGCACATGATGGAGGATCTTAGCACCCGGCTCCGGGGGCGGGGGCTGAGCCTGGAATCCTATCTGCGCGCGTCGGAGAAGGACGAGGCTGCGCTGCGCACGGAGCTGCGGCCGGCCGCCGACCGCCGCGTCCGCACGCGATTGCTGCTCGACGCGGTGGCGGAGCGAGAAGCTCTGGCCGTCTCGGAAGAGGAGATGACCTCTGAGGTCGAGAAACTGTCGGCCGATCTTCACCAGGATGTTGCGAAAGTGCGGGCATGGCTGGGGGAGGACGGCCGGTACCAAAGCCTGCGGGAGAGTGTGCTGCGGCAAAAGGCGATGTCCCTACTCGTCGACGTGGTCTCAGGGGCTCCGGCAGGAGAGGGCAGTCCGGAGCCAGGGGGGTCACACTCGACGTCCCACACCCCGGGTAATTCTGCTATAGTCCCGGCAGGGGGTGTGTCTCCGGCAGGGGATGCATCTCCGGCGGGGGACTTCTCCCCCCAGGCGGGCTAGCAGAGTCCCGGGGTTCGCGTTTCGCGGGGACGGCGGCGCGCCGCAGGCCCAGGACGCGGCACACACAGCGAAGGAGACGGACGACCGTGATGTACATGCCGATCGTTGTCGAGCAGACGGCCCGCGGCGAACGCGCATACGATATTTACTCGCGGCTCCTGAAGGAGCGCCTCATCTTCATCGGAGGTCCGATTGAAGATGAGATGGCCAACCTGATCATCGCCCAGATGCTGTATCTGGACTATGAAGATCCGGAGAAGGAGATCCAGCTCTACGTGAACAGTCCGGGAGGGTCGGCCACGGCGGGTCTCGCGATTTACGACACGATGCAGTACCTGCACGCGCCGGTCTCGACGATCTGCGTCGGGCTGGCCGCGAGCGCCGGAGCCATCATTCTGGCCGGGGGAACCAAGGGGCGGCGGTTTGCGCTTCCGTACTCGCGTGTCATGATCCACCAACCGTGGGGGGGCGCGCAGGGGTCGGTCTCAGATATCAGCATCCAGACGAAGGAGTTCCTGGCGATACGGCAAATCCTGGATGAGGTCCTGGCCAAGCACACCGGCCAGCCCCACGATCGCGTCGAGCGGGACACCGAGCGGAATTTTTGGATGAGCTCTCGCGAGGCGAAAGAGTACGGACTCATCGATGACGTGATCCAGCCGAGGCGCTGAGCAGCCGCCGCCACGCGCGGCGGCAACCGTGAAGCCGACGGATACGGGGGGACGGGGTGGATGTTTAAAGCCGGGGAAGAGCGCGACCGCCTGAAGTGCTCGTTCTGCGGGAAAACGCAGGAGCAGGTGCGCAAACTGGTGGCCGGCCCCGGCGTGTACATCTGCGATGAGTGCATCGAGCTCTGCAACGAAATCATCGACGAAGAGCTGTCCGCGGCCCAGGCGCACGCCAAGCCGCGGGGCGTTCCGAAACCGCACGAGATCTACCAAACCCTCTGCCAGTATGTGATCGGCCAGGAGCGGGCGAAGAAAGCGCTCTCCGTCGCCGTCTACAACCACTACAAGCGAATCGGCTCCCACTCCCGCCGGACCAGCGATGTCGAACTGCACAAGAGCAACATCCTGCTCATCGGCCCCACCGGGTGCGGGAAGACGCTGCTAGCCCAGACCCTGGCGCGCATCCTGGAGGTTCCGTTCGCGATTGCCGATGCGACCTCGCTGACCGAGGCGGGATACGTCGGGGAGGACGTGGAGAATATCCTCCTCCGCCTGATTCAAGCCGCCGACTATGACGTCAAGAAGGCCGAGCGGGGGATCGTGTACATCGACGAGGTGGACAAGATCGCCCGTAAGTCCGAGAACCCGTCCATCACGCGGGACGTCTCCGGAGAGGGAGTCCAGCAGGCGCTCCTCAAGATTCTCGAAGGGACGACGGCGAACGTGCCGCCTCAGGGAGGGCGCAAGCACCCCCACCAGGAGTTCATCCAGATCGACACGACCAACATCTTGTTCGTCTGCGGCGGAGCGTTTGATGGGCTGGACAAGATCATCGAGGCGCGCACCCGGATCGCCAGCATCGGCTTCGGCGCGCAGATCCAGCTCAAGCGCGAGAAGCGGGTCGGGGAACTGCTCGCCCAGGTCATGCCGCAGGACCTGCTGCGGTACGGACTCATCCCGGAATTTATCGGGCGCCTGCCGGTGGTCGTTCCGCTCGAGCCGCTGACGGAGTCGGACTTCGTCACGATCCTGGTGGAGCCGCGCAACGCGCTCGTCCGCCAGTTTCAAAAAATCCTCGAGATGGACGGCGTGGAGCTCATCGTCGCGGACGATGCCCTCCGCGCCATCGCCCGGGAGGCCATGACCCGCAATACGGGCGCCCGAGGGCTCCGGACCATCATCGAGGAGATCATGCTGAACATCATGTACGAGATCCCGTCCCGGGGGGACATCAAGCGGTGCGTCGTGACCCGAGACACGGTCGAGAACCGCACCGAGCCCCTGCTCCTGACGGGGGCGGACCTGAAAAAGATGGCCAAGGAGAAGCCAGCCTGAGCCGACTCTCCCCTACGGAGACAGCGGTCCCGGAAGAAGAGAAGCCTGCGGCGCAGGCTTCTTCCCTTTTCCGGTCCTGGGCGCCCTCTGGCAGGCCCTGGGCGGGATCCAGGACCCCCCCGGGGGCGGGGCCGGGCTGTGCCCGCCTGAGGAGAAGGAATCTTGGACGGCCTACTGACCGTATATATAGGGTAGAAAGAGAATGACACACGAGGGCATCCCATCCTGACGTCCCGCCGGGAGGCCCTCTCGTCTACGAGTCGTCCTCTTAAGGAGGTCCATCCATGACAGAGCAGACACCGGAGCAGGCGCCGAAGCAGGAACAGCCGACGTTTCCCGAAGTGATCGCCGTCCTTCCGCTTAAGGGCACGGTCGTTCTCCCGTCGATGGTCGTGCCTCTGGGAGTGGGGCGTCCCAAGTCCCTGGCCGCACTGGAGTCTGCGCTTGGCGGGGATCGGATGATCCTGCTCGTGGCGCAAAAGAAGGATGACGACGAGAATCCCGAGCCCGATGGCTTGTACCGGAAGGGGACGGTTTGCCGGATTCTTCAGGTCGGCAAGCAACCCGACGGCACCGTGCAGGTGATCGTCGAGGGCCTCGTCCGCGGCGCGATTGTCGAGTTCATGCAAACGGCCCCCTTCTTTCAGGTGAGCGTCGAGACCCTGCCGGATCCCAAGGATAAGCCGTTGGAGATCGAGGCGCTGATGCGGGGCGTGACCTCGCAGTTTGAGCGGTTCGCGCGGCTGTCGCGGTCCGTTCCACCGGAGGCGTTCATGCTGGTGATGTCGTCAGAGGAGCCGGGGCGCCTGGGCGATCTTGTCGCCCAGCACCTGCAGCTCCGGGTCGAGGAGCGGCAGCGGGTCCTGGACGTGCTCCCGCGGGAGCGCCTGGAGATGCTGAGCGGCATTCTGACCAAGGAGATCAACGTCCTCGAACTTGAGCGCAAGATTCAGAACCGGGTGCGCAAGCAGATGGAAAAGAGCCAGCGCGAGTATTTCCTGAAGGAGCAGATGAAGGCGATTCAGCAGGAACTGGGGGAGAAGGACGAGCGGACCGCGGAGGTGGAGGAGTACAGGAAGAAGATCGAGGACGCCAACCTCCCCGAAAAAGTGAAGGAGAAGGCGCTCGAGGAAGTCGGCCGGCTGGAGAAGATGCCGCCGATGGTGGCAGAGGCCGTCGTGGTCAGGACGTACCTCGACTGGATCCTGGCCCTCCCCTGGAGCACCCGCACGGAGGACCGGCTGGACATCAAGGCCGCCCGGGCGATCCTCGACGAAGACCACTACGGCCTGGAGAAGGCCAAGGACCGCGTCGTCGAGTACCTGGCCGTGAGGAAGCTCGCGCCCGAGAGCAAGGCGCCCATTCTTTGCTTCGTCGGACCGCCCGGGACGGGCAAGACGAGCCTGGGCAAGTCGATCGCGCGGGCGCTCGGGCGGAAGTTCGTCCGCGTCTCGCTCGGAGGTGTGCGGGACGAGGCCGAGATCCGGGGACACCGGCGGACATACGTCGGCGCGCTCCCCGGGCGCGTCATTCAGGGCATGCGGACGGCGGGCAGCAAGAACCCCGTGTTCATGCTGGACGAGATCGACAAACTGGGGATCGATTTCCGGGGTGACCCGTCGGCCGCGCTGCTGGAGGCGCTCGATCCTGAGCAGAACAACTCGTTCAGCGATCACTACCTGGAACTGGCGTTCGATCTGCGCGAGGTCATGTTCATCACCACGGCCAACATCCTGGAAACCGTGCCGCCGGCCCTGCGGGATCGTCTCGAAGTGATCCGCTTCTCCGGCTACATCGAGGAGGAGAAGCATCACATCGCCACCCAGTTCCTCATTCCCAAGCAGCTCAAGGAGAACGGCCTGAAACCCGACCAGATCGCGTTCACCGAGGAGGCCCTCCGGCACGTCATCCGCGAGTACACGCGCGAGGCGGGGGTGCGCAATCTGGAGCGCGAGATCGCGACGATCTGCCGCAAAGTTGCGCGCGAGGTAGCGGAGGGAGACGCCACCTCGGTCAAGGTGACCACCCAGAACGTCCACAAGTTCCTGGGGCCGCCCAGGTTCCATTATGGCACCGCGGAAAAGGTGGACGAGATCGGCGCGGCGACCGGCCTGGTGTACACCGAGCAGGGCGGGGACATCATCACGGTCGAGGCCACACTGTTGCGCGGGGAGGGGAAGGTCTCGCTGACCGGCCAGTTGGGGGACGTGATGAAGGAATCCGCCCAGGCCGCCCTGAGCTACATCCGCGCGCGGGCTCGGCGCCTCGGCGTGGACGACACGTTTGCCTCCCGGTACGACGTCCACATCCACGTTCCGGCCGCCGCGATGCCCAAGGACGGACCCTCGGCGGGCATTACCATGGCGTCGGCGATCGCCTCGGCGCTGACCGGCCGGCCGGTCCGGAAAGACGTGGCGATGACCGGGGAGATCACGCTGCGAGGCAAAGTGCTCCCGATCGGCGGGGTGAAGGAGAAGGTGATCGCCGCGCACCGTGCCGGCATCAAGGTCGTCATCCTGCCCAAGGAGAACGAAAAGGATCTCCACGAGATCCCGGCCAACGTCCGCAAGAAGCTGCGGTTTGTGTTCGTCGAGGACATGGACCAGGTGCTGCAGGAAGCGCTGGCCCAGGGCGTCGGTCTGCCGGTCCTGGTGCCCCCGCCGACCGAGGTACGGCGCCAGCAGCCGTCCATTCAGGCCTAGCGCAGACCCAAGGCCCCGCGGCGACCGAATAAGGTTGTGCGGATGACGAGGCGCGCTCTTCGGGGCGCGCTTCGTCCTCTTATCGGAGCGGCGGGACCTCTGGGCTGATCGCGACCTCAACGAGTGTCGGGTGGCTCCCCTGCAGCGCGTCACGCAGGGCATCCGCGACGTCGCCGGGCTCGATGACGCGTCTGCCCGAGCATCCGTACCCCTCAGCCAGCCTGACGACGTCGAGGCCGGGGAGGTCGAGTCCCGGCACGCCGGGCGTGTGTTCCACCGCCGCGAACGCTCGCAAGATGGCATATTCTCCGTTGCGCAGAATCACGAACACGACGGGAAGGTCGTGCTGCGCGGCGGTCCACAGCGCCTGAATCGAGTACTGCGCCGAACCGTCCCCGATGATCGCGATGACTCGGCGGTTGCGCCGGGTGTGTCGCTCCGCGAGGGCAAGCCCGACAGCGGCGGGCAGCCCAAATCCGAGCCCACCACTCGCTGCCATGAAGAACGTTGATGGCATGTCGTGCCGTACGTACGCGTGGAGCTCGCCGAGATTCGACGGGCACTCTGCGACGATGACAGCGTCGCGCGGCTTCACTTGGGCCAGCGTGTGAAACAAATACGCGGCCGTGATCGGGTTCTGCGGTGCAGGGACCGGAGCCGGCGGGCGCATCCGGGGCGCCGGCCGCTCCGAGATCGGCAGGAGCGCCGCCAGAGCCGCGCAGGCGAGACCAGGGTCACCGGGGACGCTATCGCCCACGGGGGCCCGCGCCGCCTCACTCGGATCGTCCGTGATGTGGAGCAGACGCGTTCCCTCGGGAAGGTAGTCGCCGGCAACGTAGAGATAATAGCGGAAGACCGGCGCACCGACGACCAGCACGACATCATGCCCCCGCAGTTTTTCCGCGAGCAACTGGATGGCGAACGGAAGCTCGCCCTGGTACTGGGGATGATCCTCCGAGAACACCGTCCTCTCACAAATGGGAGCGGCCCACACCGGCGCGCGCAGCCTCTCGGCGAGGGCGAGGGCCGCATCCCAGCCCTGGCTGCGATCGAGGGCTCCACCGAAGACGAGGACGGGGTTGCGGCTGTTCGCAAGCGCGTCGGCGACACGCCGAATCGCGTCGGGGTCGGGCGCGACGCGCTTGCCGATCTGGCGTGCCTCCACGGGGCCCTCGGCCCGCTTCTCCCAGTCGTCCATGGGGACGGAGAGAAAGACCGGCCCGGCGGGCGGTTGCACCGCCGTTGCGTAGGCGCGCATCAGCGCCGCCGGCGCGTCCTGGGCCCGTGCCGTTTCGTAGCTCCACTTGACCCACGGCCGCGCCATCATCGTCGCATCGACGTTTGTCAGGAACGGCTCCAGCAAGAGCATTTGCCGCGTTTGCTGACCCGCCGTGACGATGAGAGGGGTCCTGTTGTGCCAGGCCGTGACGATGGTTCCCATCGCGTTTCCCAGACCCGCAGCGGTGTGGAGATTGACCAGCACGGGGCGGCCGGTGCCCTGAGAGTAGCCGTCGGCCATCGCGACGGCCGACGCTTCCTGAAGACCGAGCACGTACGTGAAGTCTCGCGGGAAGTCTCTGAGGAAGGTTGTTTCGGTTGACCCGGGATTCCCAAACACCGTCGTCAACCTGAGAGACCGCATCAAATCGTAGGTCACCTCACGCACCGTTGCCATCCGAACCTCCTGCCGCCTTATCAGAGGGGCGAGGTCCCTCAGCCTGCGGGCGAAGCGACGGCGCCAGGGACGTGCCTGAGGCGGGCGAGGAGCGCGCCGTGAGGCGCCACGTCAACCGGCACCCCATTGCGCAGCGCGATCGCAAGCCCGGAGAGCGGCGACACGCGAGACCCGGGGAGCACGATTCCGACGAGGTTGAGCGGGTCCGCCGCGGAGATGACAACCACCTCGGTCTCGTCGGGAGAGCGGCGAACTGCTCGGAGGGCCTCGACTGCCTCCGGAAGCGCGAACTGCTCGCCTGTGAAGCCCGCGACGAACCGTCCACCTCGAATCTCGCCCTGCGCCTCCCACCGCCTGTACACGTTGAGCAGAGTCCGCCACTCCGGCGCGCACCGCTCCCGGACCAGCAGGTCCCGGAACACGACCCCGTACCGCCGCAGCAGCTGGCGCGCCCGGATCTCGTCGCGGTCGTCAGCGCTCACCGACCCATCGGGCGTTCCCCACAGGGCCCACCGGCCAGCCGGCGGGGAGCGGCGTCCGGGATCCGGATGGGCGATAGCCAGGGCGCGCCTGTGCCTGGTCCGCGATCGGGCGTTCCCCTGCACGAGTCGCCGCAACCCTGCCAAGCCATCTCCGGTGACCACGCCCCGGGACACGAGTTCCCAGAGCGCGGTCTCCACTTCTGCCGGCAGACGCCGGACGCCGCGGGCGATCTCGGTGAGAAATGACGCTCCCCGGTCCCGGAGATACTGGGACACTTCCGCCGCCGCGCCCCCCACTCCATCGACGCCGGCGCCCGGCGCACGATCCAGAAACGCCGGGAGATCATCGCGCAGCACGAACGTGATCGGGACGGATCGCGACACGCCGATCCCCCTGCGGTCTCGTTTGGCCAGGCCGTCCGAGTCCCGGCCGTCCTTCGCGCCGGGGGAGGGGTCCGGCTCGGGCGATGAGGGTCCCGAGGTGAGCCGTCCCCAGGTGGCGGTGCCCGCGAGGCACAGCGCGTCCAGGTCGGCGGGATTGTACAGGCGGATCCGGGCGGGAAGGACGTGTTCCTCCCAGGCCGGCGCCGGAATCTCGATCCCCTGCAGCATCCGGATGATCTCCGCCACGCCGTCGCGGCCGTACACCTGGGTCCCGGGCTGGACGTGCTGCCAGCGCAGCAGGAACCGCATGAACTGGCTCGCGGAAACGGGATCGATCTCACGCCGCAGGCGTCCCAGCGTGAGGCGGTGGATGCGCGCGAGCAGCCGGCGCTCGCACCATTCCAGGTCTGCCGAGCCCGGTGTGAAGTGCCCCCTCAGCACCGCTCCCGCGCCTTCCAACGCCGCGAGCGCCGCCTCAACCTGCGCGATCCCGAGGCCGATCCTGGCGGCAAGACCGGCGGAGGTCAGGGGGGAGGTGGACTGCACCCACCCGTGGACGATCTCCCGCACAGCGTCTGAGGGGGTGGGAGGTGAGGCCTCGGGCCCCAGGTCCGGGACGGAGATCTCCGGATCGCAGACGGCGTCCGGAAGGGCCGCGCGAACGAGGGGAAGGCGCTCGGCGGCCACATAGGCGCGCCGCATCAGGGCGTCCGGGTCGCGCCACGCGGCGACCGTCATCCGTCCGGACTGGAGCAAGGCGCCGGCCAGGGACCCCCACGGAGAAGCGTCCTCCACAGGGAGCAGTCCGACGGTCAGGAGGTGATCGTGGAGGTCATCCGCACTGCGGACGTCCGGCCACGCCTGAGCGGCGACTTCTTGGATGGCGGCGGGGTCCAGCGCGCCGATGCCGCGCGCCAGGTCGGGATCGGTGCGGCGCAGGGAGACGGCGCGGGCGCGCCGCTCCTCGAGGGGCGCGTCGTCGAGGAACGCGTACGGATTGGCGTTGAGGATTTCCTGGGAGATGGGGGAGGGCGACGGCGTCTCCCGGGCCACCGTTCGAATCGTCCCGCGCTCGACCGCATCGAGAATGGCCCGAAGGCCGTCGAGGTCCATCGCTTCGGTGAGGCAGTTGGAAATCGTTTCTGTCACCAGCGGATGATCCGGAGGCGTGATCGGGCCGGTACGGTTGTCCTGACAGGCGACCTGGTCGGGGAAGACAGCCGCCAGCAGGTCCTCCGCCCGCATGCGCTGGAGCGGCATCGGCACCCTGCGCCCTCCGCTGTGGCGGAGGATCGCCAGCGAGCGGGTCACGTTCCACCGCCAGCGGGTCGTAAACAGCGGTGAGGCGAGGAGCGCCTGCACCAGATGATCCTCCACCGAGCTGCTGCGCAAAAACTCGAAGATGCTCTCGAGGGGGAAACTATGCTGCGCGCCCAGCGACAGGACGATCCCGTCATCCGTGGCCGCGGCCTGGAGTTCAAAGTCGAAGGTGAGGCAAAACCGCTTCCGCAGCGCCAATCC
>DASUDA010000001.1:0-35146 GCA_036275835.1 bacterium | reverse complement strand
AGATCCGGCGAATCGTCGACGGGGGAACAAAGCTGGCCTACTCGAGCTCGCTCCCGGTTGCGCTCGTTCTTCCCACGACGCTGACCGGAGGAAAGACATGGCGATGAACCGTCTGGACGCGATCCGGCGACTCGCGCGGCTCCTCGATCGGGAGCCGGTCATCGCCAATCTTGGAAAGAACACGTACGACCTCTACGCGTCAGGCGATCGGCCCGAGAACTTTTACACGTGGGGGGCCATGGGATCGGTCTCCTCGATCGGCTTGGGGCTGGCTCTGGCCCGCCCCGACCTCCGGGTCATCGTCCTCGACGGGGACGGATCGCTCCTGATGAACCTGGGGTCCCGGGCCACCATTGCCCTCCTGCGCCCGGTCAACCTGGTTCACATCGTGTGCGACACGGGGACGTACGAAACAACGGGCGGGCAGATCTCCCATACCGCCGGGCCCGCGGACTTGGCGGCCATTGGCCGGGGGGCGGGTCTCTCGCATGTGGCAGTTGTGACGGACCTGGACGCGTTCGAGGAGGCGGCTCGCCGCGGTCTGCGCGAGCCCGGTCCGTGGTTCATCGTGGCCAAGACAGAGGGGACGGCCTCCACGGCGAAGGTGCCGCGCCGCCCCCTGTACCATAAGCACCGCTTCATGGACGCGATTGGCTCCGCGCCACGGGAGCGCCCTCACAGATGACGCGCGCATCGTTCATCGTGCAGAACGCGATTGTGGCCGCCCTCTATGCGTCTATTGCGCTGGTGCTTCCTGCGACCGCTGTGGCGAATTATCGACTGGCGACCGCGTTGTACGTCCTGGCGGCGTTCGATCGGCGGCTCATCCCCGGCCTCGCCGTGGGCAACGCAGTCGCCGGGATCCCGCAGGGACCGATTGACATCGGGCTCGGCTTTGCCATCGGGGCGCTCACCGCCGGGAGCTGCGCTCTGCTCCCTCCGATGCTGACCCCCCTGGCCGTGTTCGTGCTTCCTACGGTGTTCGTCCCGATCTGGCTCTCGGTATTATTTCACGCCCCGTATGGTGCGGTGCTTCCCGTGGTGGCAACGGGTCAGGCACTGAGCGCTGCGCTCGCGTGGATACTCGTGATTCCGGCGGGCAGACGCGTCTTTGCGTCTCGGCTGCTCAGGCAGGCGGCGACGAAAGGCCAGTAGGCTCCGTCACGGGGCCTGCGCGGGCCACCGGATCCGCACCAGGGTGTGAATGCCTCCGCGGACGCGGTAGTCCAGTTCCACGTCCATCCACTCCGGGGCGCAGGCGCGGACGAGATCCTCGAGGATCCTGTTCGCCGCGTGCTCCTGGTAGATGCCGACTGCGCGGTAGGACATGAGGTAGTACTTGAGCGAGCGCAGCTCGAGCACACGCTCACGGGGGAGGTACCGGACCGTGAGTGTTCCGAAGTCCGGCAGGCCGGACCAGGGACACACCGCGGTGAATTCTTCCGTCGAGATCTCCACGGTCGCCGGCGATCCGGGGTACTCATAGCGGAACGTTTCGAGAAGATCGGCTCGCACCGCCGAGGGGTCGCGGACCTCGAGGGTCATCGACGGGGGAGGCGGCGCTTCCCGGGGGCGCTCCGGCGCGCCCGTTGCGGTGCGGTCCGCGTCCCGCATCTCACGCGAGAAAGCTTTGTGCCGGCTCGGCACAGGTCTCGCCCCTCCGCTCATTTGATCGTCGCCCACGCCTATGATACACTAGTACCAGGCGGCAACTCAATTGCGTCCAATGACGGCGGGAGGGCGGACGCTCTCCCGCCGTGTGTGCCTGGCAACGTGGTTGCGGGCGCCTGCAGGTGCACGGCGCAAAACCCCGAGGGGCGTGTCATGGCAGTCGAATCCCGTACACCAGGGTTTTCAGGCCTCGTGGATTCACGGATTCAGCGGGCGATCCAGGAGATGGGGTGGATTGCCCCCACTCCGATTCAGGTTCAGGTGATCCCGCACCTCACGACCGGACGGGACCTTGTCGGCCAGGCCGATCCCGGCGCCCAGACGACGGCGGCGTTCGGCATTCCCATGCTCCAGCGCCTGGATCCGCGCAGCAAAGCGGTGCAGGGTCTCGTGCTGGCCCCGACGCGCGAGCAGGCCCGGCAGGTCGCCGGGGATCTGGCGCGGCTCGGCGCTCACACGCGTCTTCGCATTGTCGCGCTGTACGGCGGGGAGCCGATCGCCCGGCAGATCGCGCGCCTGCGGGAGAAGCCCCACATCGTTGTGGGGACTCCGGGACGTGTGCTGGAACACCTCGCGCGGGGGACACTCACCCTGCGGAGTGTCCACATGCTCGTGCTCAATGACGCCGACCGGATGCTGAAGATGGGCCTGCGGCCCGACGTCGAGCAGATTCTCGTGCGCACGCCGTCGACGCGCCAGACCGCACTCTTCTCGGCCACGTTCCCGGAGCCGCTCCGGGCGATGGTGGGCCGCTATCTGCGCAACCCCATCTGGGTAGCGTCCGGGGCTCATGCGGCGGAGGTCCCTGGAGCGGGGCAAATGACGTATCAACGCCGGCGCGAACGGTCGACGCTGCAGTAGATCGGCTTTTCTTTCAAACATACGTTCGCCAAGGGATCGCCTGCAAACTTGCCCGACTCGCTAGAGAAAATAGAATGATTCTGCTACTTTTCTTTCTCCCAGGACTATGATATAATTAGTGGTAAGAGCCCGCACATGAGTTGTGCGGGTTTTCGTTTTGCGGCCGTCAGTGGGACTGAGGAGCGGCTGTCTTTCGGCGGCCCAAGGGGGAAAGGGTGGGGTATCTGCACCATCTTGAGTGCACCGCGTGTGGTGCGCGGTATTCCCCCTGGGAGGTTCATACGGTCTGCAGGGCGTGTGGAAAGGTCTTATACGCTCGGTATGATCTCGAGCGCGCAAGGTCGGAAGTGCGGCGCGAAGCCATTACTGGCCGCGCCTCGACGATGTGGCGGTATCGCGAGGTGCTGCCCGTCGAGAATCCCGTGAGCGTTGTCTCGTTGGGCGAGGGAATGACCCCTCTACTCCCACTGCCGGTGGTCGGTCGGCGCCTGGGTCTCCGACGCGTCTTTGTCAAAGACGAGGGGCTCAATCCGACGGGCACATTTAAGGTGCGGGGGCTGTCGGCGGCCGTGAGCAAAGCTCGGGAGCTGGGGGTCCGGGCGGCCGCACTGCCCTCTGCCGGGAACGCCGCCTCGGCCGCCGCCGCCTATTGCGCGCGGGCGGGGATGGATCTGTATCTCGTCATGCCCGCGGACGCCCCGCCCGCGAACAAAGCAGAGTGTGCTGTGTATGGGGCGCACGCCTACCTGATTCGCGGGTTGATCACGGATGCGGGCCGGGTAATCCGGCAGGGGAGCCAGGCCAGAGGCTGGTTGGACATGTCCACCTTGCGAGAACCATACCGCGTGGAAGGCAAGAAAACGCTGGGCTACGAACTGGCGGAGCAATTCGGCTGGAGCCTTCCCGATGTCATCGTCTATCCGACGGGCGGGGGGACCGGCCTCGTGGGAATGTGGAAGGCGTTCGGGGAGATGGAGCAACTGGGATGGATCGGGCCCCACAGGCCCCGCATGGTCATCGTCCAGGCCGCGGGCTGCGCGCCGATGGTGCGCGCCTACCACGCCGGCATGGACCGGGCGGAGCCCTGGCAGGATGCGCACACACTCGCCGCTGGACTGCGGGTGCCGGAAGCGATCGGAGACTATTTGATCCTCCAGGCGGTTCGTGAGAGCGGGGGCACAGCCTACACGGTCACAGACGACGAGATCCTCGCCGACATGCATGAGCTGGCTCGAGACGAAGGTCTCTTCGCCTGCCCGGAAGGAGCGGCGACAGTGGGGGCTTTGAAGGCCCTGGTGCGGGACGGCGCCATCGCACCGGACGATCGCGTGGTGCTGGTCAACACCGGAGCTGGTCTCAAGTACATAGACGTCATCCACCCGGAACTCCCCATCCTTGACCCCGCGCATCCGCCCGCGTTCCTTACCGGGGAGGATCGCCCGGGCCCTTGACGCGAAAGAAGACTGTGTGAGTGTTCCCATCCGATCCGGACGCGTTCCCGGCCGCAAGGCCGGCCGCGCCTCCCTGTACCAGCCACCCCCGGCATGGGAAGAAGCTCGCCGGGGGGCGGCATCTCTCACCGTGTTGCGAAACGTGATGGATGATCCGGCTGGGCATACATGGCTGGAGATGGTGGACACGGTGACGTCCCCGACGCCTGACGCCGCCCGGGTGGCAGCCGCTTATGGCCGGTTGTTCACGTTGCTGGCGGCTGAGGTAGAACTGGCCGATGATCCGCTCGTAGGCGACGCCTGGCAGCACCATCTTCTCTCCCGCCTGTTCGATGATGAAAACCCTTTCAGTCTTAAGGCCGAGCGGGCAGAGTGGCCGGAGATTGGCGTGGCTCTTCTCGCGCAGACCCGGGCCGACCTGGCCGCGCTTCAGCGCTGCTACCGCCTGGGTGGCACCCTGATCACTGAGGCGGCGGCACACACCGCGGGTGTGCCGGTGGCGGCCTGGGACGGGTTTCAGCCCCTTCGATCCTCCACCGGCGGGTCGGCGCGCTACCAGATGATGATGCGCTTCCACGCGGCGGGTGACTGGTCCGCGCTTGTGCGGGATCTGGCGGGCTATTTTGCCGAGACCGGCGTTGGCCTGTACGGGCGCCACCGGGCATTCCGCTGGGTCCACGCGGACGGCAGAGGGAGGCTGGAGGGCGTCCGGGTCCCGGACCCAGTCCGTCTTGACGAGTTGATCGGGTACGATCTCGAGCGGGAGCCCATCGTCGAGAACACCCGGCGCTTCGTCGCGGGGGCCCCCGCCAACAACGTTCTCCTGTACGGGGACCGCGGAACGGGGAAGTCGTCGACCATTAAGGCGCTGCTGACCGAGTTCCACCCGCTCGGCCTGCGCCTGATCGAGGTCGCCAAGGAGCACCTGGGAGACTATCCCGAGATCCTGACCCTTCTCCGCGGACGGCGGGAACGATTCATCCTGTTCGTGGACGATCTGTCGTTCGAAGAGCATGAGACACAGTACAAGGCCCTGAAGGCCGTTCTGGAGGGAAGCCTTGAGGCCCGCCCGGAGAATGTTGTTCTGTATGCGACCAGCAACCGCCGCCATCTCGTGGCGGAAAAGTTTACCGACCGGCAACGGGCGTCTCTCGACGATGACGTCCACCCCGAGGACGCCGCCCAGGAGAAATTGTCCCTCGCCGATCGGTTTGGTATTCACGCGCCGTTCCTGATCCCCGACCGGGACAGATATCTGCGGATCGTCGAAGGCCTGGCGGTTCGGTATGAGCTGCCCGTGCCCGCGGAGGATCTCCGGCGGCGGGCGCTCCTGTGGTCTCAGTGGCATAACGGTCACTCCTGCCGCACCGCCCGCCAGTTCATTGACGAGCTGCGCGGCGAGGCCGCGCTGGCAGCCCGACGCGGCGACTTCGGGACCGAGAGGTAACGACGTCTACCTGTCCGAGGTAATCTGCTGAACGAGCTCGACGAGTAATCCTCCGGTGGCGGTGGGGTCCACATACACGCTCAGGACATCGCCCGCCTCCCGGTGAGGGTGGGGATCGAGAAGCCGCGCTCCCGACGCGGTGAGGGCAGCGATCGCCGTGCGAAGGTCCGCGACCTCCAGCGCGATGTGGTGGGTGCCTTCTCCCCTCTGGCGAAGGAAGGTCGCCCAGACAGTGTCCTCCCGGAGGGGTTGAATCAGGTGCACATGCGTCTCCCCGGCCCGGAGAATCGCCACGCGGGCTGCACCCTGGCAGTCTTCCACCGCCAGCACGTCGAGTCCGAGGCCGGCGCGATAGGCCTCCGCGGCCGCCTCCGCGTTGCGGACGACGACGCCGACGTGGTGGATCCGGATCACGACGGGAACGGAAGCGAGATCATCGGCGCGCTCGCGCGGCACGAAAACGCCTCCAGACCTGAGACTGCGGGATGCCTTTCCTGCGCCCCGGGGCAACTCCTGCCGGTCGGATGTGGCAAGGGCGTTGGCCGTGCCTCGTGAACGCCTCTGTGCGACCAATGTCGGAGGACGCACTGGCTCACGCCGTAGGCAGACGACGCGAACGAAGAGGGGGGCTCCGCCACGCGGAGAAGAGGAAGGGCGTCAAGGAAGGCACGCGGTGAGAGCGGCCCGCCGCAGGCCGGAAGCGCCGCGGAGAGGAGGACCGACGATGCCTCAGTTCGCGATTGTGGACGCGGAGAAGATTGGGAAGGATGTCACCTACGAGCCGCCGCTTGTCATCGCGTTCGGGGTGGACACGCATAGCGTCGGCGCGCGGACGGTGACGATGGGCCGGACCCGGATCCCGCCCGCGGGCCGCAATCAGGCGCACTACCACTCCTGTGAAGCGTCATTCTTCGTCCGCAAGGGTACGATCAAGATGTTCATCGGCGAAGAGCGGAAGGAGTACACGGTGACGGAGAACCAGTTCGTCTACGTGGCGCCCGGGGTGATCCACGGGCTCATGAACCTGAGCGCAACTGAGCCGGCAGAGCTGATCTTCACCTACGGCAACTGTCCCAGCAAGGACGACGCCGGAACGGTGTTCGTCGAGAAACCGTGGGCCGGCGTGCGCGAATCGGCCCGGTAAGCCCTCCGAGCTAAATGCGCCACGCGGGTGCGGGTCACTCCTTGGCGTAGGGGAGACCGAGCGCGGCGGGCTTCGCGAGGCCCCACCGTGTCCGAAACCATGGCGTGGAGATCACGGACAAGATGAGGATCGTGACAACGAAGGGGACCGTCCTCCACAGATAGCGGGAGAGGATGCTGGGGAGGACGAGCTCCGGGCTCAGGGAGAGCTCCCACATGGCGCCGAAGAGCAGGGACCCCGCGAGCAGAATCCACGGGTTCCACATGGAGAAGAACACCAACGCCAGGCTGACGAACCCCCAGCCCATGAGAAAGTTGTAGTTCCACACGGGGTTGTAGGAAAGAGTATACGTAGCGCCTGACAGGCCCGCGAGGGAGCCCCCGACGACGACGCACAGGTAGCGCGTGAGATCGACGTTAACGCCGGAGGCCTCCGCAGCCGCGGGGTTCTCCCCTACGGACCGGATCGCGAGCCCCAGGCTGGTGCGGTAGAGCAGGAACCACGCCACGGCCACCAGGACGATCCCGAGGTAGACGAACGGCGAGAGGCCCAGGAACGTAGGGATCCGCGCCATCCCCAGGGGACCGGTGTAAGGGTTCCCGATGTAGGTGGTGAGGCCGAAGCTGAGAACCCACAGACCCATCCCGCTCACCACCTGGTCGCCGCGGAGCGTGATGGAGAAGAACCCGTGGGCGAGACCGAGGAGGGCGCCCACCGCGAGGCCGACGAGAAAGCCCGCGGCGTGATTGTCCATGATCCGGGCGGTGATGAAGCCCAAGGTGCCGCCAAATAGCATGAGTCCCTCGAGGCCCACGTTGAGCACGCCCGACCGCTGGTTGACGAGTTCGCCGAGCGCCGCGAACAGGAAGACCGTGGACGCTTCCAGGGTTCGGATCAGCAGCTCGGACATGGATCCCTCCTCACGGGCGCTCCGTGGAGACGTCGGGCACCTCGGGCACGGCCATGGGCCGCCAGGCGATGCGGAAGTAATAGAAGAACTGGGATCCGACGAACGTCATCATCAGCAGGCCGAGCACGGCGTAATCCACCCCAAAGGGAAGCTGGAACTGACCTTGGGCGTACCGTCCGCCCAGGGAAAGCCCGGCGAAGAGAACCGCGATGGGCACGGCTCCGAGGGAACTGCCACGGGCGATCAAGGCACAGATGATCCCGTAGAAGGCGAGGTCACCATAGTAGCCGTAATTTCCTGGGATCCTGTGCAACTCCGGGACGGCGCCGAAATAGTGGTAGCCGGCGAGACCCGCGAAGGCCCCGCCCAGGAGGAACACAAACACGGACAGCTTCACGGGACTGATGCCCGCGTACCCCGCGGCCGCCGGGCTCTGGCCGAAGACCCGGACCCTGTAGCCGAGCGTCGTTTTGGCGAAGAGGAAGTCGAGCAATAGGGCAGCGCCGAGGGCGAGCACGGCCGGGAACGGCGCGCCGAGCATCAAGGGGGGGCGTAGGGCGGCCGGAAGATCGAAGCTCTCCCCCTCCGCCGTGGCGCTCATGAAGGGCCCTCCCTCCTTGATGAAATTCGCTACGAGCCAGAACAGGATCCAGTTGAGCATCATGGTCACGAGGATCTCGTTGACCTGGAGCTTGGCGCGGAGGACACCCGCGAACCCCGCGAGTGCAGCGCCTCCCACCGCAGCGGCCACCACCATGAGGAGGATCACCAGCCACGACGCGACGGGGAGGGTGGGCAGTTCGTGCGCGCGCACGGCGAAGGGGATGGCGAAGGTCGCCAGCGCGCCCGCGTAGACCTGGCCGGGCAGCCCGACGTTCCACAGTCCCGCACGCAGGGGGACGAGGAAGGCGAAGGCACAGAACAGGATATATGTGGCTCGGTTGATGGTGGCGGCGAGGCCCAGCGGGTTCATGAACGCGTACGAGAACACGACGCGGTACACGGCGAGCGGGCCGGCGCCGGCCGGCAGGAACAGAAAGCTCGAGAGAACCAGGGCCAGAAGGATCGCTAGACCGGCCGCAAGCGCCGTGTGCAGGGGTGGGAGGGCTTGCCTGCGCTCCAGGGCGCACTCGTAACGTCCAACCTTCAAGGGACCCCGACCACGTTCGACGCGGTTCGGGCTCACGCGCGCACTGGCTACGCCGTAGGCCCAGGCACAAGGCCCGCCATCATAGCGCCCACGGTATCCGCGTTGGACTGCTCCCGCGACAGGAGGGCGACGAAGCGGCCCTCGTACATCGGCGCCACCCGGTCGCAGACAGAGAGGATCTCGTCGAGGTCTTCCGAGATGAGCAGGACGGCGGCCCCTTCCGTCTTCGCCTCGAGGAGTTTCCCGCGAACGAACGCGGCGGCTTCCACATCCAGCCCTTGGGTGGGCAGGTGCGCGATCAGGAGTCGCGGTGTGCGGGAGAGCACCCGGCCGATGATGAGCTTCTGTAAATTGCCGCCTGAGAGGTGCCGCGCCTGGACATATGGGTGGGGGGCCTTGACGTCAAACGTGGAGAGAATGTGCCGGGTGAGCTGCTCCAGTTCCGGGTAGTCGAACAGCCCTCGGCGGGAGAAGGCCCGATCGAAGTGGTAGGCGAGCCCGACGTTCTCGACGAGGGAGAGCGCGGCGATGGACGCCACCTCGACGCGCTCTGCGGGCACGTAGCCGATTCCCAGGCGCCACCGGTCCAGAGGCGGGAATCGTTTGACGTCGCGGCCCTCGAACAGAATGCGGCCCGACAGCGCAGGTCGCAGACCCGCCAGGACCTGCGCCAGCTCCTCCTGGCCGTTGCCTGTCACCCCGGCGACTCCGAGGATCTCCCCCTTGTGTAGAGAGAAGGAGACGCCCCGCAGGGCGAGCAGGCCCTTGTCGCTGTAGGCCGACAGACCTTCCACCTCCAGCACCGAGCGTCCCGTCTCAGCCCGCTTGTCCGACGCCCGGAGGGAAACGTCGTGGCCGATCATGTGCTGGACCAGCGCTTCCTCCGTTGCCTCGGCGGTTCTCATGCGCGCCGCGACCCTTCCGGACCGCAGGACCGTGACCGTGTGGCTGATGGCCAGGGCGACGGGGAGCTTGTGGGTGACGAAGAGGATGGTCACTCCCTGGTCCCGGACGAGGACGTGGAGAGCTTCGAGGAGCGTCTTCACCTCCGGTGGTGTGAGCACGGAGGTGGGCTCGTCCAGGATCAGGATCCGGGCACCACCGTAGAGGGCCTTGAGGATCTCCGCCCACTGCTTCTCCCCTTCCGCGAGCTGCCACACCTTCGCCCCGAGGTCCACGGCGAAGCCGTAGCGGCGGCACAGGGCTTCTACCTCGCCGCGGGCGCGTCGCAGGTCCAAGAGGCCGTGGGCCTGGGGATGGCCCAGGATGAGGTTGTCGAGCACGGTGTGTGGGGCCACGAGCCTGCGGGTCTGGTGGACCATGCCGATCCCCTGAGCCAGGGCGTCGTGCGGGGACCGGAAGTGAACCCGCTGGCCTCGGAGGTAGATGTCGCCCTCGTCTGTCTGCAGGAGGCCGAACAGGATGTTCATGAGGGTGGTCTTGCCCGCGCCGTTCTGGCCCAAGACCGCGTGCACTTCTCCCGCGCGGACCTCGAGGTCCACGTGGTCGAGCGCGAGCACCCCCGGAAAACGCTTGGTGATCCCGCGGGCCTCGAAGACCACCTCACCGGGTCGCAGCCCTTCACGCAGCGGCGCGGGCATGCGCTATTGCGCGACGCTCAGGCGTTCGGCGAGGGGCGAACTCCGGGGCGGAACCTCGCGGCGCCTGGCCTCACTTGAGGATGGTCATGCCGTCGAGCGCGAAGTTGAACTTGGACAGGAGCCACTCGTCAGACGGCATCTCGCCGGCCTGCTTCACCACGGTTCCCTGCGGTGGGATGGGCGTATCCTTTACGGCGAGTCCGGTGCCGTTGCTCACGAGGGCGTCAGCCCGGAACGGATCCCACTGGCCCTTCATCATCTGGTCCCGCCGCTGCTCCACCAGCTTCAGGATCGACGCGGGGATGAGGGGCCGGGCCTTCGGGCTGATGGCGTCCAGGCCGACTTTCTTGTTGTTCATGATGTCCACGGTGGGCTCGACCGTACCGTCGGCCAGGGTCATAGTGTCCCGCATCCCCAGGTACAGGAATGTGCGCGGTGTGCGGTTGCCGGCCAGATAGTCGCGGATCATGCGGTCGTACAGCACTTCCCAGCGGGTATCGAAGGAGACGGCCACGGTGTCCGTATTGGACCAGCCGTAGAAGCCCACGGTGTCCATGTCCTTGCCCACGAACCAGATCTTGCGCGCCTGCGCTACGTCCAGGGGCGAGCCGGAGTCGGTCTGCTGGGTGAGCACGTCCACCTTGTACTGGCTGACCAGGGTCTCGGCCACATCCCGCTCCTCGGTCGGCTTGTACCAGTCGCCCACGTACTTCACGTACACCTTGACGCTCTTGCCGAGCGCCTTGGCCGCGTCCTGGACGCCGAGGAAGAAGCCGGCCGAGCGGCGGAGGACCTGGACGTTGGGGAAGGCGGAGACGATCCCGATGTTCCCGGTCTTCGTCAGCGCTCCGGCGATGAGGCCCTCGAGGTACAGCGGCTGATACTGGCGCGGGAAGAACCGGACGAAGTTCCGCTTCTGGGTGATGTCGCTTGCGACCACGGAGCCGAGGTACGCGTTCGGGTATTTGTCCGCGATGTCCTTGAGCGGCAGCCCCATGAACTCGGCATTGCCCACGACGATGTTGGCCCCTTGCTTGATGAGCGCCTCCGCGAAGGGGACCGTGGAGTCCGGCCCGACCTCTTCACGGTAGACGTACTTCACGTTCGGGTACTTTTGCGCGATGCGTTGCCCGGCGCGGTGGTGCGCCCCGGACCACGTGGTCCCCTTGATCACACTGAAGTGAAGGATGGCAAGGGTCACGGTCTTTCCTGCGGCCGCCGAGCCGGACGGGGCCGCGGAACCTGCCAGGAGTGCCGCGGCCAGGAGTGCCACGGCCGCGGTGCGGAACGGCGTGGTGCGCATGTTCGAACCGACGTCTCGACGCATGACCACCCTCCCCCGACTGGACGTCCGATGAGTGCGCTGGGGCCTTCTGATGCGATGGGTAAGCTGAGTGGATTCTGCAGGGCGCCTTCTGCGGTGTGTCTCGATTCTCCTTCCGCATTGCCGGCGTGCGCGTGGAGGGCAGCGGGGCCGAGCGGATCGAAGAAGAGAACGCAGCGGATGGCCACGGGCGCGGGTGCATGATGTACAATGTGCCGGGAGGATCCCGATGATCGTCCGTGGCACCGTCAGGCGGAGCGCCTACTACGACTCGGTCACCCTCATGCAGGCGCAGCAGTCGTTGCGCCGCCTTCCCGGGATCGTCGAGGCCGGTGTGGTGATGGGGACTGCGGCCAACGTCGAGCTGCTGCGGCAGGCCGGCCTCGATCCCGAAGGGATGACGGCCACCGCCGACGACCTCGTGGTGGTGGTCCGGGCGGACACCGAGGAGCGCGCTCTGGACGCGCTGGCAGCCCTCGACGCCCTGCTGGCGCGCCGTCCGTCTGAGGGCGTCTCCCCCGCGGCCGCCGAGGCAGAGTACCGGCCGCGGAGCGTGACGGCCGCCTCCCGCCTGCTCCCGGACGCCAACCTGGCGCTCGTCTCCGTTCCTGGCCGGTTCGCCGCCGGCGTCGCCCGGGAGGCGCTCGAGGCGGGGCTGCACGTGATGGTGTTCAGCGACAACGTACCGGTCGAAGATGAGGTGCACCTCAAGGAGATGGGCAGCCGGCGGGACCGTCTCGTGATGGGTCCGGACTGCGGCACATCCCTTATCGGCGGTGCCGCCCTCGGCTTTGCCAACCGGGTCCGGCGGGGATCGATCGGCCTGGTGGGGGCCGCCGGGACGGGGCTCCAGGAAGTGATCACCGTCATTCATCGCCGCGGCGCGGGCGTGTCCCACGCGCTGGGCACTGGAGGACGGGATCTCAGCCCTCACGTCGGCGGCATGACCATGAGCCGCGCATTGGCCGCCCTCGGGCGCGATCCAGGAACGTCCGTCGTGGTGCTCGTGTCAAAGCCGCCCGATCCTATGGTGGCGGACCGCATCCTGGGTCAGGCGGCCGGCATCGGCAAGCCCGTCGTCGTGGCGTTTGTCGGCCCGCCGCGGGGTGCCGACATCGGGGGGACGCTCCATTGGGCGGGCACCCTCGAGGACGCCGGATCACTGGCGGTCCAACTCGCCGGCGGTGCCCCGGGAGGGTCCTGGGAGCCGCTCGACCGGTGGCGGATCACCGCGGCCCGCCGCGCCGAGGAAGTCATTGGGCGGTTGGCGCCGTCTCAGCGGTTCGTACGGGGGCTGTTCAGCGGAGGGACGCTGTGCGCGGAGTGCGTGGGTCTGCTCCAGGCTCAGTTGCAGCCCTTCTATAGTAATGTGCCGGTCGGGGCTGCGCTGATGCACCAGGGTGCAGGCCCGAGCCGCGCCCACACGGTCCTCGATCTGGGGGCCGACATTTTCACCATCGGTCGCCTTCATCCGATGCTCGATATGTCGCTCCGCAGCCTCCGGCTCGACCAGGAGGCAGCCGATCCCGAAGTCGCCGTCATCCTCCTCGATCTCGTCCTGGGGGAGGGCGTGCATCCCGATCCCGCGGGCGCTCTGGCACCCTCGATCACCCGTGCACGCGCCGCGGCGGCCAAAGCCGGCCGATCCCTCGCGGTCGTCGCATCAGTCTGCGGGACGGACCAGGATCCCCAGCACCGCGCCCGGCAGGTCGAACGCCTGGAGGCCGCCGGGGTGCTCGTCGAGGACACCAACGCCCGGGCGGGTGTCCTGGCCGGCATGATCGCCTCCCGCGGAACAGACATCTCCAGAGTCGACCGGGAGGCCGCAGGCCCGGCGCCTCGTGAGTCACGGAGCGGCGCCGCATCGGGCGGCGGAGAGTCCGGCGCCGGACGGGACCCGCACGGGCGCGGACCCGCGGGGGGCGAGGACGCGCTGATCAATGGGCCGCCCCGCGTCGTGAACGCCGGCCTGGCGATTTTTGGCGAGAGCCTGCGCGCACAAGGGGTGCCGGTGATCGATGTAGACTGGCGGCCTCCGGCCGGCGGAGATCGGGAGATGATGGACCTGCTGGAGCGTCTGCGGTGACGGATTCGCCCGAGACCCCCTCGGCGATCGATCGGGCCAACGCCGCGGCGATCCAGCGTGTCCTCGGCGCTACGCCCGTCCTCGTCGGGATCGGCCGCGCCCGCGATGTGATCGCCGGGATACACGACGACCTGCTGCTTCATGCCGGCCCGCCGATCGAGTGGGACAGGATGTCGGGTCCGGTCCGGGGGGCTGTGATCGGGGCGCTCCTCTACGAGCGCCGCGCCCGCAGCGCGGCCGAGGCTAGCCGCCTGGTCACGTCAGGCCGCATCCGGTTCGAGCCGTGCCATCACCACGGAGCGGTGGGTCCGATGGCGGGCATCATCTCCCCTTCGATGCCCGTCTACATCGTAGAGAACGCCGCCGGGGGAACCAGAGCGTACTCCACGCTCAATGAAGGGTACGGGAAGGTCCTGCGGTACGGGGCCTACAGTGACGACGTGCTGGCGCGGCTCCGGTGGATCGAGGGCACGCTGGCGCCCGCGATCGGGCGCGCGCTCGACCTCGCGGGCGGCATCGACATGAAGACCCTCGTCGCCCAGGCCTTGCAGATGGGCGATGAGGGTCACAACCGCAACAAGGCCGGGTCCGCCCTCCTGGCGCGCCTGCTGGCGCCGCACCTCGTGCGCACGGGCGCGCCGGCCGATCAGCAGAACGCCGTCCTCCGCTATCTGGCCGACAACGACCTGGCCGTGCTGAACCCGGTGATGGCCGCGTGCAAGGCGACGATGGACGCGGCCCACGGGATCGCGGGGAGCACGCTCGTCACGGCGATGGCCCGGAACGGGACGGACTTCGGCATCCGGGTCAGCGGGCTGGGCGAGCGGTGGTTCACGGGGCCAGCCGAACTTCCCCGGGGCCTGTACTTTCCCGGGTTCTCCGCCGAGGATGCCAACCCGGACGTGGGGGACTCGACGATCACGGAGACCGCGGGGCTTGGCGCCTTTGCCATGGCCGCCGCGCCCGCGATCGTCAAGTTCGTCAGCGGCACGGCCCGGGAGGCCCTGGCGTCCACTCTGGAGATGTACGAGATCACGCTCGCCGAGAACCCCGCATTCGGCATCCCGCAGCTCGATTTTCGGGGAACGCCGACGGGCATCGACATCCGGAGGGTCGTCCGCACCGGGATCCTGCCGCGGATTAACACGGGGATCGCGCACCGGGACCCGGGAATCGGACAGATCGGCGCGGGCCTCGTGCGACCTCCGCGGGTGTGTTTTGAGCAGGCGCTCGAGGCCATGGCTGCGGTCTTGGGGCGCTAGCGGCGCTGCTGCGCCGATCGCTATCGGGGGGAGTAAGTCCCTGAGACGCGGGGGAGGGGGTGGGGGATGGAATTCAAGCCGGCCGACATGAGCGCGTATCGCGTGGTCGATCTGTCCCAGAACTTCAGCGTGGATTCTCCGCCGTTCGCCTACTACGAGGGTCCGACCATCAAGTGGGTCAAGAAACTGGCGTTCGAGGGCGTGAATGCGCAGTGGATCAGCAGCACCAATCACATCGCCACGCACCTGGACTCCCCCCTCCACTTCAATGACCCAGGCCCCGATGTCGCGGGCATTCCGCTCGAGGACCTGTTCGGGCCGGCGTGCATCGTCGACCTGAGCCAGTTCGGGGTGGGTGATTACGACATCTACGGCTCCCGCCACTTCGAGATGTGGGAGCAGAAGTACAAGACAAAGATCCAGCGCGGGGATATCGTGGTCATTCACACAGGGTACCATCACTACTACAATGAGGACTGGTACAAGGTCCGGAACGAGGAGAAGCCGAATCTCGCCCGGGCGTTCCTCCGGCACCCGGGGCCGCAACTCGAGTTCTGTGACTGGGTGCTGGACCGCGGGATCCGCTGGCTCGCCGTCGACGCGATCTCGACGGACCACCCATTTAATACGAACGTGCGGCGGGCCCGGCCGGATCTCGTGCCGGAGGTGGAGAAGAAGATCGGGATGCCGATCGATGAAGCGTTCCCCTGGCCCAAAGCCTACCAGGCGACCCACACCTATCTGTTTCCGAAAGGGGTGTTCCACGTCGAAAACGTCGGCGGCATGATCGACGAGGTGCTCAACATGCGCGTGTGGTTCGGCGCATTCCCGTTCCGGTTCAAGGGCGGCGAGGCCGCGTTCTGCCGGTGCTTCGCGTTCGTTCAGAAGTAGCGGTCCCCCCCCTCGCCGACCTCACGGTCGTCGATCTCTCCCGCGCGCTCGCCGGGCCCTACTGCACGATGATGCTCGCCGATCTGGGCGCCCGGGTGATCAAGATTGAGACGCCTGCCGGCGGAGACGACACGCGTGGCTGGGGCCCGCCGTTCCAGGGCGGGGAAAGCGCCTACTTCCTGAGCGTCAACCGCAACAAAGAGAGTGTGACGCTCAACCTGAAGCACCCGCGCGGGCGGGACCTGCTCCTGCGCCTGCTGCGGCAGGCCGATGTCCTGGTGGAGAACTTTCGTCCCGGCGCGATGGACCGGTTGGGCCTGGGATACGCCACCGTCCACGAGGCGATCCCGCGCCTCGTCTACTGCTCGATCTCGGGGTTCGGCCAGACCGGCCCGTACCGCGAGCGGGCGGCCTACGATCTGATCGTGCAGGGGATGGGCGGGATCATGGGGATCACCGGAGAACCCGACGGGCCCCCGACCCGCGTCGGAGTGGCCGTCGCCGATATCTGCGCCGGAATGTTCGCGGCTTACGCCGTTCTGGCCGCACTGCGGGTTCGCGACCGCACGGGGCGCGGGCAGTGGGTCGATGCGTCGTTGATGGACGGTCAGGTGGCCTGGATGACGTACATGGCGGCCAACTACTTCGCCACGGGGGAGGACTCCCCGCGGGTGGGATCCGCCCATCTGCTCCTTGTGCCCTATCAGCCGATTGCGACCCGCGATGGCTTCGTCAACATCGCGGTGGGCAGCGAAGGGCTGTGGCAGAAGTTCTGCGGCGCGCTCGAGGTCCCGATTGCCGACGACCCCCGCTTCGCCACGAACGCCGACCGGGTCGCCCACCGGCGGGAGTTGCTGGACGTGTTGATTCCGGTGTTTGCTCGGAGAACGACCGCCGAATGGGTGGACCGGCTGCTCGACGCGGGCGTTCCGGCCGGGCCGATCTACCGGATGAGCGAGGTCGTCGCGGACCCGCAGGTCGCCCACCGCGACATGATCGTCGACCTTGAGCACCCGCGGGCGGGACGGATCAGGATCACGGGGGTCCCGGTGAAGCTCTCCGAAACTCCCGGAGCGGTGAGAACTCCCCCGCCGACCCTGGGTGAGCACACGGAGGGCGTGCTCGGCCGTCTCGGCGTCTCTGCCGCGGAGATCGCGTCACTGCGGACGGAGGGAGTGATCTAGCGTGTTCCGCCGCCCCTCGTCCGCTCCGAACACCATCGCCTGCCCGGCCTGCGGGCTGGCGCACCCCGCCGCCGCGCTGGAAGGCCGTCTGTACATCTGCGCCGAATGCGGCCGGCCCATGGAGATGCCGTCTGGGGCGCGGATCGGGATGCTGGCCGATCCCCGGACGTTCCGGGAGTTCGACCGGAATCTGATCTCGGTAGATCCGCTCCAGTTCATGGACCGCCGACCCTACCGGGAGCGGCTCGTCGAGGCCCGCCAGCAGACCGGACTGCGCGAGGCCGTGACGACCGGGGTGTGTCAAATTGGCGGCCGGCCCGTTGTGCTCGCCGTGTTCGACTTTGAGTTCCTGGGCGGCACGATGGGGTCGGTGGTCGGCGAGAAGGTCGCCAATGCCTTTGAGCACGCGACGCGGCACCGGATCCCCCTGGTCAGCGTGGCCGCGAGCGGCGGCGCCCGCATGCAGGAAGGCATGCTCTCGCTTATGCAGATGGCCAAGGTCTCCGCGGCGGCGGCCCAGCACGACAGGGAGGGCCTGGCCTTCATTTCGATCCTGACCGATCCCACCTTCGGGGGTGTGATGGCGAGCTTCGCCTCACTCGGCGACGTCATCATCGCCGAGCCGGGCGCGCAGATCGGCTTCGTGGGGCCGCGGGTGATCGAGCAGACCACGGGGACGGTGCTCCCCGCGGATTCTCACCGGGCCGAGACCTTGTTCCGGTCGGGGATGCTGGACCTGGTCGTCCCCCGTGAGCGCCTGCGGGAGACCGTGATCTATCTGGTCGGGCACCTCAGCCGTCCGCCCGCGGCGCGAGGTCGTGCCGGGAGTCTTCCCCCTGAGGGCGGGTCAGGAGGGATGAGCGCCTGGGAGGAGGTTCGCCTGGCGCGGCACGCGGAGCGCCCGACCACGCAGGATTACATCACGCGGATGACCACGGGGTTCGTGGAGCTGCACGGGGACCGGCAGGGAGGTGACGACCCCGCGATCGTGGGCGGTCTGGCGGAACTGGACGGGCAGACGGTGATGATCCTCGGGCATGAGCGGGGGGGCACACCCGAGATGAAGGACGCCCATCACCGCGGAATGGCCGGCCCCGAAGGCTACCGGAAAGCGCTGCGATTGATGCAGCTCGCCGCCAAGTTTCGCATCCCGGTCATCACGCTGATCGATACCCCCGGGGCGGATCCCAGTTACGAGTCCGAGCACCGGGGCATCGCCCAGGCCCTGGCGCACAACCTGGCCGCGATGGCCGTCCTCCCCACGCCGATCGTCTCGGTGCTGATCGGAGAGGGCGGAAGCGGCGGCGCGCTGGCGCTTGGCGTGGCCGACCGGGTGCTCATGCTGGAGCACGCGATCTACTCCGTGATCTCTCCGGAGGGCGCCGCGGCGATCCTCTACCGGGACGCCGGAAAGGCCGAGACCCTCTCCGAGGCGCTGAAAATCACCGCGCATGATCTCCGCCGGCTCGGTGTGATTGACGCCGTCGTTCCCGAACCGCCGGGGGGCGCCCATCTTGATCACGCCGCCACATCCGCGGCGGTCCAGCGGCACGTGCTCGCGGCGCTGCGCGCCCTCCGCCGGATCGCGCTCCGGCGGCTTCTAGAGCAGCGCTATGCGAAGTACCGGCACATCGGCCGCGTGGGCGTCTACTGGCGCGAGATTGTGCGGAAGGAAATGCAGGACGCTCTCGACGCGCTGGCCCGCCGGATCTCCCGCGGAGAGGCCGCGCCGCGGCGGGTCAAGACCTAGCTCAGTTCTTCACGTCGTTGGGGGCGGTGTGCCCGCCGGGGGACGCGCGTCAGCGGACGGGGGGCCTCCGGTGGGCGGGAGCATCACCCCCTGCCACGCCTCAGAGGGGAGGTTGTGGATCGCTCCCATCCCCACGAGAAAACCCGCGAGCATATCGGCCCCGGACGTCTCGCCGAACTTCATCACCGCCTCTGCCGCGGTGGCCGCCTCCACACCGTTCCCGGCGGAGAGTGCGCCGATCAGCGCATGCCACCGTTCGCTCGCCTCTCCCGCATAGGCAGCGCGGAGATACGCCGCGCTGATCTCGTGCGTCCGCGGGGCCGCTGTTTCCAGCAGCAGACCGCCGATCTCGGCCAGCTCCGCGTCCGCGCGATGCTCCTGCGTGAGCGCCAGCGCCAGGAGGATGCCGGCGAGAAAATCGTCGCCGGCGGGGGTGAGCCCGGGACCGAGCCCCGCGAGAGATGACGTGACGACCTTGAGGCTCCGCCGGCTCCGCCGTCCGAGCGAATCGACCAGCCCGGCGATGAGGGCATGGCAGCGGGGGAAATGGCCGACGGCCTGGAGCGGTTTCGGGAGGTCTTCCTCGTGGAGGTGCGGGAGGAGGCGCGCCAGGCTCTGCGCGGGAGAATGGGTCGTCGCCGTCTGATAGACCTCGCCGAGGCAGCGGTGGAGCGCCTCGGCGTTCGCGCCGAGCGCAGGGTACGCCTTGGGATCCCACAGCATCGCCTGTTCCAGTCCGACCGCCAGGTGTTCACCCACCATCAGGCGAGAGCCGGTGGAGCTGATCGGCGCGCCCTCGGAGAGGCCCCCGAGCGAGTCACCGGAGAGCGGAGGAATCACCAGGCTGAGCGGCCCGTTTCCGAGCGGCTGCTGCACGATGGCGTAGATGTCCGCGTCTTCGCCCGCCACGTAGAAGCTGAGCGGGTGGACGGCGCGCACTTCACCGCTCCATCCTTCCTGGCGGACTGCCCGCGCCACCCGCCAGCTCATCGAGATCGCGTCAACTTGTTTTGGTATCGCTCGGTTCATCATGCGTTGTCGGCACGCTCCCTCCGAGCATACCACGCTCGGCGAAAGCAGACCATGTCAGCGTCCCCGTGCCCGCCGTCGCTTCGCCTTCGCCCCGCCCGCGCTCCGGTCCCCGCGCACGCGGGAGTCGCTGTTCGAAACCTTGCGCCGTACCTTCTTAACCTCCGGAGCCGTCCATCCCTGCGGGACGTGCGCTGTGTTTTCAGCGTCGAGTGATGCAGCGAGTGCGCTGGTCTCGATTCGGGATGCCGGCGCCGCCCCCACGGTCTGCGCGCGCGCAGCCAGCGCGTCGGCCGCCACCGCGACGGCCTTCACGATATTCTGATACCCTGTGCACCGGCAGAGATTCCCCGCCAGTGCCTCCCTGATGTCCCGGTCCGTCGGGTGAGGGTTCTCGCGGAGAAATGCCACGGTTGTCATGAGAAACCCGGGTGTGCAAAATCCGCACTGAAGCGCATGCATCTCCCAAAAGGCCTGCTGGATCGGGTGGAGGTGCTCGCCGTCGGCCAGCGCTTCCACCGTCGTCAACTCCGCGCCCTCCGCCTGCAGGGCAAACAGGAGGCAGGAGCGCACCGCTTCCCCGTCCATGAGAATCGTGCACGCGCCGCACACCCCGTGCTCGCAGCCCAGGTGCGTTCCCGTGAGGCCGCAGTCCTCGCGGATGAAGTCGGCGAGCGTCTTCCGGGGCTCCGCCCGGCCGCGGTACACCCGTCCGTTGACGCGCAGGGTGATCTCGCGCACGGCCACTAGTGCGTCTCCCCGACCCGGGTGAGAGCTTCGCGCAGCGCGCGGCTGGTGAGGACGCCCGCCACGTGCTTTCGGTACTCAGGCGAGGCGTGAATATCTCCCTCTGGCTCGAGTGACGCGCGGACCACGGTCCCCGCCTCGTCCCACAACCCCTCCGAGGGTGCCCGTCCCGCCAGCAGGCGTTCGGCCTCAGCGGCGCGGACGGGCGCCGGGCCGACGCCCGTGAGAGCGATCCGGGCCTCCGAGATCACCCCTCCACGAGGGGCCAGCACCACGCCCACTCCGACCAGCGCAAAGTCTCCGTGACGGCGGGCGATTTCCATCCAGGACCATCCCGCCCCGGGGGGGAGCGCCGGAAAGCGTACCTCTGTCAGCAGTTCGTGGGCCTCGAGCGAGGTCGTCAGATACGTCACGAAGAGGTCGGAGGCGGCGATCACGCGCGTGCCCCCCGGCCCCTGCACGGACACGTCTCCGCCGAGGGCCGCCAGCACCGCGGTGAGTTCCGCCGATGGATCGGCGTGGGCGATGCTCCCGCCGATTGTGCCCCGGTTCCGAATCTGCTCGTGGCCCATAAGGCGCAGCGCGTCCCGGAGCAGCGGACACTGCGCGGCCACCACCGGGGACGTCTCGGCGGTCCGCTGCCGGCACAGCGCGCCGACCCGCAGCACCCCGGGGCCGGGGGTGATGTAGTCAAGCGCCGGAAGGCGGTTGATGTCCACGATGACCGAGGGCCGGGCGAGGCGCATGTTCATCAGCGGCACCAGACTCTGCCCGCCGGCCAGAATCTTCGCGTCGGCGCCGTGCTCGCCGAGAAGGCGCACCGTCTCCTCGACGCTGCGGGGCGCGACGTACTCGAACGGCGCCGGCTTCACCGGTTCCCTCCCGGGCCCTGCCCGCCGCCTCCGAGGGTCTGTTCCAGGCATTTGAAGAACTGACCGATCAGCATCTTGCCGACGCCGCCGAGCATGCGCTGTCCCACGCCGGCGATGAGGCCGCCGATTTGAATGTCTCCGGTCCAGCGCAGGAGCGTCCCCTCTCCCTGAGGCTCGAGGTCCACGCTCCCCTGGCCCTTCATGAACCCGGGCCCGCCGCTCCCCTCGAGCGAGATGATGTAGTGGGTGGGGGCCCGCTTGTCCGTGATCGCCAGCTTGCCCGTGTAGCTGCCTTTGACGGCGGCGACCCCGATCACGAGCGTCGCCTCGTAGGTGTCGGGCGCCACTTCCTTCAACTCCTTGAGACCGGGAGTGCAGCGGCGCAGCGCTTCGGGATCGTTGATTGTTTTCCAGACGGTCTCGACGGGAGCCGCAAGCGTGTTGGTGCCTTCGAGTTTCATGGGGTCCTCCGCACCTCGGCGAGGAGCTGCCGCAGGCGGTTCGGGCTGAGCGGCATTTCCGTGATGCGCACCCCGAAGGGCGCAAGCGCGTCCTCGATGGCCTGCGCGACGGCGGCCGCAACCGGGATCACGCCCGCTTCCCCGGCGCCCTTGACCCCCAGGGGATTGAGAGGGGAGGGCGTCTCCACATGCTCGATCTCGAACGACGGGACTTCGGCCGCGGTCGGCACCAGGTAATCCATGAATGTTGTGCTGAGCGGCTGCGCCTGTGCATCGTAGGCGAGTTTCTCCCAGAAGACGCCGCCCAGTCCCTGCGCCACCCCGCCGTGGATCTGGCCGTCGAGGATCAGGGGGTTGATCACCCGGCCGCAGTCGTGCACGACCAGATACTGGTGGACGGTCAGCATGCCCGTGTCCGGGTCCACTTCGACCACGCAGGCGTGGACGCCGTTGCTGAACGTGCCCTGGGCAGGGGTGAAGTACCGGATGGCCTCCAGGCCCGGTCCGTCCCACTCCGGCGGCATCGCAAACCGTAGCGGGTTCGCCGCGAGCGCGACGTCGCCGAGGGAGAGGGAACGCGCGGGAACGCCGCGGACGAACACTCGCCCCTCGCTGAGCTCGATCTCCGCAGTGGGCGCTTCCAGGAGCCTGGCCGCCACGACACGGGCTTTCTCTCGGACCGCCTGAGCGGCGAGCGCGACGGCATTGCCCGCGACGACGGCCGCCCTGCTGGCAAACGTGCCGGTGCCCCAGCTGAAGAGCCCCGTGTCGCCGGTGTGCACGGAGACGTCGCGGGGGGTCACTCCCAGCGCATCCGCAACGATCTGCGCGAACGACGTCATGTGCCCCTGCCCCTGCGTTCCCACCCCGGTGGCGACGCACACCTTCCCCGACGGCTCGACCGTGATCCGGCATCCCTCGTACGGACCGATCCCCGTTCCCTCCACGTAGCACGCCACCCCGAGCCCCAGGTACCGGCCCTGGGAGCGGAAGGCGCGCTGCCGGGCCGGCCACTCCGCGTACCGGATCAACTCCAGCGCGCGGTCCAGGCAGGCGGGGTAGTTGCCGCTGTCGTACCGGAGCGGCGCGTTGTCCTGGTACACGAGTCCGACATCGTACGGGAACTCATCGGGCTGGATGAGATTGCGGCGCCTGACCTCGGTCCTCTCGAGACCGAGCTCACGCGCCACCCGGTCGAGGAGCCGCTCCATGACGAAGACGCCGTGAGGACGGCCGGCCCCGCGGTACGGGCTGACCGTGGTCTTGTTCGTGAAGACGGCCGCAAACTCGCAGTGGTAATGCGGGATCCGGTACGGACCCGGGAGCGTCGTGCCGGCGACGATCGGAACGATGAGCCCGTACGGGATGTAGGCGCCCGCGTCGTACAGGAACACCGTTCGCACGCCCAGGATGCGGCCGTCTGCGTCCACAGCGATCTCCGCGTCATGGATTTGCTCCCGCTCCTGGTTCGTGGCGACGAAATTCTCGCGGCGATCTTCGATCCACTTCACCGGCCGTCCGAGCCGCATCGCGGCCAGGGGGACGAGGATCTCCTCCGGATAGAACATCATGATCTTGGGTCCAAACCCTCCGCCCACATCCGGGGCCACCACACGGACGTTCTGCTGGAGCAGGCCGAACATCGCCGCCAGCCCATTCCGGATCGGGATCGGCGCCTGCGTGCTGTCCCACACCTCCAGCCGGTCGGTCCGCGGGTCCCAGGACGCGACGACGCCGCGCGTCTCCATCGGACAGGAGGCGCCGCGGTCGATGACCAGCCGCTCCCGGAAACGATGCGGGGCCGCCCCAAAGGCCTGCTCCACGTTTCCCACCCGCTGCGTGTAGTGGGCGGCAACGTTGGTGCCGATATCGTCGTGCACGAGCGGGGCGCCGGCTGCGGTCGCCTCCTCCAGCGTGGCGGCGACGGGAAGAGGATCGTAGTCCACGGTGATGAGGTCGAGGACGTCCTCGGCAGCATAGCGACTCTCCGCCACGACAAACGCGACGGGCTCGCCGGCGTACCGGACCGTGTCCGGAGCCAGCGCGTACTGCGTCTTGTGGTGCACCAGCGCGGGATGGGGAATGAGCTTCGGTAGAGGGCCGCCGAGCGGGCCGAGGTCGGCATGCGTATACACGGCCGCGACGCCCGGCGCGGCCCGCGCCCGGCTCACGTCGATCCTCCGGATCCGCGCGTGGGCGTGCGGGCTCCGCAGGAGCGCCGCATGGAGCATCCCCGGGAGACGGACGTCGTCCACGAAGAGCCCGCGGCCCTGGAGGAGCCGGGGATCTTCGTTGCGCGGAATGCGGGCGCCCATGTACCGCGTGCTCATAGGGGAGAGTACCTTTCGATGGCCGGACATGCGATTCCTATACTCTCGCCGCTCCGGGCCGCGCGGAAAGATTCCGGGCCCAGGCGGCGTTATGCTAGAATGATGCGGTAATCGGGCCGCGCGGATGCGTGTGTCGGGCTCGACACGCGCTGCACCGCGGGGTCCGGAAGGAGTGATCGGCTCGCATGACGTCTGTCTCGAACCACCGCCAGGCGTTCGGCGGTATTTCTCAAACGGTCACGGAGCTGGAACAGCAGGGCTACATCGCCGACCGCGGTCTGGCGACGTCCATTTACCTGAGCATCGTTCTCCGCAAGCCGCTGCTGATCGAAGGGGCGGCCGGCGTCGGGAAGACCGAGGTCGCGAAGGTCATGGCGGGCGCCCTGGGGACGGACCTGATCCGGTTGCAGTGCTATGAGGGACTGGATGTCCACACCGCCCTCTACGAGTGGAACTATCAGCGGCAGATGCTCCGGATCAAGCTGGAGGAGACCACCGGCCGGCCCGTCGAGGAGAAGGAGCACCTGATCTTCAGCGAGCCTTTCCTCCTGAAGCGCCCCCTGCTCCAGGCCATCACCGCCGACCACGCTCCGGTGCTGCTGATTGACGAGGTGGACCGCGCGGACGAGGAGTTCGAGGCGTTCCTGATGGAGGTCCTCTCCGACTTCCAGGTCAGCATCCCCGAGATCGGCACCGTCCGGGCGCAGCATATTCCCTACGTCGTCCTGACCAGCAATCGAACGCGTGATCTCAGCGACGCGCTCCGCCGGCGGTGCCTCTACCTGTGGATCGAATACCCGTCGTTCGAGAAAGAGTTGACGATCGTGCAGACGAAAGTGCCGGGAATCAACGACCGCCTCGCGCATCAGATCTGCGGGTTCATGCAGCTCGTGCGCGTCGTCCCCCTGGTGAAGATTCCCGGTGTGGCCGAGACGCTCGACTGGAGCGCGGCACTGATGGCCCTCCACCGCGACCATCTCGATCCGGCGGCCATTGAGGAGACCCTCGGGTGTCTCTGCAAGGATCAGGAAGATCTTGTGCGCATCCGGACGCACTACCTTCACCCCATTCTGAACGCCGTGGAGACGACCGGGGCCAGCGGTGATGGGTGGACGTCCGAGCGCCTCGCCTCCCTGGCCGCGCAGCTTCCCAAAGGGCGCTGAGATGTCCGCGTGGGTCCGGCCGGGAAATCTTGCCGCCAACGTGACGCTCTTCGGCCGCCGGCTCCGGGGGCGGGGCCTGCTGGTGGGTCCCGCGGAGATCGGCCTGGCCCTGCGCGGCCTCGCGGAGACGAGTCTCTGGGACCGCGACGAAGTGCGGCTCGCGCTCCGGACGATCTTCTGTTCCCGCGGAGACGACCTCCCGGTATTTGACGACGAGTTCGCGCGGTTCTGGAGCGAATCGCCGCTCGGTGCGGCGCTGCCCCACGCCGGTGCCGAGGACGGCGAACCGGCGGCGCGGGAACAGGCCCCGGGCACGGAACAGGAGGGTCAGCTGACCGTCACGGAGTGGTCGGGCGAGGGGATCTCGGAGGAGGATGAGCGGGCCGTCCCCGCGTACAGCCCGGCCGAGATCAGGGCGCGCAAGGACTTCAGCGCGTTTTCCGCCGACGACCTTGAGGCCATCTCCGAGCTCATCGTGCTGATCGCCCGGCGCATCGCGATGCGTCTCTCGCGCCGCATGCGATCGGACAGACGCGGCTCCCTCGTGGACCTCCGCCGGACGATGCGCCGCAGCCTCCAGTTCGGAGGGGACGCGGTGGATCTCGTCTGGCAGCGCCGGAGGATCCGCAAGGCCAGGCTGGTGCTCCTGTGCGATGTCAGCGGATCGATGGACATCTACAGCCGCTTCCTGGTCCAGTTCATCTACGCGCTCCAGGGAATGCTGGGCCGTGTCGAGTCGTTCCTGTTCAGCACGTCGCTCACCCGCGTGACGGATGCGCTGGACCACCGGGACATCCGGGAGGCCCTTCTGGAGGCCTCGCGCCGGGTGCCGGACTGGTCGGGCGGGACAAAGATCGGCGCCAGCCTCCGGACGTTCAACGAGACGTATGGTCGCCGCCTGGTGGACCCGCGGACGATCGTCGTGGTCTGCAGCGACGGATGGGACACGGGTGACGCGGACGTGCTGGCGTCGGCGATGCGCGCGCTCCGGGCCCGGGCGGGCAGACTGATCTGGCTGAACCCGCTGCTGGGGAGTCCCGGCTATGAGCCGGTGACGCAGGGCATGAACGCGGCGCTGCCCTTCGTGGACGTGTTCGCGTCCGCGCACAACATCCGAAGCCTGCGGGAACTGGAGCGGCATCTGCGGGAGCCCCGCCGCCGCCGCCCGTTCTCTCCCGCCCCGTCGGCCCCGGGCATGGTCCCGCGGGGAGAGACCCGATGAGAGAACTGCGAGACATCCTGGGCGCGCTGGCGGCGTTTCGCGCGCGGGGAGAGCAGGCCGCGCTCGCCACCGTCGTCCGCGTGCGCGGCTCCACCTACCGCCGCGAGGGCGCCCGTCTCCTCATTCACCCGGACGGCCGCACGACGGGGTCGATCAGCGGCGGATGCCTGGAGGGAGATGCCGCCGAGGTGGCCCGCGAGGTGATCCAGTCGGGACAGCCCCGACTGGTGACATACGATCTGATGTCCGGCGACGATACCGTGTGGGGGCTCGGGCTGGGGTGCAACGGGGTGATCGATGTGTTCATCGAGCGCGTGTCCCCCGCGCCCGAATCCCCCCTGGACGGGTGTGATCTCGTTGCACTGTTTCGTGACGCCGTCGAGCGCCGCCGGACCGTCGCCCTCGCCACGGTGGTCGCCGCTCCGCCCGGCGGCCCCGCCCTCGGCGCCCGCCTCGTCGTCCCCGCGGAGGGCGGCGTCCGGGGATCGTTCGGCGATGCCGGGCTCGACGCCCGGGTCGCGGCCGCGGCACGCGCTCAGGTCAGGGCCGGCGGGGCGTCCACCGTGTCGGTGGAGATGCCTACCGGGCGAGGCGAGGTGTTCATTGAGGTCATCGCTCCCCCGCTCCCCCTGCTGGTCTGTGGGGCCGGGCACGATGCGATCCCGTTGGTCCGGCTCGCCCACGAGTTGGGGTGGTGGGTCACCGTCGCGGACAGGCGGCCGGCGTACGCGACGCGGGAGCGGTTTCCGGAGGCTGACGATGTCATCGTTGCCGAAGATCCAGAGATCCCGCACAAGACCCGCGTCGACCGGGACACGTTCGCCGTCGTGATGACGCACAATTTCCTCCACGATCTGGCGATCCTCCGCGCGCTCCTGGGGACGCCCGCGCGCTACATCGGGCTCCTCGGCCCGCGCGCCCGGACAGACAAGCTTCTCGCCGAACTCGAGAAGGCGGGGGTGAGGCTCGACGACCGCGAGCGCGCGCGTCTGTACGGCCCGGTCGGGCTGGACGTAGGTGCGGAGTCCCCCGAGGAGATCGCGCTCAGCATTCTGACGGAGATCCAGGCCGTACGAAGCGGCCGCCGCGTCGCCTCCCTGCGTAACCGCCGGGGGTCGATCCACGCGCCGGTTGCGTCTTGACGAGTGATCACGGCCCTCATCCTGGCGGCCGGGCGCTCCCGGCGGATGGGGTCTCCCAAACTCCTCCTCACCCTGCGCGGCCAAACTCTCCTGGGTCGGGTGATTGCCGCGGCGCGGGCCTCCCGGTGCGATGACGTGCTTGTCGTTCTGGGGGAGATGGCCGACCGCGTGGGACAGGAGCCGGTCGCGGCGGGCATCCGCACGATCCTCAATCGTCGCTACCGGGAGGGAATGGGGACATCGATCGCGGCCGGAATCAGCGCGCTCCCTCCACAGTGCGAAGCGGCCGTCGTTCTCCTCGCCGATCAGCCCTGCCTCGGTGCCGACACGATCGATGCCCTGATCGATACCTACCGGGCCACAGGCAAGCCGCTCGTCGCCTCGCGCTACGGGAACGTCGTCGGGGCTCCGACCCTCATCGCCCGGCCCCTCTTCGCCGAAGCCGCGGCGCTCTCGGGCGATGTGGGAGCGCGTCCCCTGATCACGAAGCACCCGGACCTGGTCGCAGAAGTCCCGATCAGACCGGAGGCGTCCTGGGATGTGGACACCCCGGAGGATCTGGCGAGGCTCACACAGATCGCGGAGGGAGAGTCCTCCCCCCACACATCACAATAGCGTCGAAGTGAACGGCGGCCCGCGCTACCACTCCTCGTGGTGGTGCGGGTCCCCATCCTCGTCGCCCTCCACGATCTGCTTACGGGGATCTTCCTCGTCGGTCAGCCAGTCGAGGTCCTCATCGTCCTCGGTGCGGGCGTCCAGGCGCGCTTCGCGCTCCAATTCCGCGTCCTTGTCCAGACGCGTCATGACGTCCGGCCTGCCGGCTGCGCGCCTGCGGGCCGGTGCGGGTTTCCCGCTGTGACGGTCAAGCGTCGCCGGTTTTCGGGCCGCCGCCTTCGGGGCCGCCGGCATCGGGACTGGCACTGGGGCCGCCGGCGTCAGGGCACGTGCGCTGGCGGTCTTCTTGCCCGTGCGCGTGGCGGCACGAGATGTTGGTTTGCTCCGGTGTCCCGCCCCATCTTTCCGCCCGCGTGTGGCAATCCTCCGGGTCATGAGCCCACCTCCATCCGCTTGAATCACGGCACTTATTATACTGCGCGGGTCAATCGGGGGATCGAATCGGAGTGAAGCCCCACGAGCGGGCGAGAAGTGCGGGCTGCGCGAGACGATGCTCACGCAGAATTATCACGCATTCTCTCATGCAACTTCTCGGGACTTTGCATTGACACCGGATTTAGGGCCCGGGTATAGTGTGAACCGCAACTTCACAGGTTCATCCGGCCGATAAAGGCAACCCCGTCCTGTGGGCGGGGGCGCAAAGCCGCGGCACCACGGTTCGTGGTGAGCGGGGCTACCGAAGCTGGGCGCGAAGTGTGTCCAGCTCTTTTCTTAGAGCCGGGGAGCCGGTGCGCGTTTGATCACGTCCACGTTGGGGGGGAGCGAGCGATGCGACTTGGTGTGCGGCGTTCCCAGGGAATGTTCGAACGATGAGGGCCCTGTTGGTCGTCTTGGCCGCGGCCGCCCTGCTGTCGGGTTTGGCGTTCGTCGGGTTCGGGGAACCAAGGGACGCCACGGCGGAGTGGAGGTACGTGGAACCGGTGACGGTGCTTCGCGTTAAAACGACCGGATACAATGCCGATGACGGGCACGAATGGTGCGGCCGGCTGGGATGCGGGAAGGTCGTCTATACCGGAGGCGCGCCGTGGGTGGGGACGGTCGCGGTGAGCAGGCAGCTCTCGAACAGGATCCCCATGGGCACCGTTGTCAGGATACGAGGGTGGCTCTACAGGGTGCGGGACCTGATGGGCCCGACGGTGCGAGGGGAGCAAATGGATATCTACTTCTCGACCGTTGAGGATGCGCTGAGATGGGGGGTCCGGAGCGTGGACGTGGAAGTGTTCGGCCCTGGTGCGGTCGACATCGACGCGTGGTCACCGCCGAAAGACCGGTCCGCGGCTACGTGGAGCCCGCTGCCCCTCCCGGAGCCTTAAATGATCCCGGCGGTCCCTGGACAGGAGCGCCCGCCGGTGCCGTCAGGTGCCTCCCGAGCGGGATGAGCTCGCAGATCGCATTGTAGTCCGGCTCGCCGCAACTCGGGTCGTAATGCCCCGAGCGGATCAGCGCGTTCGCTTCCGGCCAGTGCACCTCCAGGTTCCGCGGTGCCATGCCAGCGATGCGGATCTTTCCGTGGAACTCCCCTATCTCGGAGCGCAGCAGGACAGGATCGCCGGTCGTGAGGCCGAGGGAGCGGGCGTCCTGGGGCGAGACGAGGACGTCGTCGCGGTCGGAGCCGGTGAGAGGATCATGCTCCCCCCACACCATGCTGTTGAACTGGTTCCCCCGGCGCGTGCTCACGGAGAACCTGCCGGGAGGAATCGTCACATCGGGCCAGCGCGGGATGGCAAAGTGCGCCCTGCCGTCCGGCGTCCTGAACCTGTGGTCGGCGCACAGCCGCGGCCCGCCCCACTGCACCTGATCCCCCTTTTTCTGGAGGTGTTGAATCCCCTCGTAGTCTCGGACGACCCGCGCAATGTCCTGGCGGATCTCGGCGGTCGTGGCGTAGTGGATCAGGTTCCGCCGGTTCGGGACCACGCGCTCGGCAATCAGCATGGGGATCTCCCACTCCGGCTTCGCCTCGCCGATCCGGCGGCCGGGGATCTCCGGGCTGAAGACGATCCGCCGCTCGGTGGTCGTCTCGGTGATCCCTCCCGGCGTCTCGTACCGTGTGGCGCCCGGCAGGATCACCGAGACCTCGCCGGGAGGCAGCAGCATCATCGGGTTGAGGACGATATCCTGGAAGATCCGGACCGGGACGCGTTCCAGGGCTTCGCGAACGTACTCCGGATCGGGCATCGTTTCCAGAAAGTTTCCGCCGGCGGAGTACAGCACGTCGAGCCTGCCGTCGTGCGCGGCATGCATCGCTGCTGAGGCCGTCAGCCCGGCTGTGCCGGGCACGTCGAACCCCCAGATCTCTTTCATCGCGGCCATCGCCTGCGGGTCGCCGACCCTGCGGCCCTGGCCATAGCTGGTGGGGACAGCGCCCACTTCAGCGCCTCCCTGGACTCCCGAGTGGCCCCGGATCGGGTTGAGGCCGGTCCGCGGCCGGCCGATCCGTCCCATCGCCAGCGAGAGGTTGCTAATGGCAAACACGTTCTGCTGGCCGTGCTCATGCTGCGTCACACCCATCGACCAGACGGTGATCGACGTCTCGACGCCGGCGTACAGGTCGGCGAACCGCCGCATTTCCGCCTCCGTCGTTCCCGCTCCCCGCTCCAGCTGTTCCCACGACAGTCCGCGGACGTACTCCCGGAGAGCGTCGATCCCGGTCGTGCAGCGGGAGATGAACTCGTGATTGACCCTGTCCGTCTCTATCAGATGCTTCACGGCACCGGTGAAGAATGCCGCATCGCCCCCGTTGGTGACCTGGAAGAACTCGTCCATCATCCGCGTGCCGAAAAGGGCGCTGTCCCAGGACGAGGGGACCCAGTATCGTTCCAGCCCTTCCTCGCGATACGTGTTGACGACCACGACGCGCGTGCCCTTCTTCTTGGCTTCGTCGACGTACTTCATCGCCACGGGCTGGTTGTTGGCGATGTTCGTCCCAACCAGGATCAGCAGATCGGTGCCGATCCAGTCCGTGTACGAGCACGTGGTGGCCCCGTAGCCGATCGTCACCCCCAGGGCCGATGTGCTGGGCGCATGGCAGACGCGCGCGGAGTTGTCAATGTTGTTGGTGCCGAGGAAGCGAGACACCTTTTGAAAGGCGAAGTAGGTCTCGTTGGGCATGCCGCGCGAGGTCAGATAGAAGTACATCCGGTCCGGGTCCCTCTCGGCGGCGCGGCGGATGGGCCCGGCGCACACATCCAGCGCCTCGTCCCAGGTGACCCTCCGGTAGCCGGGCTCTCCGCGGCGCCAGACCATCGGATGGGGGAGCCGTCCCATCCGCCGCAGGTCGCTGGCCGAGGCCGCCCTCAGGTCCTGCGGACGCTCGAGAGTCCTGACATCGGCCGCGGGCATCGTGTTGAGCCGCAGCATCTTCAACCGCACGGTGCAGAGGTGGATGCCCGGGATCGTCCAGTCGCGCATTCCCACGGTGCCCAATGAGCATCCGTCGCAGCATCCGTCGTTGAGAATGCGCCATGCAAATCCGAGCTGGTCGCTGTTTTCGCGGAGCGTCTTGGCGATCTCACGGTAGTGGTTGGGTTTGACGTAACCCAGGCCGATGGGGGAAGGACCGACGAAGCGCCGTGACGTCCCCGTTCCGTTGCCGGGCTTCATGCGGGCCATGTCTTACGCGTCCGTGCTGATCTGCTGTCCTTTGAGCCGGATCCTGTGGGCTCCCGTGTAGACGCTGAATCGGGTGCCGCGGACGAACCCCACGAGCGTCATCCCAAACGACCGGGCGACGTCACACGCGAGGCTCGAGGGCGCCGACACAGCGGCCACGATGGGAATGCCGGCCGCCGCGGCCTTCTGCATGATTTCGAAGCTCGCCCTGCCGCTGACCATCATGAGATGGCGGTGAAGGGGCAGCAGACGCTCCAGAAACGCATGCCCGATCAGCTTGTCGACCGCGTTGTGCCGCCCCACGTCTTCCCGGAGCGCCAGGAGGCGCCCCTGGCCATCGAACAGGCCGGCCGCATGCAGGCCGCCCGTCTTCTCGAAGATCGCCTGGGAACTCCGCAGCTGCTCTTCGAGCCGGCCGAACATCTCTCCCTCCACGACCCACGCATCCTCGGGGACAGGGCAGATCCCCCTGACGTGGATCGCGTCGATCGAGGCCTTCCCGCAGACCCCGCAGCTGGACGTCGTGTAGAAGTTGCGCCGCAGACGCTCCGGATCGTATGAGGTTCCGGGCCGGAGGACGACGTTGACGATGTTGTACTGCTGCTCGCCGTCGAGATCGGGATCCGTACAATATCTGAGGGACTGGACCTGGTCCGCGCCCTGGAGGATGCCCTCGGTGTAGAGGAACCCCGCGGCCAGCTCGAAGTCGTGCCCCGGCGTGCGCATCGTCACGGACACCTGCACGTAGGGCTGTCCGTCCGGCGGGTAGAGGCGGATCTCGAGGGGTTCTTCCACGGCGAGAACGTCGCTGCGCGCGTGAGCCGTGCTGTCGCGGATCTGAGCGACACTCCGCCGCGCCGTGCTTGTCCGCGCCGCCTTGGGCTCACCGGCGCCCGCGTCAGAACGGTTCAGGCGTATCGGCATGGGTCTTCACGGGTGATGCTACCAGCGCAGCCTGATGCCGTCAACGGCGTCATCCGCGCGCGCTGGAGCTTCGCGCCACTCGCGCGAGGCGCAGACTTTCCCGACGCAGGCGCGTGCCCACCAGCGCGGCCAGATGGTCCAGTTCCCTCTCCAGCTCCGGTCGGGTCAGGGACGCGACCACCGGCAGGGCTGCCCAGATCTCTCCCGCCGCCGCGCCGGGCTTCTGGGGACCGACGTGAATCACCGGTCTCGCCGCATGGTCAAATCCTTCCACTATAACGAGGTCCGGCGCACGCCCCCAGACGTGGACGCCGGTGTCTGCCGCCATGCGGGCGATGCGGTCTGGGTCGCTGATATCCGCCGCGATCCGGAAGACCGTCTCATCCGGTCCCGCCAGAACGACAATCCCGGCTCCGGCCTCCATGACGCGGGCGCTGTCGCTTCCGGGGCGGTCCAGAGTAAAGCCGTGCGCGGCGTGCTTGACGGCCACAGCACGGATGCCGGTGGCCGCTAGCCGCCTGATCAGCCCCGCGATGACGGCGGTCTTGCCGCTGCCGGACTCTCCGGTCACCCCAACGACGGCAGGTCCGGGGACGGGTGCCCGAATTTCCAACCAGGTGCGGTCCTCTTGCCGGTCGAGCAGCAACGTGGTCACCCGCGACCCTGGAGGAAGCGGGGGGGTGCCGGACGGCAGCAGCACGAGAGCATTCGCCGGGAGCAGAGAGGCGAAGTTTCCCGTCCGCCGGCCGACCAGCAGTTCCACCTCGGGAATCCCCTCGGCGGGCGAATCCACCCGGGCCCACAGCGCGCGCATCCGGTCGGTTGGCCGGGGAAAGCCTGTAGCCAGCACGCCCATCACGAGGGGACGGATGGTGTGCCGCGCCCCTCCAAGGCGCCTGAGAAACGGGCGGACAAGAAGGTGAAAGGCGGCCAGACAGGCTACCGGCGTTCCCGAGAGCCCAAGCGCCCACGCGTTCCCGAGCCGGCCGGCAAAGAACGGACCCCCGGGTTTGAGATCTACACGGCCGACGATACGCTGCGCGCCGAGATCCAGCCAGGTACGGTGGACGGCATCGTAGCGTCCGACCGAGACCCCTCCGGTTGAGATGACCACGTCGTATCCGTCGCGGAGGGAGGCGAACGCCGCGTGGAGGTCCTCGGGGCGATCCGAAACGACCCCCCTATAGTCCACGCTGCATCCGGCCGCCCGGAGTTCCCCCGCGAGGGTCACCGCGTTACTGTTGATGACCCGCCCGGACGGGAGTACCGTCTCCGCCGCGGAGAGTTCGACCAGCTCAGAACCGGTTGCGACCAGCGCCGCGTGCGGACGGCGGTAGACCTTGAGCATCTGAATGCCGCAGGCGGCTAGCGCTCCGGTCGCCGGCGCCGGAATCACCTCTCCTGTTCGCACGAGCAGCGCACCGGACGAGATGTCTTCGCCCACCCCGGCGATGTTCGACTTGGCACCCACCGGTCGCTCGATCCTCAGCCGGTCGCCGACCAGCCGGCCCGCCTCCAGCGGAACCACGCGATCCCCGTGCCGGGGCAGCGGCCCGCCGGTCGTGATCGCCCAGGCCTCCCCTTGTCGGGGGCCGGTTCCCGGCGGCTCTCCCATCCGAACCGCGCCCGTGACACGCAGGATCGCGGGCTGCTCAGGACGGACATCCCGGAGGTCTGCGTCGTGACAGACGAACCCATCCATCGCCGCCCGGGAAAAATGGGGGACGGGCCCGGGCGCAAGGACGTCGTCAGCCGCCACGCGACCGCAGGCCTCCTGGACAGGAACGCCCTCGGCCGGCACGGAGACGGTCGTCGCGAGAAGGTGCTCCAGCGCCTCTTCAAGCTGCATCGCCGATCAACCCTCCGGTGAGCTCGGAGGTCTCTTCCACGCGGGGGGCCCGGTGCCTTCACCCGCCGGAATCAGAGTGCGCGCTCGGTCGCACATGAGACCCAGGCCTGGCGTCAAGGACTTCGTTCGTCTTGACCCCTGTACCGGGCCATGATCGTTTGCAGTTGGTCCAGCGGAAGCGCGTGGACGGTGTCTTTGAACCCCACCATCGTCTCCGCGGCGGTGAGCGCGTTCACAATCGACTCTTCCACTGCCTCAACGGCTCCTTCAAACATACGATCGAGATGCTCGTGCGGTAGCATCTGGATCATAGGTCTCGGCCACAACGGGCAACGTAAACCCTGTTACGTAGCCGTGCTCAACCCCGTAGGCGACGAGCGCATCCCGCACG